>NZ_JAJEJR010000001.1:1264795-1580994 GCF_021390595.1 Paraburkholderia sp. HP33-1 | reverse complement strand
AGAATTCCTTCACTTCGTCCCAACCGGCCTGCTTCGCGAGCGGCACGATCACGTGCAAGCCCTTGCCGCCGCTCGTCTTGCAGAACGACTTGAGGCCCAGTTCGTCGAGCAGCGAGCGCGTCAATTGCGCGGCCTCGATCATGCGCTCCCAGCCGAGCGACGGGTCCGGGTCGAGATCGAACACGACGCGGTCGGGCTTTTCGATGTTCGACGCAATCGCATTCCACGTATGAAATTCGACGGTGCCCATCTGCGCGGCGCCGACCAGCGCGGCGAGCGTGTCGATCGTGATCAGCGGCGGATGGCCCGGATCGAGTCCCTCATGCTGCGCGACGTGCGCGATCGCCCGCTTCTGGCTGTGCTTCTGGAAGAACAGCTCGCCGCCGATACCCTCGGGCGCGCGCACCAGAGCAACGGGCCGCTCGCGCAGATGCGGCAGCATCCATCCGGCAATGGATTCGTAGTACCGCACGAGGTCGAGCTTGCTCGCGCCGCTGCTTTTGTCGATCACGCGATCGGGATGCGAGATGCGCACTCCGGCGATTTCGCTCTGCGCGCGCTTGCTTGGCGCGCTTTTTCGCGGCGCATCGTCGGAAGCGGGTTCGGTTTGCCGTTGCACGTCGGCTCCTTGTCGGGCGGGTTCCCTGACATCAGGCGCAGCAGCAAGCGTGCCACGGGTTTAGGGGCATTATTATTCGAGGCCGCGTCAAGGCTCGAGCAGGACCGGCACCGCCGCAAACCCGCGAAACCGCACGCGCCCGCCGCGCGTCGGCTCGCCATCGAGGCGATACGCGGGGAAGCGCTGCCCGAAGCGGCCGATCGCAATCCGCGGCTCGAGCCGCGCCAGCGACAGGCCCGCGCACTGGTGAAGGGGGTCTTGTTGTGTACCGCCGCCTACGACGGCGCGGCGCACAGAACCGATACAATAGCGGGATTTTCCGCGCGTCACGCGCCTCTCTTTTCCCGCGTCACTGGTCGTCCATGAACCTCGTCATTCAAAGCGTCGCCCCCCTTTCCGCCGACCACCACAAAACGATCGTCGCGCTCTCGCGCGGCTCGCACGCCGCCGCCATCGACGCGAACGCCATTCGCATCGCCGACGCGAACGTCGCGCAACGCGCCGACGTCGAAGCGTATTGCTACACGCATCAACTCGATTACGCGTTCATCGAAGCCCGCCGGCAGTTGCGCGACTTTGGCCTCGTCGCGATGGACATGGATTCGACGCTGATCACGATCGAGTGCATCGACGAAATCGCTGATTTCTGCGGGCTGAAAGCCGAAGTCGCGGCGATCACCGAGGCTGCAATGCGCGGCGAGATCAAGGACTTCAACGAAAGCCTGACGCGTCGCGTCGCGCTGCTAAAGGGACTCGACGCCAGAGCGCTCGAGCGCGTGTACGAGGAGCGGCTGCAGTTGTCGCCGGGCGCCGAACGGATGCTCGCCGGAGCGAAACAGGCGGGCCTGAAAACGCTGCTCGTCTCGGGAGGTTTTACGTTCTTCACCGAGAAGCTGAAGGCGCGCCTCGGCCTCGATTTCACGCGTGCGAACACGCTTGAAATTGTCGACGGCAAGCTGACCGGCAATGTAATCGGGGAGATCGTCAATGCGGACGTGAAAGCGCGGACGCTGCGCGAGACCTGCGCGACGCTCGGCATCGAGCCGTCGCGCGCGATTGCGATGGGCGACGGCTCGAACGACCTGAAGATGATGGCCGCAGCAGGACTCTCGGTCGCATTCCGCGCGAAACCGGTAGTGCGCGAAGCAGCCAGCGTGTCGTTCAATTTCGTTGGACTGGACGGCTTGCTGCGGTTGTTTTGAGGCTGGGGACTTGAGGGATTCGTTATCGCGCCGGTACCACGACCGCCGCGATAGCGAACCGCGCGAATTGCGACGTTATCTGTTGAAAATGCCGGGCAGGAGCATGGCGAGCATGCCAACAGAAATCAGAATATTGAAGATCAACACGCCCTTCATGATGCGGTCGTGATTTTTGCCTATTTCCAAAGACAGGATAAATTGTTTCATAAGCTCCTCCACAAGACAGGACCAGTATAAGAGCTGCACTATCGCAAAAAGAGCTAATTCAGGTGGATGTGCAAAGCCGCGGATAGAATCGCCGCGATGCAAATCGAGAAAATCGACGTGGCTATCACCCCACGCGAGAACCTGCCGACCACGAACCCGGTCTGCCTGTCGCCGAAATCGGCACCCAAGCCTTCCTGCCACCCCTTGAGCAAGCCTGCCATCACGGCTATGGAACAGGCGAATGCCAGCCCGCAAAACCCGACAATCCCAAGTGCAAGCATCGGCGTCTCGCGACTGCCCTGCTCCAACGCCGTCACTGCCTCATAAATCGCGGCAGCGCACAGTCCAATCGCACACCAGAACAATTGCCCGTCTTTCACCGACGACGCAATCATCGCCCTGGCAACGCGCCGACCATACGCCGGCGCGACCATCGCGAGCGTAAAGATCGGCCCGGCAATCGGCACTGCGAGATTCAGCAACATCCAGAAGAAAAGATTCATCGAAGTTCCGCGCAAACCGCGACGTTGGTCGGAATAGACACCATCGTAGCGTCGCGACGCGGCATCGAATATTCGGCCAATTGGTTAGGCTTGCTTGATACAGGGAGCGACAAAAAAGCCCGCCGGGAACCCATCCCGGCGGGCTTCTCGAACCACGGGGCCAAACAGCGCCAGCGCGCGTTAAGCGAGCGTCGCCAGGCTCTGTTCGATATCCGCGCGCAGATCTGCCTCGTCCTCGAGACCAATATAGAAGCGCACCAGCGTGCCCCGGTGCGGCCACTGTGCCGCGGTGCGCATCGACCCGATGTGATACGGCATCGCGAGGCTATGTGCGCCGCCCCAGCTCCAGCCGAGCGAAAAAAGTTCGAGCGATTCGCAGAAGGTGTCGATCTGCGAATCGCTGTAACGTTCGTCGAACACGACCGAAAACAGGCCGCCCGCGCCGGTGAAATCGCGCTTGTACACGTCGTGCCCCGGGCAGTCGGCGAGCGCCGGATGCAACACCGCGGTGATTTCCGGCCGGCTCTTCAACCACGTCGCGAGCGACAGCGCCGCACGGTCGTGCTGCGCGAAACGCAGCTGCATGCTCGGCAGGCTGCGCAGGATCAGCGAGCAGTCGTCCGAAGACACGCCGATGCCCATGCGCATGCGCGCCGCCTTCAGCTTCACATGGACTTCGCGGTCGACCGTAATCGTCGCGCCCATCAGCACGTCGCCGCCGCCCGACTGGTATTTGGTCAGCGCCTGCACCGAGATGTCGACGCCGTGCTCGAACGGCCGGAACGCGAGGCCCGCGGACCACGTGTTGTCGATCGCGGTGACGACCTTGCGCGCGCGCGCCGCCGCCGTGATGGCCGGTACGTCGGGCACTTCCATCGTCACCGAGCCGGGCGCCTCGATCCAGATCAGGCGCGTGTTCGGCCGGATCAGACCGGCGATGCCCGCGCCGATCAGCGGATCGTAGTAGCGCGCCGTGATGCCGAAATCGCGCGCGAGCCAGTCGCCGAGCTCGCGGTTCGGCGAGTAGACGTTATCGGGGATCAGCACGTCGTCGCCGGCCTTTACAAGGCCGAAGTAGACGTTCGAGATCGACGACAGACCCGATGGCTGCAGCAGCGCGTGATTGCCGCCCTCGATCGCGGCGAGGCGCTGCGCGAGCGCGATCTGCGTCGGCGTCGCATGCAGGCCGTAGCGCCATTGCGCGTCGTTCTTCCAGTCGAGCGCGCGCATCGCGGCGAGATCGGGGAACACCACCGTCGACGCGCGCGTGACCGGCGTTGAGAACGATTCGAAGCCCGGCGTGATCTGGTCCTTGGCGTGCACGATGCGGGTTTGCAGACCGCGTTTGAGTTTGGATTCAGTCATGTGAAGCTCGATGAAAAACACACGGAAGCGCGACCGACACAATACCCGCGCCGCGCGATTCCGGATGCCCGGCGCGCGGATCCATCAGTCGCCGGTTTGCAGGTTGCTGACGCCGCCCACCGGATGTCCGCCGGCAGCGGGCGCCGCTGCGGGCGCCGCTGCGGGCGCCGCTGCGGGCGACGCAGCCGCGCCGTTGGCCGCATCCGGTTGCGGTGCCGGGGTTGCAGCTTTCGCCGCCGCAGCGCCGGCCGAACCGGCCGCCAGCGGCTTCAGGTTGAACTCCTGAGGGTTCGAATCGTCGACGTTCATCCGCTCGCCTTCGAGCGAGCCGTCCGCCGCGAACTTGCCGACCCAGTTGCCGGTGATATGCGTGCCGTCGTTCGATTCCTCGACTTCGAGCGTATCGCCGACGCGATCGCCGGCGATCAGGATCACCTCGCCGGTATCGGTGTACTGATACTCGCCGTGCACGCCGGACGGATCATCGGTCTTGGGGCCAAGCCGCAGCACGATCGGCCGCGTGCCGAGCGTGCCCGCATAGCGCGGAAACTTCGCGAACTCGGCGCTCGGTTTCAGCGGCAACTGGATCGGCGGCGGCGCCGCCAGTTGCGTGACCGCATCGCTTTCGGCCCATGCCTGCGGCGGCGTCCACAGTACCGTGCCGGCGCACAGCAGCGCGGCAGCGCTCGCCACCACGCCGGCGCGCCGGCGCAACTCGCGCGCTGCCGAACCCTTCGTCACTTTCGCTTCCTGCATCCTGTCCATCCTTGTTACTGGTTCCTGCTTGCTACGCATGCCGCGCGTGGCCGCCGGCCGCGATCAGAGACGCTCGAACACTGCCGCGATGCCTTGGCCGCCACCGATGCACATCGTGACGAGCGCATAGCGCCCGCCGATGCGCTGCAGTTCGTACAGCGCCTTCACGGTAATCAGCGCCCCGGTCGCGCCGATCGGATGGCCGAGTGAAATGCCCGAGCCATTCGGATTGACCTTGGCCGGATCGAAGCCGAGCTCCTTGCTGACCGCGCAGGCCTGCGCGGCGAACGCCTCGTTGGCCTCGATGACGTCGAGATCGGCAACCGTGAGACCGGCCCGCTCGAGCGCCTTGCGGCTCGCCGGCACCGGCCCGATGCCCATGTACGCCGGATCGACGCCGGCATGCGCGTAGGACACGAGCCGCGCCAACGGCTTCACGCCGCGCCGCTCGGCGACGCCGCGTTCCATCAGCACGACGGCCGCGGCGGCGTCGTTGATGCCCGACGCGTTGCCCGCCGTCACCGTGCCGTTCTCCTTCACGAACACCGGCTTGAGCTTCGAGAAGTCTTCCGCTGTTGCGTTCAGCCGCGCGTGCTCGTCCGTATCGAACACGACGTCGCCCTTCTTTGACGGAATCGTGATCGGTAGAATCTGTTCCTTGAAGTAGCCGCTCGTGATCGCGTGCGCCGCGCGGCGATGCGATTCGAGCGCGAGCGCGTCCTGCGCGTCGCGTGAGATCTCGTACTTGCGCGCGACGTTCTCGGCGGTCACGCCCATGTGGATCGACTGGAACGGATCGTTGAGCGCACCGACCATCATGTCGACGAGACGCGCGTCGCCCATGCGCTGACCGAAGCGCGCGGCAGGCATCGAGTAAGGCGCGCGGCTCATGTTTTCCGCACCGCCGCCGATCGCGATATCGGCATCGCCGAGCAGCACGCTCTGAGCCGCCGAAACGATGGCCTGCAAGCCCGAGCCGCATAGCCGGTTGACGGTCAGCGCGGGCGTATGCTGCGCGACCCCGCCGTTGATCGCCGCGACGCGGGCGAGATACATGTCCTTCGGCTCGGTGTGCACGACGTTGCCAAACACGACGTGCCCGACTTCGTCGCCCGATACGCTCGCGCGCTCGAGCACTTCGCGCACGACGCGCGCGCCGAGATCGGTCGGCGCGAAATCCTTCAGGCTGCCGCCGAACGTGCCGATTGCCGTGCGCACACCGCTTACCACCACTACGTCCCGTTGCATCGCTTGCCCCTCCTGTTGTCTCTCCAGTTTGCCTGGATGATTACGCCAGCGCGGGCCACGTTGCGCCGCGCGCGGCTCACGTGATAGCTAGCCCGCCAGCAGTCGCTCGACTGTCTCGCGCGACGGAATCGGCGCGACCGCGCCATAGCCTTGCGTCGACAGCGCTGCGGCGACGTTCGCGTAACGCGCGGCAGCAAATGGATCGTCGCCCGCGACGATGCGCGCGATAAATGCGCCGCCAAAGCAGTCGCCGGCGCCGGTCGCATCGACCGCATCGACGGCGTGGCCCGGCACGACTCGCCGCTCGTTCGGCGTGGCGATATACGAGCCATCCTTGCCGAGCTTCAGCGCGACCACGCTCGGCCCATGCGACAGCAGAAAGTCGACGATCTCGTCGCGGCCGGTCAGCCCCGTCAGTTCGGTCACGTCATCCCAGCTCGGCAGGCAGATGTCGGTCTGGCGGATCGCCTCGAGCATTACCGCGCGCGCCCGCGCAAGCGGCCACAGCTTCAGGCGCAGATTGGTGTCGAAGCTCACGCGCACGCCGTTCACGCGCGCATGCGCGATCGTCTCGAGCGCGGCGTCGCAGGCGCTCACGCTGATCGCGAGACTGATGCCCGACAGATGGACGACCTTCGCCGCCGCGAGCGCGTCGCGCGGCAGATCGGCCGGCGCATAGCGGCTCGCCGCCGAGCCCGCGCGCAGATAGTCGAACGCGTGGCCGCTCGCGCCGTGGGACACGAAATAGACGCCGGTCGATGCTTGCGGATCGATGCGCACGAACGACGTATCGACGCGCTCGCGCTCCCACAGATCGACGAGCAGGCGTCCGAAGTGATCGGCGCCGACTGCTGAGACGAAGCCGGTCTTCGCACCCTGGCGCGCGGCCGCGATGCAGAAGTTCGACGTGTCGCCGCCGAAGCCTTGCAGATAGTTAGGCTGATCCTTCGCCGACTGGTTGAATTCGATCATCGCCTCGCCGAGCGCGAGGATTTCCGGTGTTTGACCTTCATGCCGCGCAGCCGCGTTGACCGTCATCGCCTAGACCTCGCCCCACAGATCGTGGCCGTCCGCGCCGGTGATCTTCACGGACACGAAATCGCCGACCTTGTAGCGCTTCGACGCCTTGGTGGCCGGCGCGATATAGACGACGCCGTCGATCTCGGGCGCATCCGCCGCGGTGCGACCGATGCCGCCATCCGCGTTGATTTCGTCGACCAGCACCTTCAGCGTCTTGCCGACCTTCTTCGCGATGCGCTTGGCCGACACCTGCTCGGCCACTTCCATGAAGCGCGCGCGACGCTCCTCACGCACCTCGTCAGGCAACGCGCCGTCGAGTTCGTTGGCGCTCGCGCCTTCGACCGGCGAATAGGCAAAGCAGCCGACGCGATCGAGCTCCGCCTCGCGGATGAAATCGAGCAGCGTTTCGAACTGCTCTTCGGTCTCGCCCGGGAAGCCGGCGATGAACGTGCTGCGGATCGTCAGATCCGGGCAGATCTCGCGCCACGCCTTCACGCGCTCCATCACCTTCTCGGCGTTGGCCGGGCGCTTCATGCGCTTGAGCACTTCCGGATGCGCGTGCTGGAACGGCACATCGAGATACGGCAACACGTGGCCCTTGTATGGACCCTCGGCCATCATCGGAATCACTTCGTCGACGCTCGGGTACGGATACACGTAATGCAGACGCACCCATGCGCCGTATTGCGCCGCGAGTTCGCCGAGCGCGCCGACCAGATCCGTCATGCGCGTCTTGATCGGCTTGCCGTTCCAGAAACCGGTGCGGTATTTGACGTCGACGCCGTAGGCGCTCGTGTCCTGCGAAATCACGAGCAGTTCCTTCACGCCGGACTTGAACAGGTTCTCCGCTTCGAGCATGACTTCGGCGACCGGGCGCGAGACGAGATCGCCGCGCATCGACGGGATGATGCAGAACGTGCAGCGGTGATTGCAGCCCTCGGAAATCTTCAGGTACGCGTAGTGGCGCGGCGTGAGCTTGACGCCCGCAGCGGGCACCAGATCGATGAACGGATCGTGCGGCTTGGGCAGATGGTTGTGCACCGCCTGCATCACCTCGCCGACCGCGTGCGGGCCGGTCACGGCGAGCACTTTCGGATGCACTTCCTCGATCAGCCCCGTGCCGCTCGCGCTCTTCTTCGCGCCGAGGCAACCGGTGACGATCACCTTGCCGTTTTCGCTGAGTGCTTCGCCGATCGCGTCGAGGCTTTCCTGTACGGCTTCGTCGATGAAACCGCAGGTGTTGACGACAACGAGGTCCGCGCCGTCATAGGTGCCGGAAATTTCGTAGCCTTCGGCGCGCAGCTGGGTGATGATCTGCTCGGAGTCGACGAGGGCCTTGGGGCAGCCGAGGGAAACGAAGCCGACTTTGGGCGTGGCGCCCGGCGCGGCCGGAGCGTTCGAGGGGGTGGAAGACATGAGGAACCGCTTGAAGACGTTAAACCCTGAATTGTAGCGGTTCGCCACCGCTACCGCTCGTAAGTCTTTGAATTCTAGTCTTCAAACGGGGATGGGCTCGACCGGATCGGGTTGATCCAGCTCGCAATTTTCGTCGCCGAAAACGTCCTGACGCGACGGCGCCGACGCGCCCCCGGCCGCCAGCGCCTGGCCGATTACCGTAAGAATTTCGTCAGAGTCCTGCACGCGACGGATCGCCGCGTGCAGTTCGGCCGCTTGCGGCCAGGTGCGCTGCAGGTAGCTCAGCCATTTCTTGACGCGGCCATGCTCGTGGCTCAGCGTGCCGCGCGCCCGCAGCTTGTTCATGTAGCCGACGATCGAACGCAACACCCGCTGCCATTCGTCGGCCGACGGACACGGGTCCATGAGCCCGCGGATCCGCTGCGCGAGGAACGGGTCCGACACGGCGCCACGCCCGATCATCACGTCCGAGCAGCCGCTGATCGAGCGGCAGCGCTCCCAGTCCGCCACGGTCCAGACCTCGCCGTTCGCGATGACGGGCACGTCGACGGCGTCGTCGATGCGCGCGATCCACTCCCAGTGGGCAGGCGGCCGGTAGCGGTCGTCACGCGTGCGCGCATGCACGACGAGCGAGGCCGCACCACCGTCCGCGAGCGCCTGCGCGCATTCGATCGCCCGCGACGTGTCGGACACGCCGAGGCGCATTTTTGCCGTCACGGCGACATTGGCCGGCACCGCGGCGCGTACGGCCGACACGATCCGGTTCAGCAGCTGCGGGTTCGCGAGCAGCATCGCGCCGCCGCCATGCTGATTGACGACTTTGGCAGGACAGCCGAAGTTCAGGTCGATACCGTAGGGCGACAGCGTGGCCGCATGCGCGGCATTGCGCGCCATCCATGCGGGATCACTTCCGAGCAGCTGGATCACCATCGGCGTGCCGCTGGCAGTCACGCTCGCGTGCAGGATTTCGGGCGCCTCGCGCTCGTAGACACGCGTCGGCAGCAGCGAGCCTGTGATACGGATGAATTCGGACACGCAGCCGTCGAAAGCGCCCGCGCTCGTCAGCACGTCGCGCAGCACATAGTCCGCAAGCCCTTCCATCGGGGCGAGAAACAGCCGGCTCATAAGGATGTGGGTGAACGGCGGGTCAGCGGAGATTGATACGTGCAGCCGACGCTGACACGATCAGGGGGACGATCGGAAACATAGGGTGGGTCCAGCGGAAGGAAAACGGGAACGGCACAAGCAGCCCGCCATTGTAGCGCGTCGACGGCTACTCACTCACGCGAACCCGCGCCGCCAGATTGGCAACGTGGCTCAATGGAAACGATACGCAGCCGACGAGTCCCTGGCGCAGCCAGTACTCAAGTCGCGGGATCCTGCTGCAACGATGAAGGTCGGCTTCGCGTGCGCTGGCTTCCCCGAAAAAAGCCCTCGTCAACCCGAGCTGACCCCGCCGCCACTCATTGCGTCACTTCTTCTCCGGCTCCGGATTCCCCTGCGGCGTAGCCGGCGCATTGCTCGCGTTGCTCGCATTGACTGCGCCGCCCGGCGTGAACGGGAACGTGGCGAACATCGTCTTCGCCTGGTTCTGCATCTGTTCCTGCATCTGCACGAACATGTTCTTCGATTGCTCGATGTAGCTGGTCATCATGCCCTGCATCATCGGCGCCTGCATGTTCATGAACTGCGACCAGACTTCGGGGTTCATCGCCTTGCCTTCATAGAGATTCTTCGACTGGTCGGCGAGCTTCGCCTGAATGTCGATGAAGGCCTGGATGTTCTTTTCCAGATACGTACCCATCATGCCCTGCATCGCATGACCGTAGAACCGGATGATCTGCGACAGCATCGACGACGAGAACATCGGCAGGCCGCCGCTCTCCTCTTCGAGAATGATCTGCAGCAGGATCGAGCGCGTCAGGTCCTCGTTGCTTTTGGCATCGATCACCTTGAAATCTTCCTGATCGAGCACGAGTTGCTTTACATCGGTCAGCGTGATGTAGGTGCTCGTCTCGGTGTCGTAGAGCCGACGATTCGGATATTTCTTGATCAGTCGTTCGGCCGTTTTCTTTGTAGTAGTAGTCATGTAACGCCTTTAAGCTCGAGTTTAGCAAACGCGGAAACGGCGTCCGGGCTGCGCAATCGGACCATTGCCCAGCCGGGACGCCGGCGAAACGATCTGAGCCGAAGCGCACCGCCTTGCGGGCCGGCGCGCCGATGGCTCAGCCCATATGCAAGCCGCCGTTCAGCGAAAAATCAGCGCCGGTGGCAAAACCCGATTCTTCCGATGCGAGCCACGCCACGATCGAGCCGATTTCGTCCGGCTGACCGAGGCGGCGCACCGGAATCGTCGCGACGATTTTTTCCAGCACGTCCGGGCGGATCGCCTTGACCATGTCGGTACCGATGTACCCCGGCGACACGGTGTTGACCGTCACGCCCTTGGTCGCGACTTCCTGCGCGAGCGACATCGTAAAGCCGTGAATGCCGGCCTTCGCGGTCGAGTAGTTGGTCTGGCCGAACTGGCCTTTCTGGCCGTTCACCGACGAAATGTTGATCACGCGGCCAAAGCCACGCTCCACCATGCCGTCGATCACCTGCTTGGTGACGTTGAAGAGGCTGGTCAGGTTGGTGTCGATCACCGCCGTCCAGTCTTCGTGCGTCATCTTGCGGAACACGACATCGCGCGTGATACCGGCATTGTTGACCAGCACGTCGATCTCGCCGACTTCGGCTTTGACCTTGTCGAATGCGGCCTTGGTCGATTCCCAGTCGCCGACGTTGCCCTCGGAGGCGACGAAATCGTAGCCGAGTGCTTTCTGCTCGTCGAGCCACTTCGCACGGCGCGGCGAATTCGGGCCGCAGCCTGCGACCACCCTGAAGCCCTCTTTGTGCAGACGCTGGCAGATGCTGGTGCCGATGCCGCCCATGCCGCCCGTTACGTACGCAATTCGCTGTGTCATAAACCACACTCCGTTATCGTTGTCGAGGCGCCTGCCGGCGGCCTCGTGCCTCGCCTGATGCTGGTTCGCGCTGCCGCCGGGCGACCGACTGGCAATGTGCACGGCCGGCGCGCGTCACCTGTTGCCGCGCGGCCAGATGCCTCCTGCCGGCAAGAGGCCGCGCGCGAACGGTCGCGAATGCGCGCGGCCTACCCAGCGTACTTTAAATGCGCTCGACCGCGAGCGCGACACCCATACCGCCGCCGATACACAGCGACGCCAGCCCCTTCTTCGCATCGCGCTTCTGCATTTCGTGCAGTAGCGTGACCAGAATCCGGCAACCGGACGCGCCGATCGGGTGGCCGATCGCAATCGCGCCGCCGTTCACGTTGATCTTCGACGTATCCCAGCCCATCTGCTTGTGGACGGCTAGCGCCTGCGCGGCAAACGCTTCGTTGATTTCCATCAGGTCGAGGTCGGCCGGCGTCCAGCCCGCGCGCTCGAGGCAGCGGCGCGAAGCCGGCACCGGGCCCATGCCCATCACCTTCGGATCGACGCCCGCGTTCGCGTACGCCTTGATGCGCGCGAGCGGCGTGAGGCCGAGCGCTTCCGCCTTCTTCAGCGACATCACGAGTACCGCCGCCGCGCCGTCGTTCAGACCCGATGCGTTCGCCGCCGTGACCGTGCCTTCCTTCGAGAACGCCGGCTTCAGGCCCGCCAGCGATTCAGCGGTCACGCCATGTCGTACGAATTCGTCGGTAACGAAGCGCAGCGGTTCGCCCTTGCGCTGCGGAATCTCGACCGGCACGATTTCGTCATTGAAGCGCCCTGCCTTCTGCGCGGCTTCCGCCTTGTTCTGCGACAGCGCCGCGAATGCATCCTGCTGCTCGCGCGTGATGCCGTATTCCTTCGCGACGTTCTCAGCCGTCACGCCCATGTGGTACTGGTTGTAGACGTCCCACAGGCCGTCGACGATCATCGAGTCGATCAGCTTCGCGTCGCCCATGCGGAAACCGTCGCGCGAACCAGGCAGCACGTGCGGCGCGGCACTCATGTTTTCCTGGCCGCCTGCCACGACGATGTCCGCGTCACCGGCGATGATCGCGTTGGCCGCGAGCATCACGGCCTTCAGACCGGAGCCGCAAACCTTGTTGATCGTCATGCCCGGCACGGCCGACGGCAAGCCCGCCTTGATCAGCGCCTGACGCGCGGGGTTCTGACCGGAGCCCGCCGTCAGCACCTGGCCCAGGATCACTTCGCTCACCTGTTCCGGCTTCACGCCTGCCCGTTCGAGTACGGCGCGCACCGCTATCGCGCCAAGTTCAGGTGCGGCAACCTTGGCCAGCGACCCACCAAATTTGCCCACTGCAGTACGAGCGGCCGATACGATCACAACATCAGTCATTTCCATATCCTCAGGGCACCTCGGCCAACCGCACCGCAGCCCGTTACGTTAAAAATTGCGTCGCAACTTGCGTTGCTCACACGCCTTCATCAACCAGACGCTCATTCACCTGTCATACATCTATACACCGGCCGACCGCGTGCGATAGGCAACGCCAGAACGACCGTCGGACACGCGCGTCGAGCCTGTATATGAAACCTTACTCCCTTTGCCGCACGTAGCGGCCAGGCGCCGGCTCGATGACCGGGAATTCGTCGGAGCCGGGCGTGGCGCGCGGCTTCACTTTCTTGCCGCCGTACTGATCGAGCCACTCGGTCCATTCGGGCCACCAGCTGCCGGGTACTTCGGTCGCCGCGTCGAACCATTCGTCCGCGGATTCGGGCAGCGTCTTCGCATCGGTATCGAGCTTCCAGAAGTTGCGCTTTTTCTTCGCGGGCGGATTGATCACACCGGCGATATGGCCCGACGCCCCAAGCACGAACTTCAGCGGCCCGGTGAGCAGCGGTACCGACGCATACGCGGTTTGCCACGGCACGATATGGTCTTCGCGTGAACCGTAGATGAAGGTCGGCACGTCGATCTTCGACAGATCGATCGGCTCGCCGCAGGTGGTGAGCGCACCCGGCACGCGCAGCTTGTTCTCGAGATACGTGTTGCGCAGATACCAGACGTACATCGGTCCCGGCACACTGGTCGAGTCGCTATTCCAGTACAGCAGGTCGAACGGCACCGGCGTGCGGCCCTTCAGGTAATTGTCGACGACGTAGTTCCACACGAGGTCGTTCGGGCGCAGGAACGAGAACGTGTTCGCGAATTCGATGCCACGCATCAGTCCGGGCGGCGCACCGTTCTTGCCGCCGATGGTCTGCTCGCGCATCTGCACGTGCGCCTCGTCGACGAACACGTCGAGCACGCCCGTGTCGGAGAAGTCGAGCATCGCGGTGAGCAGCGTCATCGACGCGGCCGGATGTTCGCCGCGCGCCGCCGCCACCGCCAGCGCGGTGGCGAGCAACGTGCCGCCGATGCAGAAGCCCAGCGTGTTGATCTGCTCGCGGCCGCTGATTTTGCTGACGGTGTCGATCGCAGTGAGCACGCCCTCGCCGATGTAGTCGTCCCACGTCTTGTGCGCGACCGACTGATCCGCATTGCGCCACGAAATCAGGAACACCTGGTGGCCCGAATCGAGCCCGTGCGCGACGAGCGAGTTCTCGGGCTGCAGGTCGAGAATGTAGAACTTGTTGATACACGGCGGCACGATCAGGAGCGGCCGTTCGCGCACGGTCGGCGTGCGCGGCTTGTACTGGATCAGTTGCAGCAGATCGTTCTCGAACACGACAGAGCCCTCGGTGTTCGCGAGGTTCTCGCCGACCGCGAAACGCGATTCGTCGGTTTGAGAAATCTTGCCGCGCTGCATGTCGCCGAGCAGGTTCATCACGCCCTGGCGCAGGCTCTCGCCCTTGCTGTCGAGCAGCGTTTTCTGCGCTTCGGGATTCAATGCGAAGAAGTTGCTCGGCGAGGCCGCCGCGGTCCACTGCTGAACCGCGAAGCGGATGCGCTCGCGCATTTTCGGCTCGGTGTCGAGCGCGTCGACCATCTGCTGCAGATAGCGCGCGTTCAGCAGATACCATGCGGCGGTGAACGCATAGACCGGCGCCTCGCTCCAGGCGTCCGCGCTGAAGCGCCGGTCCTTGAGTGCGGGCGGCTTGATCGCCGACATGGTGGCCTGCTGGATCAGTTCCATCGCCTCGCGCGAATAGTCGGTCTGCAGCTTCTGCAAACGCTCCGGCGGAATCGCGGCGGTGGGAATGCTCAGCCCCGGCAACGACGGCAACGCGCCAACGGCCAGCTTGCTGAAATCGGGCATGCCGGGAAACGCCGGCATTTGCGGAAAGCCCGCCGCCATCTGCGCAAGGTCTGGCATCTGCGGCATTGAGGGCACCTGGAACGACGTGCCGTTGGGTGGCACGCCGAACGAACGCCATGCGTTCATCCAGGCGTCGAGAAATTGCTGCATGCCTGCGGTTGACGATGCACCGCTCATACCGGCCTGCCGCGTGTGCTCCTTCGAGGAGTCCGTGCTAGGGGAAGCTGAGGAATGAGATGCTGCCATGCCTGCTTTTGACCGGAAAGTCCTTACGGACGGGTTGAGAGGCAGGTTCGTGCGCACGTAGCGATTGCTCGCGACCTCGTCACGCCCTGTCCCAGGTACGACGTGGAGCTCGGGAGGAACATTCTTGCTCCCCATCACAAGGCATGTCAATGCTTGTTCCCGATTTTGCCGCAGTGCGATAGTTTTTTAATTATCGTTTTCCCTGTATGGCAAATCGCACTTTTGCGAGTCAAATGAATCGCGCTACGAGCAAATCAAAAAACTCCCACCGTGCATGGCATTTAAGCCTGTTTATTTGTGCGCGCCGCCACGTTGCCGGCGGCCGATTCGCGCTATCGGCGGGTATTCCGGCAGTGCAACAAAAAATAGGCGTGAAGGCCGCGGAACAGGTGTTCAACGACACCTCCGCAGTGGCGTTCGACAATCACGAACCCGCGCGTATTCACCCGAAATAAAACCACCGTTCGATTTTAAACGTATGACGAGACGCTCTCGCGCGCCCTGCCAAATTAATCGGCAATGGTTTGCGCCTGATTGTCGATCCAGATCAATGCGGCCATGCGGCCAGTTTCGCGGTCGCGTCGATAGGAATAAAACCGCTCGCGCAGCGCGACCGTGCATAGATCACCGCCGCTGACTCGCGTGAGGCCGAGCCGTTGCAGGCGCAGGCGCGCGAGCGCCGGCAGATCGGCCAGATATTTGCCGGCATTCTCCGGATGCGTGACGAATGCGTTCGAGGTCGCCTCGCGTTGCGCGCCGTCGACGCCAGTCATGAACGCGTCACGCACGTCTGGGCCGACTTCGAATGCGCTGGGCCCGATCGAAGGTCCGAGGTACGCGTGCAGTTCGCTCGCCTGCACGCCCGCCAGCGCGGCGACACGCGCGGCGGTCTGCTCGACGATGCCCGCCGCGAGCCCGCGCCAGCCCGCATGCGCGGCGCCGACCGCGCGTCCCGCTTCATCGCACAACAGCACCGGCATGCAATCAGCGACCATCACGATGCACGCGATGCCCGCGTGATCGGTGACGCTTGCGTCGGCGCGCGCCGGCGCGCCGTGCTCGCGCGCGTACGCGAGCGCGTCCTCGGCGCGCACGATACCGGCGCCGTGGATCTGTTCGAGCCAGGCGGCCTCGCGAACACCGGCGAGCGCGAGGAGCCGTGCGCGATTGCTCGCGACGGCGGCGGGGTCGTCGCCGGTTTTCATGCCCAGATTGAGACCGCCAGGCTGATCAGCGCCGTCGCGCCAGCGCCCGAACGGCGCGTCGCTGACGCCGCCGTCGCGCGTGGTGACGAGCGCACGCACGCGCGGCGACACGTTCCACGCGGGCTGCACGACATCGGCAAAACCCAGCTCCGGCAAGTTCGTGTTCATGCTTGATCGTCCTCGTCATGGTCGTCGTGATCGCCGCCTTCATCGTACGCGGCGTCGTCGAACGATGCATCGTAGTCCTCATCCTCGTCATACGCGTCGTCGAACTCGACCGTATCGTCGCGACCCAGACCGAGCGCCGCCGACAACGCCTCGATATCGGCCGGCACGTCGGCGCGCCACTGCATCGAGCGGCCGGTCTTCGGATGGATCAGCCCGAGCCGCCACGCATGCAGCGCCTGGCGCGCGAAACCGTCCGGCAGCGGCGTGACCGAGCGCTTGCCGCGCGCGCGTCCGTACACGGGGTCTCCGAGCAGCGGATGGCCGATATGCGCGCAATGGACGCGAATCTGATGCGTACGCCCCGTCTCCAGATCGCAATGAATCGCCGTGACCGGCTGGCGTTGCCAGATCGCCGAGCTCACGCGCCTGAAGTGGGTACGCGCCGGCTTGCCGGCCGCCCCCGTCACCACGGCCATGCGCGTGCGCTCGCGCGGATCGCGCCCGATCGGCGCGTCGATCGTGCCTTCATCGGGCATGTTGCCCCACACGAGCGCGAGATAGCGGCGCTTCACCGTGCGCGCCTGCAACTGGCGCACGAGGTCGGTCTGCGCCTCGAGCGTGCGCGCGACCACCATCAGCCCCGACGTTTCCTTGTCGAGCCGGTGCACGATGCCCGCGCGCGGCAGACCGGCCGCCGCCGCGCCATAGCGGTACAGCAGACCGTTCAGCACGGTGCCGCTCCAGTTGCCGGCGGCCGGATGCACGACCATGCCGGCCGGCTTGTTGATGACGACGAGCGTGTCGTCCTCGTAGACGATGTCGAGCGGTACCGGTTCGGGCGTGAAGGCGAGCTGCTCGGGCAGCAGATCGGGCTCGAGTTCGATGGTGGCTCCGAGCGGCACCGGCTGGCGGATCTTCGCCGGCTTGCCGTCGACGCGCACCCGCTCGGCCTCGATCCAGCTTTGCAGACGGCTGCGCGAGAACTCCGGGAATACCTTTGCGACCACCTTGTCGAGGCGCTCGCCGGCCAATTCGTCGGGCACGACGACGCGGCGCGGCGCTTCGTCGGCCGCGCGACCGGGCACGGCTGCCGCCGCGACCGCGGCCCCTTGCGGACTGCTTGCGGCGAGCGCGTCGCCGGCGAAATCGTCGTCGAGGGAATCGACGCCCAACGCGTCGGCGGGGTCGGCGCTTACGCTATAATCTTTGTTGCTATTCCCGGCGCCTGCGGTGCCTGGAGTATTTGAGCGGGTCATTGAGTCTGGGTCACCTGGACGTAAAGCTAGACTGGAAAATGCGAGCCTTGAACACCATCACTGAAGCGGCGATCAATTTGGCGGCCATCAAGAAGGCGGCCCGGAAAGTGGCCGGATACGTTGCGTGCGCTGCAGCCGTCGTCGCTGTTGCGGCTTGCCACGGCCTGCCGGAAAAGACCGACGAAACGGCCACGTGGGCCAACAACAAATTATATACGGAGGCGAACGACGCCCTGACCGGTGGTGACTGGGGCAAGTGCGCGAAGTATTTCGAGCTGCTCGAGGGCCGCGACCCGTTCGGCCACTTCGCCCAGCAGGCGCAGATCAACGTCGCGTACTGCAACTGGAAAGACAACGAAAACGCCGCCGCCGACCAGGCCATCGACCGCTTCATCCAGCTGCACCCGGATCACCCGGACATCGCCTACGCGTACTACCTGAAGGGCATGATCCACTTCAACGACGACCTCGGTCTGTTCGGCCGCTTCTCAGGCCAGGACATGAGCGAGCGCGATCCGAAGTCCCTGCGCGAGTCGTATGACGCGTTCAAGGTCGTGGTGGACCGCTTCCCGAACAGCAAGTACGCGCCGGACGCCGCACAGCGCATGCGCTACATCGTCAACGCGCTGGCGTCGCACGAAGTCCACGCGGCGGACTACTACTACCGCCGCGGCGCCTATGTCGCCGCGATCAACCGCGCGCAGCTCGCATTGCGCGAATACAAGAACGCGCCGGCCATCGAAGACGCGCTGCACATCATGATCCTGTCGTACGAGAAGCTGAACAACCAGCAACTCGCCGACGACACGCGTCGCGTGCTGGCCGGCACTTTCCCCGACAGCCCGTACGTCACCGGCCGCGCACGGCCCGGCACGCAGAAGTCCTGGTGGCAGTTCTGACGCCCCACTTGCCGACGGCACACTGACCGTCGTCTGAAAGCAAAAACGCCACGACCTCGGTCGTGGCGTTTTCTTTTATGCGCGCCCCGAGACTCAGTCGCGCTCGAACAGCGCAATCGATTCCACGTGCGAGGTATGCGGAAACATGTTGACGACGCCCGCACCCACCAGCCGATAGCCGGCCTCGTGCACGAGCAGGCCGGCATCGCGCGCAAGCGTGGCCGGCGCGCATGACACGTAGACGATGCGCTTCGGCAGCGGCCCGTTGCCGCTCTGCGCGATCTCGGCGAGCGCCTTCGCGATCGCGAGTGCGCCTTCGCGCGGCGGGTCGACCAGAAACTTGTCGAAGTGACCGAGCGCGCGCAGGTCGTCGGCGGTGACTTCGAACAGGTTGCGGCTCTCGAACGACGTATGCCCCGCGACGCCGTTCAGCTCCGCGTTCGCGAGCGCGCGCTGGGTCAGCACTTCGCTGCCCTCGATGCCGACCACTTCCCGCGAGATTCGCGCGAGCGGCAGCGTGAAGTTGCCGATCCCGCAGAACAGGTCGAGCACGCGGTCGGTGCGCGCCGGCGCGAGCAGGCGCAACGCGCGGCTCACCAGCACGCGATTGATGGCGTGATTGACCTGCGTGAAATCGGTCGGCTTGAACGGCATGCGGATGCCGTATTCGGGCAGCGTGTAGTCGAGCTGCACGTCGAGCGGATAAAGCGGCGTGACCGTGTCGGGACCACCCGGCTGGATCCAGAACTGCACCTTGTGCTCGTCGGCGAACTCGCGCAGCACCTGCTCGTCCTCAGCCGTCAGCGGTTCGAGGTTGCGCACGACGAGCGCCGTGACCGACGAGCCGACCGCAAGCTCCAGCTGCGGCATGCGGTCGTAGATCGACAGCTTGCGGACCATGAAGCGCAGCGGCATCAGCATCGCCGACACATGCGGCGGCAGCACCTCGCAGGTCTTCATGTCGGCGATGTAGCTGCTCTTCTTCTCGTGAAAGCCGATGCGCATGCCGCCGCGCTCCGGCAGATAGCGCACCGCGAGCCGCGCGCGATAGCGATAACCCCAGGACGGCCCGTGAATCGGCCGAAACACCGTTTCAGGGCGCAGCTTCGCCAGATGCTGCAGGTTGTCCTCGAGCACGCGCTGCTTGACCGCCACCTGCGCGCGCATGTCGAGATGCTGCATCGAGCAGCCGCCGCAAGTGTTGAAGTACGTGCATTTCGGTGTCGTGCGAATGACGCTTTCGCGGAACACCTGGACGACTTCGGCCTGCTCGAATTTCGGCTTGCTGCGATGCGTCGCGTAGCTGACGCGCTCGCCCGGCAGCGCGCCTTCGACGAACACGACCTTGCCTGGCGTTCCGTCTTCGCTCTCGATGCGGCCTACGCCGCGCGCTTCCATGTCGAGCGAAACGATTTCGATGACCGGCTCGTTGCCGGTAATGACGGGCGCCGCCGCCGGGGCGTGCGCCTTCGCATGTTTCGATGAGCGCCGCGGCGAGCGACGTTGGGGGGCAGTTCGGGACACCTGCGGACTTCCTGACAAGCTGTGGGGAAAAGGCGAGATTGTAGACGAAGCGTCGGGCTTGCCTGCGATGCGGTGCGGACCGCGCCCAGGCCCTGCTCGCGCGAGCTTACTGCTCGAACGCGGCCAGATACTCGGCCCACTGCGGCGCGGTTTCCAGCGCCAGCGCGTTCTTCACAAGATTGATTTCATCAGCATACTCCGACGGCGAAAAGCCGCCGCGCATCAGCTGGAAGCGGCAATACAGCAGGTACGTATTGACGACGTCGGTCTCGCAGTAGTTGCGGATTTCCTCGATGCGCCCTTGCTGGAACGCCTGCCACACCTGGCTGCCGTCCATGCCCATCTTGCCCGGAAAGCCGCACATTTTCGCGAGTGCGTCGAGCGGCGCGTTCGCGCGCGCCTGGTACATCGCGAGCACGTCCATCAGGTCTGTGTGACGCGCGTGGTAGCGGCTGATGTAGTTGTTCCACTTGAAGTCGCGGTCGTCCTCGCCGAGATCCCAGAACCGGTAGGCGGGAATGCCGTTGACGAGCGCGCGATAGTTGAGCACCGGCAGATCGAAACCGCCGCCGTTCCACGACACGAGCTGCGGCGTGTACTTTTCGATCACGCGATAGAACGACTGCACGAGCGTCGCCTCGCCGTCCTCGGGCGTGCCGAGCGAGCGCACGCGAAAACCGTTGTTGTCGCGGAACACGCAGGAGATCGCCGCAACCCGTTGCAGGTGATGCGGCAGAAAATCGCTGCCGGTTTTCTCGCGGCGCGCGGCGAACGCGTGCTCCGCGACTTCGGCGTCGCTCATCGACGCGGGCAGATCTTCAAGACGGCGGATGCCGGCGACATCGGGAATCGTCTCGATGTCGAAAACAAGAATCGGTGTCATTAGTTCAGAGAACGGCGTCTTTGCGGACACCGTTTGAGGCGAAGAAGCGCTTCAGTCGCACCAGCGCTTCCTGTTGGATCTGGCGCACACGCTCGCGCGTGAGGCCCATTTCGTCTGCCAGCTCCTCGAGCGTGGCGGGCTCGATATGATTCAGACCGAAGCGCCGCTCGATTACGTGGCGGTGCTTGTCCGACAAACGCGCGAGCCACGCGCGCGTCAGCGTTTCGAGCTCGCGATGCTGCACCTCGGCGTCGGGCGACTGGCTCTGGTCGTCGGACAGCAGATCAAGCAGGCTGCTCGCCGGATCGAGGTCGAGCGGTGCATCGAGCGACGCGGTGTGCTCGTTCAGCGCGAGGATGTCGGTGACTTCGTCGGTGGTCTTGCCGGTCAGGTAGGCGATGTCGTCGATGCTCGCGTCGCGCCGCTCGGCCGCCTCGCCGGAGTTCATCGAGTTCTTTTCCAGATGGCGCTTCGCGCGCAACACCTGGTTGAGCTCACGAATCACATGCACGGGTAATCGCACGGTGCGCGCCTGGTTCATGATCGCGCGCTCGATGCTCTGGCGGATCCACCACGTCGCGTAGGTCGAAAAACGGAAGCCGCGCGTCGGATCGAATTTTTCGATCGCGTGCATGAGGCCGAGGTTGCCCTCCTCGATCAGATCGAGCAGCGGCACGCCGCGATTCAGATAACCCTTGGCAATGCTGACGACCAGCCGCAGATTGCGCTCGATCATCACCTGCCGCGCTTCGAACTCGCCGGCCTTGGCAAGGCGCGAATATTTCTGCTCTTCCTCGACGGTGAGCAGCGGCTTCACGCTTATGCGGTTCAGATAATGCTGGATTGTGTCGGCCGTGAGTTCGGCCTGCAGCAGAGCGCGGAAATCGTCAGCGTCGGGCACTGCGTCGGCGGTGCCTTCGCGCGCGTCAGCGCCCTCGCTGTCGTCGAGGCCGCTCTGACGTTCGTCGAGATCGCGCTCCTCGACGACCTCCTCTTCCACTTCCGAAGCACCGCTTTCGTCGACCGCTGCGGCGGACGTGACTTCGCTGATCTTCTCAGACTCGGCTTGCGGCGGGCGGCGCTTCGATTTCGGCATGGTCGTATCGCTTATTGCGGCGGCAAATACTTCAGTGGGTCAACTGGTTTACCCTGTCGGCGAACTTCGAAATGCAACATCACGCGGTCGGAATCGCTATTGCCCATCTCTGCGATCTTCTGCCCTTTCGTTACCGCGTCCCCCTCTTTTACCATCAAAGCGCGGTTGTGTGCATACGCGGTGAGATAAGTTGCATCATGCTTGATGATAATGAGATTGCCGTAACCACGCAGCCCATTTCCGGCATAGACGACGCGACCATCCGCCGACGCTTTGACCGGGTCGCCCGCGGAGCCGCCTATATTGACGCCCTTGTTGGTCGAGTCGTTAAACGTATTGAGCAGCGGACCGCGCACCGGCCATGCGAAGGCGACGTTGCCCGTCGCGGCGCTGCCTGTGTCGGCGCTCGCCGCAGAGGGATTGGCCGGAGAAGTAGCAACCGCACCATTCGCGGGCGCGCCGTTCGTCGCCGAACCATAGAGCGGCGCCATCGCGGCACCGACCACGGCCGGCGCGTTGCTGTTCAGCGGTGCGCTTTGCACCGCGCCCGCGCTGCCGATCGGCGCGGTCGCCACGCCCGGCGTCATGGCCGCGGTATTCGCGCCCGGCGGCACAACGCGCAGCAACTGGTCGACTTCGATCTGATTCGGATTGCTCAGGTTGTTCCACGCCGAGATGTCGCGGTAGTTCTGGCCATTTTCGAGCGCAATGCGGTACAGCGTGTCGCCCGGCTTCACGCGATAGTAGCCGGGCGGCGGCGGGCCGAGCGGCACGGCCGGCTGCGCCGCGCCCTGCGTGGTGGCGAGCGTGCCCGCGCCGGAGCGGTCGACGACGGGCGCCTGGTCGAGCCGGGATGCACAGGCCGTCATCAACAGGGGCAAGGCGAGCACGCACACGCTGCGCTGGGTTACGGTCATGGGGATATTCGGGGTGGTTCTGTGCATCGCGCGCAACATACTCATCGGTGTCAAATCACTCCGGATTTTAAGGGTACAAAGAAAACGCGATCAAGCCGCGACTCGCGCCACTGCGCGGGCCCGAGGCGCTCGACCAGCGTCAGCACCTGGCTCTGTCCTTCCTGCGAGCCGACCGGCGCAACCAGACGTCCGCCGATCGCAAGCTGCTCGAGCAACGCCTGCGGCACGTCGAGCCCGGCCGCCGCAATCACGATCGCGTCGAACGGCGCCGCCGACGGCAAACCGAGCCGCCCGTCGCCGTAGTGCAGCCGGATATTCGGAATACGCAGCGGACGCAGATTCGTCTTCGCGCGTTCGGACAGCGGCTTGATGCGTTCAATCGAATAAACCTCGCGCGCGACCTGGCTCAGCACCGCCGCCTGATAGCCGCAGCCGGTGCCGATTTCGAGCACGGTGTTCAGCGCGCGCCCGGCCGCCGCGAGCTCGATCATTCGCGCGACCACCGACGGCTTCGAGATGGTCTGGTGATGGCCGATCGGCAGCGCGGCATCTTCGTACGCCTGGGCCGCGAGTCCCGGATCGACGAACATGTGGCGCGGTACCGCCGCCATCGCGTTCAGCACACGCTGATTGGTCACGCCATTGGTTCGCAGGCGTTCGACCATTCGTTCACGAACCCGTTCCGAGGTCAGCGCCAATGCGTTGTTCATCGCGCCGCTCGTTGCACCGGTAAGCGCGGCGTTCGGCGCGGGTTTCGCGGCTTGCTGCGCTGGCGATACAAGGGGCGACGGCTTCGCGCGTGCGCCATGGTGAGGCGCATGTGTCGAGGTCTTGACGGACTTGACCGACGACTTCGCCGCTTGCTTGACCGGCTGCCCCGCCAACGCACCAGCCGACGCGTTCGCAGCTGTCCTCGCGACTGGCGCGGCCTGCGGCTTCGGCGGCATCGCACCGGTCGCTGCCGTTGCCGTGCCCGACGAAGCGCCTTGCGTCTTTGCCTGGGGAATCACCTGGGGTCGCGTTGCCGGCGTAGCTTGCGCAGCCGCGGGCGTCCTTGCCTGCGCTCGCGCGGCTGCGCCGCCCTGCGTCGGTTTCGCCGATTGCTGCCGCGCATTCAACGCCGCGCTCGCCGCGAGCGCCGCTGCACGCATCTCGCCCGGGCGTCCGTCGGGCCGGCGCGGTTCGCGCACCAGGTCCTCGAGACCGAGCGGAAAACGCTTCGCGCGCTCGCCGGTCATGAAGCGCCGCTGCCTGCGCGCAGCCAGTCGCGCGCCGCGGGCAGCATTTGCGTGTAGGTCAGATCGAGCTGCAGCGGCGTGATCGACACGGCGCCGTTGGCAACCGCGTGAAAGTCCGTGCCTTCGCTCGCATCGCGTGCCTGGCCCGAGGCGCCGATCCAGTAGATCGGCTCGCCGCGCGGATTGGTTTCGCGGATCACCGGCTGCGATGGATGCCGTTTGCCGAGCCGCGTGATCTGCCAGCCGCGCAACTCGTCGTACGGGAGGTTAGGAATATTGACGTTCAGCAGCGGATGTCCCGGCAACGGCCGCTCTAGATAGTGCGCGACGATTTCGGCGGCAACGCGCGCCGCGTCTTCAAGATGCGCCCAGTCCTTGTCGACGAGCGAAAACGCGATGGCCGGCACGCCGAACATGATGCCTTCGGTGGCGGCCGCGACGGTACCGGAATACAGCGTGTCGTCGCCCATGTTCTGACCGTTGTTGATGCCCGACACGACGAGGTCCGGCTTATGGTCGAGCATGCCGGTCAGCGCGATGTGCACCGAGTCGGTCGGCGTGCCGTTCACGTAGTAGAAACCGTTCGCCGAACGCAGGACCGACAGCGGCCGCCACAGCGTCAGGGAATTCGACGCGGCACTGCAGTTCTGTTCGGGGGCCATCACGGTGACATCGGCGATCGGCTTCAGCGCTTCGTAAAGCGCGGTGAGGCCCGGCGCCAGATAACCGTCGTCGTTGCTGAGTAGGATTCGCATGCGCCGATTGTAACCGAGGAAAGATTGCACGCGAACGACATGGCCGCGTGCCGGCGTGGCAGGCACAACAGTCGTGCGAGCCCGTATTTTTCGGGCGCGCTCATGCTTGCGTCGAACGCAAAGATGCTGCTTTGCATTGAACCTGATGCCGTGCACGATCGTCGCTGGATCGGCATTGTGTGTGTTTCGTGCTGTGCAATGCAATACAGGTTGCGCGACCGGTCGCGTCCGCGTCGCAATAAACCGCACGGTCGTGCGCTTTGCTTTACACTCGAAAACGTTGCGAACCCTGAACGATATGGAGACACGATGCGCGCGATTCGCTGCAATCAGTACGGGCCGCCCGAGAGCCTGGTCGTCGACGACCTGCCGGATCTCGAAGCGCCGCCTGGCCACGTCGTGATCGACGTGAAGGCCGCTGCCGTCAATTTCCCCGACGTGCTGATCATCGAGAACAAATACCAGTTCAAGCCGCCGTTGCCGTTCACGCCGGGCTCGGAAGCCGCGGGCATCGTGCGTGCGGTGGGCGAAGGGGTCACGCAGTTCAGGCCGGGCTCGCGCGTCGCCGCGTTCACCGGCTCCGGCGGTTTCGCCGAGCAGGCGCTCGCGCCCGCCGCGGCCTGCGTACCGCTCGACGACGACGTGCCGTTCGAACTTGCGGCCGCATTCACGCTCGCGTACGGCACCTCGCATCACGCGGTGGTCGATCGCGGCGCGCTACAGCCTGGTGAGACGATGCTCGTACTCGGCGCGGCCGGCGGCGTCGGGCTCGCGGCCGTCGAAATCGGCAAGGCGCTCGGCGCGCGCGTGATCGCGGCAGCATCGAGCGATGAAAAGCTCGCGGCCTGCGTGAAGCACGGCGCGGACGCGACGATCAACTACAGCACCGAGGATCTGCGCGAGCGCATCAAGGCGCTCACCGATGGCAAGGGCCCGGACGTGATCTACGACCCGGTCGGCGGCGCCTATGCGGAGCCGGCGTTTCGCAGCATCGGCTGGCGGGGACGTTATCTCGTGGTCGGCTTTGCGAACGGCGAGATCCCGAAGCTGCCGCTGAACCTGATGTTGCTCAAGGGCGCGAGCGTCGTCGGCGTGTTCTGGGGCGACTTCGCGAAGCGTGAGCCGCAGCGCAATCACGCGGCCTTCGAGCAGATGACCGGCTGGATTCGCGAGGGCAAGCTCAAGCCCTACGTGTCCGCCCGCTATTCGCTCGACGAAACCGGCCGCGCGCTGCGCGACATGGCGGAGCGTCGCGTGATCGGCAAGGTGGTGATTACGCCGTAACGCGGCATGCAAATCGGCGCGGCGGCCGAACGCTTTTTCAGGCGCCGCGCCGCTTGCAGTCAATCCTCACAGCTTCTCCGTATCCCCCGTGCGAGGCTGCCACTTCATCAAACGGCGCTCCGCCGTCCCGACGATCGCGTCGAGGATCAGTGCAAACGCGGTCAACACCAGAATCCCCGCGAACACGGTGTTGACATCGAACGTGCCTTCGGCCTGCAGGATCAGATAGCCGACACCGCGCGCCGAGCCGAGATACTCGCCCACCACCGAGCCGACGAACGCGAGCCCCACCGACGTATGCAGGCTCGAAAACACCCAGCTCATCGCGCTCGGCAGATAGACAAAGCGCAGCAGCTGTTTGCGGTTCGCGCCGAGCATGCGCGCGTTCGCGAGCACGACAGGGCTCACTTCCTTCACGCCCTGATAGACGTTGAAGAACACGATGAAGAACACCAGCGTGACGCCGAGCGCGACCTTAGACCAGATGCCGAGTCCAAACCACACGCCGAAGATCGGCGCGAGAATCACGCGCGGCATCGAGTTCGCGGCCTTCACGTACGGATCGAATAGCGCGCTCGCGGTGGGCGCGAGCGCGAGCCAGAGGCCGACGCCGAGCCCGATCGCGGTGCCGAACACGAACGCGAGCACGGTCTCGACGAGCGTGATCCACAGATGCAGATAGATCTCGCCGCCCGTGAACCATTCCCAGATCCGCAGCAGTACTTGCTGCGGCTCGCCGAAGAAGAACGCCGCCTTGTTCGGATCGTCGAAATAGAACGGCGGCAATAGCGTCGGGCTCGTCAGCACGTACCACAGTACGAAGCACAGCGCGAGCAGCAGCCACTGCCAGATCACCAGATTCGCCCGGCTCGGGCGCAAGGTCTTCCACATGACTTGGTTTGCCTTGGACGATTGTTGAAAACGTCTTCTTTTTTAATGCGCATGCAGGGATGCGCGGCACACTTAAACAGCAGTCAGTTGCTGCTGATAACCCTTGAGCACTTCGTCGCGCAGCACACCCCAGATCTGCGCATGCAATTCGACGAAGCGTGGATGCGAGCGGATTTCGGCGACGTCGCGCGGACGCGGCAGATCAATCCGGAACTCGCCGATCGGATGCGTGGCGGGCCCGGCCGACAGCACCACCACCCGATCCGACATGGCGATCGCCTCGTCGAGATCATGCGTGATGAACAGCACCGCCTTGCGCTTCGCGGCCCATAGATCGAGCAGCTCGTTTTCCATCAGCTGGCGCGTTTGAATATCCAGCGCGGAGAACGGCTCGTCCATCAGGATGATGTCGGGGTCGAGTATCAGCGTCTGCGCCATCGCGACGCGCTTGCGCATGCCGCCCGACAGTTGATGCGGATAGCGGTCGCCGAAGCCGCCGAGACCGACACGCTTCAACCACTCTTCGGCCTTTGCGCGCGCAACCGCCGCCGGCACGCCGTGAAACGACAGGCCCGCCATCACGTTGTCGAGCGCCGAGCGCCACGGCATCAGCGCATCGGCCTGGAACATGTAGCCCGCGTGGCGATTCAGGCCATTGAGCGTTTCGCCGAATACGCTGACCCCGCCCGCCGACGGTTGCAACAGTCCGGCACCGCTGTTCAGCAGCGTGGACTTGCCGCAGCCGGTCGGCCCGACCACCGACACGAACTCGCCCGGCTCGATCCGCAGCGTCGTGTCCTTGACCGCCGTGTAGCGCTGCGCGCTGTTGTCTCGCGCAGCGAACGTGCAGGTGATGTTTTCGAGCGCCAGGGCAGCAACGGTCATCGTTCGGCTCGCTTCGCTTACGCCTTGACGGTCGTCAGCGCCTTCTTCACGAAGTCGTTGGTCCACGTCTTTGACAGATCGATCTGCGCGTTCTGGATCACCGGATCGAACGCCTTCAGCGTCTTCAGCGACGTCGCGGGACCGTCGGCAGGCATCAGACCATCGGGCGACATCGCTTCGCGCACGTGCTGCCACGCGTCGAGATAGAGCGCGCGGTCGCCGAGCAGATAGCTCTCCGGCACCGTGTTGATCAGTTCGCTGCCGCTCGCGTTCTGCAGCCACTTGAGCGCGCGCACCATCGCATTGGTTAGCGCCTGCGTGGTGTTCGGGTTCTTCGTGATGAACGACTGCGACGCGTACAGGCAGCCCGCCGGCATGTCGCCACCGAACACGGTGTGCGTATCGGCGAGCGTGCGCGTATCCGACACGGCGCGCACGTCGCCCGCGCGTTCGAGGCGCGTGACGACCGGATCGAGATTGGCGATCGCGTCGATCTGCCCGGACTGCAACGCGGCGATTGCGCCGGCGCCCGCGCCCACACCGATGAATGCGACGTCCTTCGGACTGAGCCCGGCCTTCGCGAGCACGAAGCTCGCCATGATCGACGTCGACGAACCCGGCGCGGTGACGCCGATCTTCTTGCCCTTCAGATCGGCGATCGACCTGTAGTTCGGCATCGTCTTCTTCGACACCGCGAGCACGATCTGCGGCGCGCGGCCCTGCAGCACGAATTCGCGGAACATCTGCTTTTGCGCCTGTAACAGCAGCGTGTGTTCGAACGCGCCGGAGACCACGTCCGCGCTTCCGCCGACTGCCGCCTTCAGCGCCTGCGAGCCGCCCGCGAAGTCTGAAATGTCGACTTCGAGCCCTTCGTCCTTGAAGTAGTTGCGGCGCTCGGCGATCGTCAGCGGCAGGTAGTAGAACAGGTTCTTGCCGCCGACCGCGATCGCGACCTTGGTGGTCTCGGGTTTGCCCTGCGCGAAAGCAAACGGCGTGGCCGCAAGCGATGCGCCCGCGAGCGCCGCACCGCCGGCGAGGAAGGTTCTGCGTTGCATGCTCTGCTGTCTCCAGATTTTTTGTGGTCCGGCTCTGTGACGCGCCTTTCTCGACGTATTGCCCTGCGCGCGTCAGACGATCTGTTGAGCCCGCAACCTTGCTATGCCGTCAGCATCATAACCTAGCGACTGCAGCACTTCATCGGTATGTTCACCCAGTTTCGGACCCAGCCAGCGGGTCTCGCCTGGTGTCGCCGACAGCTTCGGCGTGACCGTGGGCAGCGTGATTTCCTTGCCGTCCTGCCACTTGAACCGCTGGATCATCTGCCGCGCGATGAACTGTGGATCGGTGAACATATCGGCGACGCTGTAGATGCGGCCCACCGGCACGTCGGCCGCGTTCAGCACCGCGAGCGCTTCGTCGATCGTGCGCGTGGACAGCCATGCGGCGATCGCGGCGTCGATTTCCTGGGTGCGCGGCACGCGGCCGTCGTTATGCGCGAGCGCCGGATCGTTCGCGAGATCGTCGCGCTCGATCGCGATCATCAGACGCCTGAAGATCGGATCGCTATTGCCGCCGATCACGATGCTGCCGTCGCGGCACGGATACGTATTCGACGGCACGATGCCCGGCAGCGACGCGCCGGTGCGCTCGCGCACCATGCCATAGACGCCGTATTCGGGCACCACGCTTTCCATCATGTTGAAGACGGCCTCGTACAGCGCGACGTCGACGACCTGCCCCTTGCCGCCGTTCACCTGCTTGTGATGCAGAGCCATCAGCGCGCCGATCACGCCATGCAGCGCGGCGATCGAATCGCCGATCGAAATGCCGATGCGCGGCGGCGGCAGATCCGGATAGCCGGTGATATGGCGCAGGCCGCCCATCGACTCGGCGATCGCGCCGAAGCCTGGACGGTCGCGATACGGACCGGTCTGGCCGTAGCCAGACAGACGCACCATCACGAGGCCGGGGTTCTCGGCGGACAGCACGTCGTAACCGAGGCCGAGCTTTTCGAGCAGACCGGGCCGGAAATTCTCGACGACGATATCGGCTTCTTTCGCGAGGCGCCGCACGATCTCCTTGCCCTCGTCGGCTTTCAGATTGATCGTGACGGACTTCTTGTTGCGCGCCTGCACGGCCCACCACAGCGACGTACCGCCGACTTCCGGATACAGCTTGCGCCACTTGCGCAGCGGGTCGCCGCCTTTGGGGTCTTCGATCTTGATCACGTCGGCGCCGAATTCGCCGAGAAAACGCGCGGCGAACGGCCCGGCGATCAGCGTGCCGAGCTCCAGCACCTTGACGCCGGCGAGCGGGCCGCGTGCGTCTTGCGGCGCGGCGCTCGCGCCTGGTTCGGGGGTGGCGCTCATGAGTCTCCTTTGTTTTGCATCGTGACGCGCGCGGTCCCTGCCGCTCGCAACGACCCGTGCCTCTACGGGTATTGCGGCGGCCAGCGAAAGCCGCGTGGCTACATCGAACGACGGTCGAGCATCGCGCGCGCGATCGTACCCGCGTCGACATATTCGAGCTCGCCGCCCACCGGCACACCACGCGCGAGACGCGTCACTGAGAGTCCGCGCGACTTCAGCGTCTGCCCGAGGTAGTGCGCGGTGGCCTCGCCTTCGTTGGTGAAATTGGTGGCCAGCACGACTTCCTTGACGACGCCGTCCGATGCGCGCTTCACGAGCCGGTCGAAATGGATTTCCTTCGGGCCGATGCCGTCGAGCGGACTGAGCCGCCCCATCAGAACGAAATAGAGGCCGCGATAGGTCATCGTCTGTTCGAGCATGATCTGGTCGGCCGGCGTTTCGACGACGCACAGCAGCGACGGATCGCGCTCCTCATCGAGGCAGACCTCGCAGATCTGCGCTTCGGTAAACGTGTTGCACTTTTCGCAGTGACGCAGATGCTCGGTCGCGAACAGCAGCGAGCGACCGAGCTTTTCGGCGCCTTCGCGATCGTGCTGCATCAGGTGATACGCCATGCGTTGCGCGGACTTCGGCCCGACACCGGGCAGCGCGCGCAGCGCTTCGACGAGCGCCGACAGGGCGGAAGGTTGTTTCATGCGGATCGGCGTCGACGTGGGTGGTACCCGGTGGGCAAGTTGAAGGGACGGCGGTGCTCGAACCGGACCGCGCTTCCCCCTTTAGCCCCCTATACGGCAGCGAAGGCTTAGAACGGCAGCTTGAAGCCCGGCGGCAGCGGCAGTCCGGCGGTCATGCCGCCCATCTTTTCCTGCGCCGTTGCCTCGGCCTTGCGCACGGCGTCGTTGAACGCAGCGGCGACGAGGTCTTCGAGCATGTCCTTGTCATCGGCGAGCAGGCTCGGATCGATCGACACGCGACGCACGTCGTTCTTGCAGGTCATCGTCACCTTGACGAGACCGGCACCCGACTGCCCCTCGACTTCGATCTGCGCGAGTTGCTCCTGCATCTTCTTCATGTTTTCCTGCATCTGCTGGGCTTGCTTCATCAACCCGGCGAGTTGGCCTTTCATCATGGACGTGCTCCTTCTGGATAGCGTGGAATCTGGCATTCCGGCGTCGCGCTGCGACGACGCCGCGAACGATGGATCAGTGGGCCGGCGCCGCACCGTTCGGCGCAGCGTCCGGGGTAATCGGACGGATCGAGCCCGGCACGATGCTCGCGCCGAACTCACGAATCAACGACTGCACGAACGGATCGGTGCTGATCTCGCGCTCGGCTTCCTGCTGACGCTGAGCGCGCAGCGCGGCGTCGCGCGCGGCGGCGGTGCGGCGCGCCGGGCCGACTTCGACCTGCACCTCGACGTTCAGGCCGAGCCGCTCGACGAGCGCTGCCTTCAGTTTAGCGACCTGCGACGCTTCCGCGTATTGCGGCACCGGCACGTTCAGCATCAGGATGCTGCCTTCGAGCGCCATCAGTTCGCTGTTGAAGGCCAGCTGGTACGAGATGCCCTTCAGCGGCAGATCGACGGCGAGCGCCGGCCAGTCGCCGGTGAAACCGAGCGGATCGAGCGGCACGGCGGGCGGCAGCGGGCGCGTATCGACGACCGGTGCGGGCGCGGCGGCCTGCGCGGCCGGGCCATCCATGCGGACGTCGTCGGGGCCGCGGTCGAACACCGGTACGAAGTTGTCGTCTGGCGGAATGAAGTAGGCGTCGTCCGCGGCCGACAGCGGCATGTAATCGTCGGGCGGCATGTCGTCCCATGGTGGGAACGACGGGCTGTTCTGTTGCGCATTGCTGCTCGCGCCGCTGTTTGCGTTGCGAGTGGGCGCAGCCTGCGCCGCAGTGTCCTGCGACTCGCGGCGGGACGCGGTGGGATTCGGCACCGGCACGGCCACGCGCGGCGCGGCGGGATTCGGCGCGGCCGGCTTCGGCGTGGCGGGTGCTGCCGCGACCGTGTTTGCGCGGCCACGGTCGGACGATACTTTCATGCCGGCGTTGCGCAGCACGTCGAGTGCGGCGCTGGCACCACCGGCGCGGCGCGGTGCGGGGTCCACTGCGGCTGGTGCCGTCGCCGCCGAAGCGGGCGCCGCCCGCTCCTGCTGCGGCTCCGGTTCTGGCGACGTGGTGTGCTTCACCCGCTCGAGCGCGGCAGGTGCAGGCGCATGCGGTGCGGACACAGGTTCGGTGTCAGAGACTTCGTTCGAGACCGGCTCGATCGAGCGGGCGATGGCAACGCCCTCATTCGTGGGAGAGTCTTCCCACGGAGCCAGCGGGCGTGCGGCAGCAGCGGGCGACGCGTCTGTCGCGCGTGCGGTTTCGGCATCAAGTGATTGCGCTGCTGCCTTGACTTGAGCAGCGTCGACAGCGGGCTTCGCGATCGGCGTTGCAATTGGCGCGGCCGGTTTTGGCCCCTCGCCCTGGTCAACGCCGGAAACGTCAGCCTGTAGTCCACGGGCCGGTGCGGCGGCGGCCATCATCGTTGCGGAAGAAGGCGACAGCGCGCGCAGCGCGGCGACCGTCGCTGTACCAGAGCGCTTCGCACCGGCGCCCGCCGCACCGGTCTGCGTGCCAGCGGCTCCCGCCGCTCCACCACCGCCACCCGTCGGCGCCGGCTCGAATGCGAGCATGCGCAGCAGCGTCATCGTGAAGCCCGCGTATTCGTCGGGCGCGAGACCAAGCTCGCTTCGGCCGATCGTCGCGATCTGATAGAACAATTGCACCTGCTCGGCGCTGAGTGTCTCGGCGAAGCGGCGCAGATCGGCGGCCTCCGGCCATTCGTCGAGCACCGACGACGGCGCGAACTGCGCCCACGCGATGCGATGCAGCAGACTCGCCAGGTCCTGCAGCGCCGTTGAGAACGACAGGCTGCGCAGCGCCATCTCGTCGGCGACCGCCAGCACCGCCGCGCCCTCGCCCTGCGCGAGCGCGTCGAGCAGCCGGATCAGATAGCTTTGGTCGAGCGCGCCGAGCATCCCGCGCACTGCGTCTTCGCTGACCTGGTTCGCAGAATAGGCGATCGCCTGGTCGGTCAGCGACAACGCGTCGCGCATCGATCCGTCGGCTGCACGCGCAAGCAGGCGCAGCGCCTGCGCCTCGTGCGGCACGTTCTCTTCGCCGAGAATGCGTTCGAGATGCGACACGATATGTCCGGCCGGCATCTGCTTCAGATTGAACTGCAGACAGCGCGACAGCACGGTGACCGGAATCTTCTGCGGGTCGGTGGTCGCGAGGATGAACTTGACGTGCGACGGCGGCTCTTCGAGCGTCTTCAGCATCGCGTTGAACGCGTGGTTCGTCAGCATGTGCACTTCGTCGATCATGTAGACCTTGAAGCGCGCATCGACGGGCGCATACACCGCGCGTTCGAGCAGCGCGGCCATTTCATCGACGCCGCGATTACTCGCCGCGTCCATCTCGACATAATCGACAAAGCGCCCTTCGTCGATCTCGCGACAAGCACGGCACACGCCGCACGGCGTCGACGTCACGCCGGTCTCGCAATTGAGCGCCTTCGCGAAGATCCGCGACAGCGTGGTCTTGCCGACGCCGCGCGTACCTGTAAACAAATAGGCGTGATGCAGACGGCCGCCGTCGAGCGCATGAGTGAGCGCGCGCACCACGTGCTCCTGTCCGACGAGCGAAGCGAAATCCTTCGGCCGCCATTTGCGTGCGAGAACTTGATAGGTCATCCGGAAATTGTATCAGTAACAATGGCACGCAAAACCGATTCGGGACGACGCGCGAACGCGCGACACGGCCACGGCGAGGCTTCATTCGAACTCGGCGAACGATCAATACGGAAGCTGGAAATGATTGCGGAGAATCCGTGAAATACGGCCGCGAAGAAAAAGCAAAGGAAGGTGACGAGCCCGACCCTCGGCACTGGTGGAAAACGGCTGTGGCTGCTTCGTTCCCGACCTGACCAGGTTGACCATCCCTCCATGCGAGGAGGCCCGTCACGAAAGATTCTATCATTGCCGCGCGCATTGTGCGACTGTTAATACGAGCAAAACGCGAACGACGCGCCGGATCGGACGGCTTCGCGCCGTTTGGGTCTGCCTCATGCAGGCCTTATGCACGCCACCTCGCGCCTTCCTGGCGACCGCGACGACGCCCCCCCCCCCCGCATCCCACTTGAGTTCGCCGCGCGCGCCACCATTTACGTCGCAACGCGGTATCCATCAGCCGCAGAAACCGGCTGGCGCTCCGGCGGCGGCCCATTAGCCCCACTGCCCGAATGAGTACTATCGCCATCGGCAACGCATAGCGAATTAAGCTACACTGCCAGTTGAAAGACCCGCAAACCCGACTCTTTCCGCGTATTCCGTGAAAATCCTGGTATTTTTCAGGCGGCTTTTCGGATTTTCACAGGCACGCGCGGCAAGGTGCCGGATGCGGCAAAGCGAACGGAAATTTTCCCAGTTTTTGACGTATCGTGGCGAGCAATTCAGGCGGGCCTCGAACCGACAGAGGTATTCATCAATGAGCGAACAAATCAAGCATATTAGCGACGCATCGTTCGAACAGGACGTCGTGAAATCCGATAAACCCGTGCTGCTCGATTTCTGGGCCGAGTGGTGCGGTCCGTGCAAGATGATCGCGCCGATCCTCGACGAAGTCGCGAAGGATTACGCGGATCGCCTGCAAATCGCGAAGATCAATGTCGACGAGCATCAGTCCACGCCGGTCAAGTTCGGCGTGCGCGGCATCCCTACGCTGATCCTGTTCAAGAACGGCGCCGTCGCCGCTCAGAAGGTCGGCGCTTTGTCGAAGTCGCAACTCACCGCGTTCCTCGACGGCAATCTGTAAAAGCAACGCCGCGGCGCTCGCGGATTCATCGCGCGACGCTAGCGCTTCGGATCGGGCGTGTTGTCAGCCGGCAACACGCCACACGACAAAGATGCCACGCCGCCGCACCGGCGGAAATTGGCGTGTGCTATGCTAGAATCCACAAAACGTCGAAAAGACGTGTAAGTCTTTGAGCGTTCCGCTCACCCTCCTCCCAGATTTCATTTCGTCGCACCTTCTCCTGCGGGTTCTCCGTATGCATTTATCCGAGCTTAAGACTCTGCACGTGTCCCAATTGATCGAGATGGCCAATGGCCTCGAGATCGAAAGCGCGAACCGCCTGCGCAAGCAGGAATTGATGTTCGCCATTCTAAAAAAACGAGCCAAAGCGGGCGACACGATCTTCGGCGACGGCACCCTCGAAGTGCTGCCGGACGGTTTCGGCTTCCTGCGTTCGCCGGAAACCTCCTACCTGGCCAGCACGGATGACATCTACATCAGCCCGTCGCAAATCCGCCGCTTCAACCTGCATACGGGCGACACGATCGAAGGTGAAGTGCGCACGCCGAAAGACGGCGAGCGCTATTTCGCGCTGGTGAAGGTGGACAAGGTCAACGGCCAGCCGCCGGAGGCCTCGAAGCACAAGATCATGTTCGAAAACCTGACGCCGCTGCACCCGAACAAGGTGTTGCTGCTCGAACGTGAAATGCGCGGCGAAGAGAACGTGACGGGCCGCATCATCGACATGATCGCGCCGATCGGCAAGGGCCAGCGCGGCCTGCTCGTCGCCTCGCCGAAGTCGGGCAAGACCGTGATGCTTCAGCACATCGCGCACGCTATCAAACAGAACCATCCCGACGTCGTGCTGTTCGTGCTGCTGATCGACGAGCGTCCGGAAGAAGTGACGGAAATGCAGCGTTCGGTGGCCGGCGAAGTGATCGCGTCCACGTTCGACGAACCCGCCGCGCGTCACGTGCAGGTCGCCGAAATGGTGATCGAGAAGGCCAAGCGCCTCGTCGAAATGAAGAACGACGTCGTGATTCTGCTCGACTCGATCACGCGTCTCGCGCGCGCCTACAACACCGTCGTGCCGGCCTCGGGCAAGGTGCTGACGGGCGGTGTCGACGCCAACGCGCTGCAGCGTCCGAAGCGCTTCTTCGGCGCGGCACGCAACATCGAGGAAGGTGGATCGCTCACCATCATCGGCACGGCGCTGATCGAAACCGGCAGCCGCATGGACGACGTGATCTACGAAGAGTTCAAGGGCACCGGCAACATGGAAGTGCACCTCGAGCGCCGTCTCGCTGAGAAGCGCGTCTACCCGTCGATCAACCTCAACAAGTCGGGCACCCGCCGCGAAGAACTGCTGATCAAGCCCGAAGTGCTGCAGAAGATCTGGGTGCTGCGCAAGTTCATTCACGACATGGACGAAGTCGAGTCGATGGAATTCCTGCTCGACAAGATCCGCCAGACCAAGAGCAACTCCGAGTTCTTCGACATGATGCGTCGTGGTGGCGGCAGCTAACGCGTCACGTTTATGCTGGCCGCATTAACCGGCCATCGCACCGCATGAAAAACCGCTCGCAATTCGCGAGCGGTTTTTTTTCGTCCATCGTCCGCCCAGTCAATGCCCCTCGCAAACATATACGTGAACGTACACGTTGCAGTACAATGCCGACAACCCCACCCTTCCGTGTCACCGTCATGTCGAAGGACTCCCCCGCGCTATTGACCGTGCGCGACGCCGCCGAACGCCTCGGCGTCACGCCTCGCACGCTGAAGTACTACGAGGAACGCGGCCTCGTGTCGCCGACGCGCAGCGAAGGCCGCTATCGTCTCTACGACGAGGATGACCTGAAGCGTTTCGCACGCATCCTGCGTTTGCGCTCGCTCGGCTTCTCGCTGCACAGCATCACCGAAATGCTGAAGCGGTCGCTCGAACCGGTCGAAGGCGGTCATCGTTTTTCCACCGAATCGTTGCAGCAGATTCGCGACGCGATCGCCCAGCAGGTCGAAACGCTCGACACCCGCATCGAAGCGGTGCGCCGCGAACTGAAGGAAGCACAGACACTGCGCGCCGAACTGGCCCCCGACCTCGACTATCTGGAACGGCGCCTCGCCGGCGAAAACGCCGACCAACTTCTCGAACAGCGTCGTCAAGCGCGGGCCAAAGCGGCCGGCGCGCCTGAAAAAACCGGCGTTGCTTCGAGCCAACGTACTGGCAAATCCCGCACCGGAAAACCGGCCAAATCGTCGTGAGCAACACCTCGTCCCGCCCCGCGTGGCTCAGCGCCGACAAGCTGCGCGGCGACTTTTTCCCGTGGGTGCTCGCGGTCGTCACCGCTCTCGACTATTTCGACAACGCGATCTTCTCGTTTTTCGCCAGCTATATCGCGGGGGGCGTCAATGCTTCGCCGGATGAGCTCGTGTGGGCGTCGAGCGCCTATGCGGTCGCTGCGGTGCTCGGCATCCTGCAGCAGGAATGGTGGGTCGAGCGCTTCGGCTACCGGCGCTATGTGGCCGGCTGCATGCTGCTCTATTCGGCGGGCGCGGCAGCCGCGGCGCTCAGCGAATCGTCGATCGAACTTGCGTTCGCGCGCGGCTTTCAAGGCTACTTCATCGGCCCGATGATGGGCGCCTGCCGGATCCTGATTCAGATGAGTTTCACGCCGCGGCAGCGCCCCGCGGCCACGCGCGCATTTCTGCTGCTGATCTTGCTGGCGAGCGCGCTGGCGCCGCTCGTCGGCGGCCAGCTGGTCGCGCATTTCGACTGGCGCGCGTTGTTCGCGTGCACGGTGCCGGCCGGCGTGCTGTTCGCCGTGCTCGCGGTTCTCGCGCTGCCCGATACCGGCAACCGCCAGCCCGAAGAACGCGGTTCCGCCCATTTCTGGCCGTATCTGATCTTCGCGTTCGCGCAGGGCGCGCTGCAGATCGTGATGCAGCAGGTGCGCTTTCAGCTGTTCAGCGCGTCGCCGGGACTGATCCTGCTGACGGTGGCCGGCTGCGCCGCGCTCGGCTGGTTTGCGTATCACCAGTGGCATCACCCCGCGCCGCTCGTGCGCCTGCATGCGTTGCGCGAAAAGGTCTTTCAGGTCGGCATGGTGCTGTACATGTTCTATTACTACATGACGACGGTGTTCAGCTACCTGATCTCGCGCTTTCTCGAAGGCGGACTCGGCTATCCGATCGAGAACACCGGGCGGCTCGTCGGCGTCACGTCGCTGATTTCGGCGAGCGCGCTGTTCGTCTATCTGCGTTACGCGAAGTTGCTACCGCGCAAGAAGTGGATCATCGTGCCGGGCTTCGCGATCGCCGCGTTCGCCGCCGCGTGGATGACGCGCATGTCGCCGGACGTCGGCCAGGCGGCACTCGTCGTGCCGCTGCTGCTGCGCGGCCTGCTGTTGCTGTTCATCGTACTGCCGGTCGCGAATCTGACGTTCAGCATCTTTGCGATCGAGGAGTTCACGCACGGCTACCGGTTGAAAAACATCATCCGCCAATTGACGGTCTCGTTCGCGACCGCCTCGGTGATCATCGTCGAGCAGCATCGGCTCGCGCTGCACCAAAGTCGCCTCGCGGAGTCCGTGAATCCGTACAATCCAGTGTTCCAGAACACGCTCGCGACGCTGACCCGCGGCTTCGCCGCCGCCGGCCATGCGGCGAACGAGGCGCACGCGCTCGCGATCGCGTCGATCAGCCGGACGGTCGCGCAGCAGGCCAGTTTCCTCGCGTCGCTTGACGGCTTCTATTTTCTGATCGGCGTCGCGATATGCGGCGGCCTGTTCGCGGCGTGGCAGAATCAGATCGACTAGAGGCGGGCTCAAGCATGCTGTCGAAACTCACGAACTGGCTGGGCACGCGCCGCCGCGAGCGAGCGCTGCGCGATTACGCGATCGACGATTCCTTGTGGCAGGCGACGCTCGCCGGCCTGCCGTTTCTCACTCATCTCGAAGCGCCCGATCTCGCGCGGCTGCGCGAGTTGACGAGTCTCTTCATCGCGCAGAAGGAGTTCTCGACCGCGCACGAGCTCGAACTGACCGACGCGATGACGGTCGCCATCGCTGCGCAGGCGTGCCTGCCCGTGCTGAACCTGAGCCTCGATCTGTATCGCGGCTGGGTCGGCGTGATCGTCTATCCGGGCGAATTCGTGATCCGCAAGACCGTCGAGGACGAAGACGGTGTCGTCCATGAGATCGAACACGACGCCAGCGGCGAGGCGTGGGAAGGCGGCCCGGTCGTGCTGTCGTGGGAAGACGCGCAGATGACCGACGGCAGCGACGCGTACAACGTCGTGATTCACGAGTTCGCGCACAAGATCGATATGCTGAACGGCGAAGCGGACGGCCACCCGCCGCTGATGCGCCGCTGGCACGCGCCGCTCGATGCGCAGGCATGGGCCGACGTGTTCGATCACGCATACGATCACTTTTGCGCGAAAGTCGACGCTGTGCCCGAGCGTCGCTGGCCGCGTTTCGAGCGAGAATCGCTGATCGATCCGTATGCGGCGGACCATCCGTCGGAATTTTTCGCCGTGTGCAGCGAGGCGCTGTTCGTCAAGCCGCACGCGTTCGAGGCGGAGTGTCCGGAGCTGTACCGGCTGCTCGCGCGCTACTACCGACAGGATCCGGCGCGCGTGGGATTGACGTTCGCGCCGGCTTGAAGGGCTGAGGACGGCGTCCCTCTCGCGCACCAATAGAATCCGCTGGCAGGAAAATCGCCAAGCGACTGATTTTCTGGCATAATCGCCGTTTTTCGACCGTAGGCAAGTGGCTCGCGCCTGAAGGCAGTCCCATTCAAGGCTGCACGCGGGTTGGCTACCGCCAGATTAAAGGAAAGACCATGAAAGAAGGCATTCACCCGAATTACCGCGAAGTCCTGTTCGTCGATATGTCGATCGACTTCAAGTTCGTGACGCGCTCGACCATCCAGACTCGCGAAACCGCAGAATTCAACGGCAAGACCTATCCGCTCGCGAAGATCGAAGTCTCGTCGGAATCGCACCCGTTCTACACCGGCCAGCAAAAGATCATGGACACGGCCGGCCGCGTCGAGAAGTTCAACAAGAAGTTCGGCGCACGAGCTTCGGGCAAGGCGGCGAAGTAATACCGCAACGGTGCCGGCTTCAGGCCGGCAACGGAGCAAACGGAAAGGGCAGCGCGAGCTGCCCTTTTTTGTCGCCTGCGCTTATGCGGCTGCCGCGCTTTCGCGGCACTGTGTTACAGCTTGCCCAATCACATTGCCGGTCGTTACCGGACTGACGTCCATCGCGCGGCACGACTACAATGCCGGATGCTCGAGACGGGCCCTGCTACCCTGACCCGCCGGCCCGCTCCGGCTGCATCGCTTATCCTGACTCCACACACCGCATGAGACCTGTCGTTCGCCTCACTGCCTCTGCGACCAGTGCGTTGCCGCGCTGGCTGCTGCTGACCATCTGTTTCGTCTACGCATCGTTCGGACTCTTTGGCCGCGATCCATGGAAGAACGAGGACGCAGCCGGCTTCGGTGTCATGTGGACGATGGCGAACGGCGGCGCGCACGACTGGCTGCTGCCGAACCTCGTCGGCAAGTATCTGACCGAGGACGGCCCGCTCGGCTACTGGCTCGGCGCGAGCGCAATCCGCGTACTCGCGCCGTGGGTCGACGCCAGCAACGCGTCACGCGTGTTCACGGGCCTGCTGTTCTGCGCGGGCTGCGCGTTCGTCTGGTACGCGGCCTATCTGCTCGGCCGGCGCGCCGAAGTCCAGCCGTTCAAATATGCGTTCGGCGGCGAGCCGGAACCGCGCGACTACGGCCGCACGCTCGCCGATGGAGCGCTGCTGATCCTGCTCGCGTGCTTCGGCCTCGCCGAGCGCGGCCACGAAACCACGCCGCAACTCGTGCAGTTCGTCTGCATCGCGATGCTCGTCTACGGCCTGGTGCGCATGATCGACAAGCCGATCCAGGGGGCGCTGATCTGGGGTCTCGCGATCGGCCTCGTCACGCTTGCGAGCAGCCCGGTGCTGGTCGCCGCGCTGCTGCTCGGCACGCTCGCGATGACGCTGATCGTGCGCGAAACGCGGTCACGCTGGCTGCTGCTCGCGGGTCTGCCCGTCGCGCTCGTGCTCGCGGTGTCGTGGCCGATCATCGCGCTCGCCGCCTTCCCCGACGACGCCGTCTGGTATCTGAACCAGTGGCTGCGCGTGAGTTTGAGCTCGTTCGCGGGCCCGCCCGGCTCGGTCGCCGCCTATGCGCTGAAAAACCTGCCGCTTTTCACGTGGCCCGCCTGGCCGCTCGCGCTGTGGTCGTGGTTCAGCTGGAAGGGACTGCGCCGAGCGCCGCACGTGGCGATTCCGCTGTCGGTGATCGGGCCGCTGTTCGTGCTCGTCGTGCTGCAAAGCCACCAGTCGAACCGACTCTACATGCTGCTGTTGCCGCCGCTCGCGGTGCTCGCCGCCTTCGCGCTGCCGACGCTCAAGCGCGGCGCAATCAACGCGATCGACTGGTTCGCGCTGCTGAGCTTCACGATCCTCGGCAGCTTCGTGTGGCTCGTGTACGTGGCCAGTCTCACCGGCTTCCCGCATCCGCTCGCGCGCAACCTCTCACGGCTCGCGCCGGGCTACGTGCCGCAGTTCAAGATTCTGTCGTTCGTCTGCGCGGTCGCGGTGACGGTGTGCTGGTTCCTGCTGGTGCGCTGGCGCCTCGCGCGTCATCCAAAGGTACTGTGGCGCAGCGTCGTGCTGTCGAGCGCCGGCACCACGCTGATGTGGGTGCTGCTGATGACGCTTTGGCTGCCGGTCGTCAACTACAGCCGGACCTATCGCGACGTCGCGCAGCAGATCGCCAATCACTTGCCCGATGACTACACGTGCATCTCGCCGGTGCGCCTCGGCAATGCGCAGATCGCGACGTTCGCATATTTCGGCGACATGCATTTCTCGTTCGACCAGGACTGCGACGTGATCCTGCGTCAGGACTCGCAGGACTACGGCGACCCGAGTGCGCTGCCCGACTACATCTGGAAACTCGTGTGGGAAGGCCGCCGCGCCGCCGACCGCGACGAGCGCTTCCGCCTGTACGTGCGCATCGACCGTCCCAAGCCGCCGCCCGGCAATCACCGCAACTGGCACAAGAAGCTCAAGTGACCATGTTCGCCGACGTACGGAAAATTGCCGCGCTCGCGTGGCCCGTATTGATCGGCCAGTTGGCCATCATCGCGTTCGGGGTGATCGATACGGCGATGGTCGGTCGCTACTCGGCCGTCGATCTGGCTGCGCTTGGCCTCGGCTCGTCGATCTACGTCTCGGTCTATATCGGCCTGACCGGCATCCTGACCGCGCTGCAACCGATCGCCGCGCAACTGTACGGCGCGCGCCGTTATGGCGAGATCGGCGAAGAGGTGCGCCAGTCATGGTGGCTCGCGGCCGCGCTGACCGTGATCGGCTTTCTGATCCTGTTCTTTCCTGGGCCGCTGCTGGCGCTCTCGCGCGTGCCCGACGCGCTGCACGAGCGCACGCTCGCATATCTGCGGATTCTCGCGTTCGGTCTGCCGGCCGGCCTCGCCTTCCGGGTCTACGGTTCGGTCGCCAATGCGCTCGGCAAACCGCGGCTCGTGATGTTCCTGCAGATCGCCGCGCTGCTGCTGAAAATTCCGCTCAATACATGGTTCGTTTTCGGCGGACTCGGCGTGCCGGCGTTGGGCGGTCCGGGCTGCGCGCTCGCGAGCACGCTGCTCAACTGGGGGCTCGCGGCGCTCGGCATGCTGCTGCTCGCGCGCGTCGACGATTTCAAGGAACTCGGCATCTTCACGCACTTCTGCTGGCCGGTCTGGAAGCGCCAGGCCGCGCAACTGCGGCTTGGTATTCCGATGGGGCTGTCGTATCTGATCGAGGTCACGTCGTACACGTTCATGGCGCTTTTCATCGCGCGTTTCGGCACGACGACGCTCGCCGGGCATCAGATCGCCGGCAACATCGGCGCGGTGCTCTATATGACGCCGCTGTCGATCGGCATCGCGTCGTCGACGCTGGTCGCGCAGGCGCTCGGCGCGCACAGGCCGCAGGCGGCGCGCACGCTGTCGCGTCACGGCATCGCGATGGCGGTTGCGATCGCGTGCTGCTATGGCGCGCTCGTGATCATCCTGCGGCCGTATATCGTCGACGGTTATACGACGAACGCGCAGGTCGCGGCGAAGGCGTTGCCGCTGGTGCTGATCGTCGCCTGCTATCACCTGTTCGACGCGTTGCAGATCACGACCGCGTTCGTGCTGCGCGCCTACAAGGTCGCGGTCGTGCCAACTGTCATCTATGCGCTGGCGCTTTGGGGCGTCGGGCTCGGCGGCGGCTATGCGCTCGGCTTCGATACGACCGGCTTCACGCCGCCCTGGCTGACCGGCGCGCGCGGCTTCTGGGTCGCGAATACCGCGAGTCTCGCGATCGCCGGGGTCGGCCTGCTCGTGTACTGGCGGGTCGTGAGCCAGCGGTATTTGCGCGCGGACGCGGACTGATAGACCGTTATCGCACCACCTTGCCTGCCAAGCCCTGCCTTGATGCCTCGCCCAACATGCCTTGCCGGAGCGCATCTCCCGAATAGAGCCAACCGGACGGTTAGTTGCGTCCGGGCCCTGGCAAGACACGACCTGCAGCCGCCTTTTCTCTCCGCGCGCTGCTCAGCCCTCTCAAGCCATGCACGCGGCCTGCTCCTCCCGATCCTTGCGCTCGAAAATCTCCCGCGCCGTGAACAGCGCATTGAGCGCGGCCGGAAAGCCCGCATAAAGCGCCATCTGCATGAACACCTCGACGATCTGCTCGCGCGTGCAGCCGACGTTCAGCGCCGCCTCGATATGTACCTTCAACTGCGGCTGCGCGCAGCCGAGAGTGGCCAGCGACGCGATCGTCGCAATCTCACGCGTGCGCAGATCGAGCTGCGGCCGGCTGTAGATGTCGCCGAAGCCGAATTCAATCAGCAAGCGCCCGAATTCCGGCGCGACTGGCGCGAGCGCGGCGATTACCTGCTCGCCCGCCGAACCGTCGATTTCCCTGAGCTTGTCCCAGCCGCGTGCGTAGCGGTCGTTGTGTGCGTAGTCCATTGCGAGTCCTTGTTGGCGTGTGAGGGCGACGAGGTTTCGTCGTCCTGCCGTGCCGGATCGGGCTCAACCGTGCCGCTCGTGGCCGCCTCGTAGTAGGCGATCTTGTCTTCGATCGCGCCGAGGTTGCTCTGCAGATCAGCGATCCGCGCGAGCAGCGCAGCACGATGCGCAACCAGCAAGTCGCGGCGTGCGCGCATCGTCGGATCGCCTTGCGCGCGCAGCGCGGCGATCTGCTGCATGCCGGAAATCGACATGCCCGTTGCCTTCAGACGCATCACGAAGCGTAACCAGTCGAGATCGGCCGGCGAGTACAGCCGGTGCCCCGCCTGCGTGCGCCCGACCGGCCGGATCAGGCCGGCCTGTTCGTAGTAGCGCAGCGTGTGCGTGGACACGCCGATCATTTCGGCGACCTGACCGATGGTGAGCGCGGTTGAGTGTTTCGACATGACGGACTCAGGTTAGGACTTCGAGTGCACTCTAAGTCAAGCGTCGAACGCTGTCATGTGTCTGCGTACCCCGTTTTAATCGCAGACGATTTATGCCGGACGATATCGATCGATAAACTCACCCGTATTACCCCCGCCGGTAAAAGCTTTAAATATTGTCCGGCCTGATTTACTTGTCATCAATCGATCGGTATAAATCGACCGCTATCTCAAATCGGGCTTGCGATTTGTTCTATGCTTAAACGCAGCGCCCGCTGACAGAATGCGCCGTCCGTTCCCGGCTAACTTTTTGCCCTCGATGGAGTGCTTGCCATGCTGAAGAAGCTTTTCATGCTTTGCGTCGCTGTGGTTTTGTCGCTATCGGCCGGATTTGCCGCGGCCGTCGAAGTGAATACCGCCGATCAGGCCGCACTCGAATCGGTCAAGGGAATCGGCCCCGTCCATGCGAAAGCGATCCTCGACGAACGCGCCAAAAACGGCCCGTTCAAGAACGCCGACGATCTCGCCGCGCGTGTGAAGGGCCTCGGCCAGAAATCGGTCGAGAACCTTGAAGCGGCTGGGCTGACGATCAACGGTTCGTCGGCGCCGCCGACCGGCGCGAAGGCGTCGACGAAGCCGGGCAGCCCGGCGGGCACGAAGATGGCGCCGGCGGCTGCGGCAACCACCGCCGCGCCCGCGCCAGCTGCAACTACCGCGCCGGCCGCGGCTGCCCCTGCCTCGGCCGAGAAGATGTCGAAGTCGAAGAAGAAGGGCAAGACCGCTGCGTCCGACGCAGCAGCCGCTGCCGCTCCGGCCGCCGCGGCAGCTAGCGCACCGGCCGAGGCATCCGGCACCAAAGCTTCGAAGAAGAAAGCGAAGAAGAGCAAGGCGGCATCCGCCGCGTCCGGCGCATGATGCCGACGGAGCGGTAGCCCTTGCGTTTCACCGCGCCGCGCAACCGCGCGTCGTCGTCACCCACCCGGCCGTCTTGCACGCGCCGGCATTCAAGAGAGTCCGTCATGAGCCTACTCGACACCATCGGTTCCCTGTTTGGCAAATCGCCAGAAGGCGGCGGCCAGCAAGCGCTGATCTCAGCCGCGCTCGAATTCGTCAACAACCAGCCGGGCGGCCTGAACGGCCTGATCCAGCGCTTCCAGGAAAAGGGCCTCGGCGACGTCGTGTCGTCGTGGGTCGGCAATGGCGAAAACCAGCCGATCGCGCCCGAAGCACTGCAAAACGTGCTCGGCTCGCAGACGGTGAGCGACCTCGCCTCGAAGGCCGGCGTCCAGCCGGAACAGGTAACGGGTCTGCTGTCGCAGATCCTGCCGCACGTCGTCAACGCGGCCACGCCGAACGGCGAAGTGCCGGCCGAGGGCAAGCTGGACACGACCTCGGTGCTCGGCGCGCTCGGCGGCCTGTCGTCGCTGCTCGGCAACAAGGGCAACGCTTAAGGACGCCTCTGCTATTCGCTGGCCGCTGCGTAAGCCGCTGCTCGACGGTGACATCCCGCAAGAAAACCGGCGGGCAAAAGAAAACCGGCAACGAAGTTACCTTCGTTGCCGGTTTTTTTAACGTCGGCGGGAACGGCACGACTGCCGCCCCATCGCGTCACCCAGCGTCCGCGCTCAGTGCACGACGCGTTCGAACACCAGCTCGCCGTGGTCGACTTCGACCGGAATCACATCCTTCGGACCGAACTTGCCGGCCAGGATCAGCTTCGCGATCGGGTTCTCGATCTCCTGCTGGATCGCGCGCTTCAGCGGACGCGCACCGAACAGCGGGTCGTAGCCGACCTTGCCGATGTGCTCGAGCGCCGCATCCGACACCACCAGTTGCATATCGAGCTTCGCGAGCCGCTCGTGCAGACGCTGCAACTGGATCCGCGCGATCGACTGGATGTTCGAGCGATCGAGCGCATGGAACACGACGACGTCGTCGATCCGGTTCAGGAACTCGGGCCTGAAGTGCAGCTTCACCTCTTCCCACACCGCGTCCTTCACCGCTTCCTGCGACTCGCCGACCATCGACTGGATCACCTGCGAACCGAGGTTCGACGTCATCACGATCACCGTGTTCTTGAAGTCGACGGTGCGGCCCTGGCCATCGGTCATGCGGCCGTCGTCGAGCACCTGCAGCAACACGTTGAACACGTCCGGATGCGCCTTCTCGATTTCGTCGAGCAGAATCACGCTATACGGCTTGCGGCGCACGGCCTCGGTCAGATAACCGCCCTCCTCGTAGCCGACGTATCCCGGCGGCGCGCCGATCAGACGCGCGACGCTGTGCTTCTCCATGAACTCGCTCATGTCGATCCGGATGAGGTGCTCTTCCGAATCGAACAGGAACGCCGCCAACGCCTTGCACAGCTCGGTCTTGCCGACGCCGGTCGGTCCCAGGAACAGGAACGAGCCGTACGGACGGTTCGGGTCCGATAGACCCGCGCGCGAGCGCCGGATCGCATCGGCCACCGCGTTGATCGCCTCGTCCTGCCCGACCACGCGCTCATGCAGCTTCGACTCGATCTGCAGCAGCTTTTCGCGCTCACCCTGCATCATCCGTGACACCGGAATACCGGTGGCGCGTGACACCACCTCGGCGATTTCTTCCGCACCAACCTGTGTGCGCAGCAGACGCGGACGCTTCGGACTGTTCTGCTCCTCGGCTTCGGCGCGCGTGACCTCCTTCAGTTGCGCTTCGAGGCCCGGCAGCTTGCCGTACTGCAATTCGGCGACCTTCTCGAGCTTGCCCTCGCGCTGCAGACGCGTGATCTCCGCGCGCGTCTTCTCGATCTCTTCCTTCAATTGAGCGCTGCCCTGCACCGCCGCTTTTTCCGCGGTCCAGATTTCCTCGAGGTCCGAATATTCGCGATTGAGCCGCTCGATTTCCTCTTCGATCAGCTGCAGGCGCTTCTGCGACGCTTCGTCCTTCTCCTTCTTCACCGCTTCGCGTTCGATCTTCAACTGGATCAGACGACGGTCGAGCCGGTCCATCTCCTCGGGCTTCGAGTCGATTTCCATCTTGATCTTCGAGGCGGCTTCGTCGATCAGATCGATCGCCTTGTCCGGCAGGAAGCGGTCCGTGATGTAGCGATGCGACAGCTCCGCCGCCGCGACGATCGCCGGGTCGGTGATATCGACGCCGTGGTGCAGCTCATAACGCTCCTGCAAACCGCGCAGGATCGCGATGGTCGCCTCGACCGATGGTTCGTCCACCAGCACCTTCTGGAAGCGGCGCTCGAGCGCGGCATCCTTCTCGATGTACTTGCGGTATTCGTCGAGCGTGGTCGCGCCGACGCAATGCAGCTCGCCGCGCGAGAGCGCCGGTTTCAGCATGTTGCCCGCGTCCATCGCGCCTTCGGCCTTGCCGGCGCCGACCATCGTGTGAATTTCGTCGATGAAGACGATGGTCTGTCCCTCGTCCTTCGCGATGTCGTTGAGCACGGCCTTCAGGCGCTCCTCGAACTCGCCGCGATATTTGGCCCCCGCGAGCAGCGCGGCCATGTCGAGCGACAGCACGCGCTTGTTCTTCAGCGTTTCCGGCACTTCGCCGTTGACGATACGTTGCGCGAGCCCTTCGACGATCGCGGTCTTGCCGACGCCCGGCTCGCCGATCAGCACCGGATTGTTCTTGGTGCGGCGTTGCAGGATCTGAATGGAACGGCGGATTTCGTCGTCACGGCCGATCACGGGGTCGAGCTTGCCGGCGCGGGCGCGCTCGGTCAGATCGATCGTGTATTTCTTCAGCGCTTCGCGCTGGCTTTCGGCGTCCTGACTATGCACCTGCGAGCCGCCGCGCACCGCGGCGATCGCGGTTTCGAGCGACTTGCGCGACAGCCCGTGCTCGCGCGCGAGACGGCCGGCGTCGCCCTTATCATCAGCGGCCGCAAGCAGGAACATCTCGCTCGCGATGAACGTGTCGTTGAGCTTTTGCGCTTCCTTGTCGGCCTGGTTCAGCAGACCGGTCAGGTCGCGGCCGATCTGCACGTTGCCGTCGGTGCCCCGCACCTGCGGCAGCCGCGTGATCGCGTCGTTCAGTGCGGTTTGCAGCGGCTGCACATGCACGCCGGCGCGCGACAGCAGCGAGCGAGCGGAGCCGTCCTGCTGCGCGACGAGCGCCGCCAGCAGGTGGACCGGCTCGATGTATTGATTGTCGTGGCCAACCGCCAGACTTTGGGCGTCCGCCAGCGCTTCCTGGAATTTAGTGGTGAGTTTGTCGATTCTCATCAAGAGACCTCCAATTTCGATTACCACCAAAATGAGGCGGTTTATTGGGGTTTCAAGCGCTTTTTTGGCCTCAGTCGCAACTATTTAACATTTGAGCGCAAGAACTGCCGCGATCCTTCCCCAGTGCGGAAGCTGGCCGGGTTTTCACCCCTCGGAGCCGGCTGGATCTTCTAGTTCTTCTGGCCCAGCGCCGCCGAAGTGCCGTCCCGCGTGCCGCCCGAAGCGACTGGAATCGGCAACGGCAGCACCTGAATCGTGGGGCCGAGCCCGAGTAATGACGCCAGCGCACTTTGCGGCTGCGCGACCTCGCCGATCGTATAGCGATCGAGTTCGGCGAGAAAAGCGAGGTTCGCCGCCTGCAACGCACCACGCAGCTGGCACTGCGACGTGATCACGCAAGGCCGCTGCACGCCCTGCCGGCCCGGCAGACAGCCGACCAGTGCGAAGTCGCTCTCCGTCACACGCACCACGTCGCCGACGGTCAACGCGAGCGATTGCGCGCCAAGCCGCAGTCCGCCATTGCGGCCGCGCACGGTTTCGACCCAGCCAAGCTCGCCGAGTTGCTGCACGACCTTCATAAGATGGTTCTTCGAGATGCCGTAGGCTTGCGAAATGTCCTGAATCGTCGATAATCCGTCACCCCGCACCGCGAGGTACAGCAGCACGCGCAGCGCGTAATCCGTGTAGTCGGTCAGTCTCATAGGTCCTGGTATGGCGTGAAAGGCCGCGAGCAAGCGCCTTGAACCCGCCGATAACCGCATCGACGCAAGGGTTGCCGTGAACCAGCGCCGCGCCCTAACATGACTGGCTGGCGGCGTCGGTGTTCTAGTTGCTTTGCCAAGCTGGTTCGGATAGCAATAGTAACTTTATCCGCATCGCTTGTTGGCTCGAAAAGCGGGGGGGTTGGTTGCTTTGTTCTGTCCGCCCGCGCACAGCGGAGTCCCCCGGGCCACTCGCGTCGGGCACGGTCGCTTCTCCGACGATCGCGCCGTGACGCCGGGACCGTCGCCGCCCCGCCGCCATCGGCAACCGAATTTTTCTGGAATCCGCATGAATCCGTCTTTCCCCGCCGCGCCGCCGGTCGAGCGCGCGGCCGAACCCACCGACGCGAATATCCGCGATCTCGTCTACGGTTTTTACGATCGCGTACGCGCCGATCCGCTGCTCGGTCCGGTCTTCGACGCGAAGCTCGAAGGCCGCTGGGACGACCATCTGCCGAAGATGTGCACGTTCTGGAGCAGTCTCGTGCTCGGCGCGAAGCAGTATCGCGGTAATGTGCAGCAGGCGCATCAGCCGCTCGAAGGGGTGGAGCCGCAGCATTTCAGCCGCTGGCTGTACCTGTTCCTCGATACCGTCGAATCGCGCTACCAGCCAGCCGCCGCGGTCCGCTTCATGGAGCCGGCACTGCGGATCGCGCAGAGTCTGCAGTTGAGCCGTTTCGGGTGGGATTACAAGATTCCGCCAGAGCAGCAGGCGCTGCTCGAGCGGGTCGCGCCGAAGCGTCGGCCGCGCGATGACGACGATGACGGGCACGCGTCGCGGCCGGCTGGGGAGCCGTTTCCGGTGCCGATCATCGGACGCTCGCGGGACAAGTGAGCGTGGCCCGGCGCCGGCGGCCTGACGCACCGACGCCGCGCGCGCCGCTGCGGCCCCGCAGCCCGCGGCCCGCGGCTTACCTAGTCCGCCGTCCGGTTTCCCGACTCGATACCCCAGCGCGCGAGTGCGGCATCGTCGGTCACACGCGCGTCGACCCAGCGCTCGCCCGCATCGGTTTTCTCCTTCTTCCAGAACGGCGCCTCAGTCTTCAGGTAGTCCATCACGAACTCGCACGACGCAAACGCGTCGCCGCGATGCGCGGCCGTCGTCGCGACGAGCACGATCTGGTCGAGCGGATACAGCTTGCCGACGCGATGCACGATCAGCACCTCGATGCCGGGCCAGCGCGCACGCGCGCGCTCGACGATCGCCTCGAGCGACTTCTCGGTCATCCCGGGATAGTGCTCGAGCTCCATCGTCTCGACCACGCTGCCCTCGTTCAAGTCGCGCACGGTGCCGACGAAGCACGCGAGCGCGCCGATCCGCGGATTGCGCGCGCGCAGCGCGGCCACCTCGGTGTTGAGGTCGAAGTCTTCGGTCTGGACGCGAACGGGCATGAACGACTCCTGAGGGCTTCTATCGCCGGCGTGATGTGCGTGAGCGCGGCTCAGCCGCCAGTAACGGGCGGAAAGAACGCGACCTCGCAGCCCTCGGTGATGCGGGTGCTCGCGTCGGTCATCACGTGGTTGCAGGCCATGCGCAGCGCGCGGCCTTCGGCGAGCGTCTCGGCCCAGGTGCCGCCGCGCACGCGCAGCCACGCCCGCACGTCGCCGACGGTCGCGATGCCGTCGGGCACCTCGACGGTCTCGTCGGACGTGTTGAGCGCTTCCCGCACGCTCGCAAAGTATCGGAGTTCAATCTTCATCGGGATACCGCCGGTCTGCGCTGCAAAGCCGGCCTCAGTTCAACAGTTCGGAAAACGGCATGAAGCGCACGGTCTCGCCGGCGCTGATCGCGTGGTTCGGCGGATTGTCGATCAGGCCGTCGCCCCAGACGGTCGAAGTCAACACGGCCGAGCTCTGGTTCGGAAACAGGTCGAGTCCACCCGCCGCGTTGACACGCGCGCGCAGGAACTCGTTGCGGCGATCGGCCTTGCCCTGCGTGAAGTCCGCGCGCAGCGACAGCGCGCGCGGCGCGACCGCCTGCACGCCGGCCAGACGCAACACGAACGGCCGCACGAACAGCAGGAACGTCACGAAACTCGACACCGGATTGCCGGGCAGGCCGATGAAGAACGTTTCGGCCGCCTGATCCCCGTCTGCGCCGCGGCGCACCGCGCCGAACGCGAGCGGCTTGCCCGGCTTCATCGCGATCTGCCACATCGACAGACGCCCTTCGGCCTCTACCGCCGGCTTCACGTGATCCTCCTCACCGACCGACACGCCACCGCAAGTCAGGATCAGATCGTGCGCCTGGGCGGCTTCGCGCAGCGTCGCGCGGGTCGCGTCGAGTTGATCGGCGACGATGCCGTAGTCGGTGACTTCGCAGCCGAGCTTCTCGAGTAGCCCGCGCAGCGTAAAGCGATTCGAGTTGTAGATCGCGCCCGGTTTCAGCGGCTCGCCGGGCATCGTCAGTTCGTCGCCGGTGAAAAACACGGCGACCTTGACGCGGCGGCGCACCTCGAGCTGCGCACACCCGACCGACGCGGCAAGCCCCAACGCCTGCGGCGTGAGCCGCGTGCCGGCCGGCAGGATCACCGAGCTCGCGCGAATATCGGCGCCCTGCGCGGTGATCCACTCGCCCGCCTGCGGACGATGCACGATCGTGACTTCGTCGCCGGCCACCTCGGTCTGCTCCTGCATCACAACCGCGTCCGCCCCAGCGGGCACCGTCGCGCCGGTGAAGATGCGCGCCGCGCTGCCGGGCGCGAGCGGGCTCGGCGCATGGCCGGCCGGAATGCGTTGCGAGACCGGCAGGCGGCTGCCGTGCGCGAGATCGGCAATGCGCAGAGCGTAACCGTCCATCGCGCTCGTGTTCATTGGCGGCACGTCGAGCGGCGACGTGACGTCGGCGGCGAGCACGCGATTCAGCGCGGCGAGCGTCGGCAGCGTTTCAATACCGTCGATCGGGCGCGCGGCGTCGAGCAGGATTGCCAACGCATCGGCGGTGGCGAGCATCGGAGCGCGGGGCGTGGGTGTGGACATCGGGAGTGTCGAAGCCGCAGGTTAAAAGAATATTGTAGCGGCCGATGCCGTCAGCCTGGGTGGCCGGGCGTGATGGAGAGCATTTTGTATTTTTCGATGCATGGCCGCAGGGGTGCGGCCAGCGCTTTTCGTGGTGCGGGTGCGGGCGTCGATCAACGTGAAACGACTCGGCAACGCGCGATGCCGCGTGGGCCGTCAAGCGGCTCACGCGGCCCAGCCGCCCTTATGCGCCGGTATTCGCGACGATAAAGTCCTTCACCCGCTGCGCATCCGCGGGCACGACCTCGAAGCGCTGCGGCAGCGACTCGAGCCCCGAGAACGTCGCCGGCCGCTCCGGCTCGCGCAGCAGCGCCTCGCGGATCGTCTCGCCGAATTTGATCGGCTGCGCGGTCTCCAGCACGATCATTGGAATGCCCGGCTGCAGATGCTCGCGCGCGACCTTCATGCCGTCGGCCGTGTGCGTGTCGATCATCGTGTCGTAACGCTCGAACACGTCGCGGATCGTCTCGACGCGGGTGTCGTGGCTGCTGCTGCCCGACACGAAACCGAACTCCTTCACGCGCGCGAAGTCGCCGCTTGCCGCGAGGTCGAAACCGCCCTTCTCCTCGACGTCGCGGAACAGCTGCAGCACACGCGCCGGATCACGGCCGAGCAGGTCGTACACGAAACGCTCGAAGTTCGATGCCTTCGAGATGTCCATGCTCGGGCTGCTGGTGTGATACGTCTCGGCCGCCTTGCGCACGCGGTAGATGCCGGTGCGGAAGAACTCGTCGAGCACGTCGTTTTCGTTGGTCGCGACGACGAGCTTGTCGATCGGCAGACCCATCATGCGCGCGATATGACCCGCGCACACGTTGCCGAAGTTGCCCGACGGTACCGTGAACGACACCCGCTCGTCGTTCGACTTCGTCGCGGCAAAGTAGCCCTTGAAGTAATAGACGACCTGCGCGACGACGCGCGCCCAGTTGATCGAATTGACCGTGCCGATCTTGTACTTCGCCTTGAACGCGTGATCGTTCGATACCGCCTTCACGATGTCCTGCGCATCGTCGAACACGCCTTCCACCGCGAGATTGAAGATGTTCGGGTCTTGCAGGCTGTACATCTGCGCGGTCTGGAACGCGCTCATCTTTTTGTGCGGCGACAGCATGAACACACGGATGCCCTGCTTGCCGCGCATCGCGTATTCCGCGGCGCTGCCGGTGTCGCCCGACGTCGCGCCGAGAATGTTCAGCGTTTCGCCGTGCTTCGCGAGCGCGTACTCGAACAGGTTGCCGATCAGTTGCATCGCCATGTCCTTGAACGCGAGTGTCGGTCCGTTCGACAGTTCGAGCAGCGACAGAGGCGCGCCGTTCTCGATGCCGAGCGTCTTCAACGGCGTGATCTGCGCGGCGCTTTCGTCGTCGCGCACGTTGCAGTAGGTCGCGGCCGTGTAGGTCTTGCGCGTGAGCGCGCGCAGATCGTCGGCGGGAATGTCGTCGCAGAACTTCGACAGGATCTCGAACGCGAGATCCGCGTACGGCAGCGCGCGCCAGCGCGTGAGTTCGTCCGGCGTGACGCGCGGATATTCGGCCGGCAGGTACAGGCCGCCGTCTTTCGCGAGACCGCCGAGCAGGATGTCGGAGAAGGTATGGCGCTCGCCGGCTCCGGCGCCGCGCGTGGAGAGGTAGTTCATAGTTCGGCCTAGTTCAGCGCTTCCATGCGCAGCTTCGTGACTTGCGAGACGACGGTCTTCAGCGCCTCGATCGACTTGATCGCGGCATTGACCTGCTTTTCGACCGTGACGTGCGTGATCAGGATGATGTCGGTTTCGCCCTTGCCGTTGGAGTCGACCTGCTCCGATTCCTTCTGCAGCAGCGCGTCGATCGAGATGCCGCTGTCGGCGAGGGTGCGCGTGATGTCGGCGAGCACGCCGGTCACGTCCGCGACGCGCAAGCGCAGGTAGTAGCCGCTCGTCACTTCGTCGATCGGCAGGATCGGCGTGTTCGACAGACTGTCCGGCTGGAACGCCAGATGCGGCACACGGTGCTCGGGGTCGGCCGTGTGCAGACGCGTCACGTCGACCAGATCGGCCACCACGGCCGAAGCCGTCGGCTCCGCGCCGGCGCCCTTGCCGTAGTACAGCGTCGCGCCGACCGCGTCGCCATGCACGACGACCGCGTTCATCGCGCCTTCCACATTGGCAAGCAGGCGCTTTTCGGGAATCAATGTGGGATGCACGCGCAGCTCGATGCCCTTGTCGGTGCGGCGCGTGATGCCGAGCAGCTTGATGCGGTAGCCGAGTTCCTCGGCGTATTTGATGTCGATCGCGGCGAGCTTGCTGATGCCCTCGACGTACGCGCGGTCGAACTGCACCGGCACGCCGAACGCGATCGCGCTCATGATCGTCGCCTTGTGGGCCGCGTCGACGCCTTCGATGTCGAAGGTCGGGTCCGCTTCCGCGTAGCCAAGCTCCTGCGCGGCCTTCAGCGCGGTCGCGAAATCGAGCCCGCGGTCGCGCATCTCCGACAGGATGTAGTTCGTCGTGCCGTTGATGATGCCCGCGATGTACTGGATGCGGTTCGCCGTCAGGCCTTCGCGCAGCGCCTTGATGATCGGAATGCCGCCCGCCACCGCCGCCTCGAACGCGACCATCACGCCGTTCGCGCGCGCCGCTTCGAAAATCTCCGTGCCGTGCACCGCAAGCAGCGCCTTGTTGGCCGTGACCACGTGCTTGCCGTTTTTGATCGCGCGCAGCACGAGGTCGCGCGCAATGCCGGTGCCGCCGATCATTTCCGCGACGATCGCGATCGACGGATCGTCGACGACCGCGTTGAAGTCATCGGTCAGCGCCACGCTGGCGGCTTCGCCGCCGAGCGCCGTGGTGGCCTTGGCCGGGTTGCGCACGGCAATGCGCGCAATCTCGATGCCGCGACCCGCGCGACGTTTGATTTCTTCCTGATTGCGGCGCAGTACCGTGAAGGTGCCGCTGCCTACCGTGCCGAAGCCCAGCAGTCCAACTTTGATCGGTTCCATGCAGCGTGTGTTTCTAATAGAGGTTTGAAAAGGGGGTCGAGGCTGGCACGAGCGGCGCGCCTTACGCGCCGTATCGTACGCGAGCCCGGCTCAGGCCGTGTGACGTTTGCGGTAGCCGTCGAGGAAACGCGCGATCCGGTGGATCGAATCCGCGAGGTCGTCGACATTCGGCAGGAACACGACGCGGAAGTGATCCGGCGTCTTCCAGTTGAAGCCGGTGCCCTGCACGAGCAGCACGCGCTCTTCGAGCAGCAGGTCGAGGATGAACTGCTGGTCGTTCTGGATCGGATACACCTTCGGATCGAGGCGCGGGAACATGTACAGGGCCGCTTCAGGCTTCACGCAGCTTACGCCGGGGATCGCCGTCAGCATGTCATAAGCGAGCTCGCGCTGCTTGTAGAGGCGGCCGCCCGGCACGATCAGGTCGTTGATACTCTGATAGCCGCCGAGCGCGGTCTGGATCGCGTACTGGCCGGGCACGTTCGGGCACAGCCGCATCGACGCAAGAATGCCGAGCCCTTCCAGGTAGTCTTTCGCGAGCCGGCGGTTCTCGCCGGTCAGCCCCGAGATCGCCATCCAGCCGGCGCGATAGCCGCACGACCGGTAGCTCTTCGACAGGCTGTTGAACGTGACGGTCAGCACGTCTTCGGACAGCGACGCCATCGCGGTGTGCTTCTTGCCGTCATAGACGATCTTGTCGTAGACCTCGTCGGCGAAGATCACAAGGCCGTGCTGGCGGGCGATCTCGATCAGGCCGAGCAGCAGCTCGTCCGAATACAGCGCGCCGGTCGGGTTGTTCGGGTTGATCACGACGAGCGCGCGCGTGTTCGGTGTGATTTTTGCGCGGATGTCGTCGAGATCGGGCATCCAGCTATTCGACTCGTCGCAGATGTAGTGCACCGGCGTGCCGCCCGCGAGGCTCACGCCGGCGGTCCATAGCGGGTAATCGGGCGCCGGCAGCAGCACTTCGTCGCCGTCGTTGACGAGACCCTGCAGCGCCATCACGATCAGCTCGGACGCGCCGTTGCCGATGTAGATGTCATCGAGTTCGACGCCATACACGCCCTTTTGCTGCGTGTAGTGCATGATCGCCTTGCGCGCGGCGAACACGCCCTTCGAATCGGAGTAGCCCGACGAGTTGGGCAGGTTGAGGATCATGTCCTGAATGATCTCGTCCGGCGCCTCGAAGCCGAACGGCGCCAGATTGCCGATGTTCAGCTTGATGATGCGGTGGCCCTCTTCTTCGAGCCGCTTCGCATGTTCGAGGACCGGCCCGCGAATGTCGTAGCAGACATTCAACAACTTGTTGGATTTGAGAATCGGTTTCACGGCGGGCACTTCATCCTGGTTGATGGCTGGGGCAAACCTTGGGCAAACGGGAGCCCGGCTGACGACGCCGGGCCGCTCAGATTCACCGCTACGGGGAATTCGGACGCAGCGGCGCCGGCGACGGCGGCCAACCGCGAAATGGGGTCGAACTGTCGAACCGCCGCGGCTTTCCGGGTTCGGGCGCGGGAAAAAATCGCAGCAAAAGCGGGCGATGCCAACACAGGTAGCCGGTGGGCCACGCCGGTGCGCCCAGCGCGGCTTGTGGCGACACTTGAGCGAGGGGCGCCGCAAGGCGGCTAAAAAGCTATAATTTAGCGGATTTTGGCCGACTTCCGCAATGCACCACCCGCAACGGCAAGCCTTTTCGGCCTTCTCGTGTGTCACACGCGTCGAACCACGCGGCCTGTACGACGTGCAGCCAGGCCGGCAACACGCATGACGTCTCACGACGACTTCGGAAAACCAATTTGAAATTACATCAGGATTCCAGCGGCGCGCTGAATACCGTGACCGGCTACGGCGCCGACTACGTCGAAATCAATCTGGTGCGTCACGCGGGCAGCATTCTCGTGCTGCCGGACGCGCCGGTCATTCCCTGGCCCGTCTCGTCGTTCGAGCAGTTGAGCGCCGAGCATTTCGCGATGCTGGTCGACGCCGCGCCCGAAGTGGTCGTGTTCGGCAGCGGCGAGCGGCTGCGCTTTCCGCATCCGCGCCTGACCGCCGCGCTCACGGCGAAACGCATCGGCGTCGAAACGATGGACTTCAAGGCTGCCTGCCGTACCTACAACATTCTGATGGCCGAGGGCCGCAAGGTCGCGGCCGCATTGCTGATCGAAGCCTGAGCGCGTCGGGCGCTCCGTCGTTCCGGACCCAGCGCCGCGCCCGTGCGCACGCTGTCGATAACAAAAGGTTGAAATTCATGAACGATACGCCGTCGAGGCTACCGCTCAACCGCACCGCGATCCTGTTGCTGGTGCTGGTTCTCGCCGTGATCTGGTTCGTCCCGCTCGGCTGGCGCCATCTGCTGCCGAGCGACGAAGGCCGCTACGCTGAAATGGCGCGCGAGATGTTCCTGACCGGCGACTGGATCACGCCGCGCTACAACGCTTACAAGTATTTCGAGAAGCCGCCGCTGCAAACCTGGGCGAACGCGCTGACGTTCGCATGGTTCGGCATCGGCGAATGGCAGGCACGCCTTTACACCGCGCTGACGGGCTTCGCCGGCGTGCTGCTGATCGGCTTCACCGGCGCGCGCGTGTTCAATGCGGCGACCGGCGTGTTCGCGGCGCTCGTGCTCGCCTGCTCGCCGTACTGGAACCTGATGGGCCACTTCAACACGCTCGACATGGGCCTGTCGTTCTGGATGGCGCTCACGCTGTGCGCGCTGCTGCTCGCGCAGCGCCCCAACCTGCGGCCTTCGTGCGTGCGCGGCTGGATGTGGGTGTGCTGGGCGTCGATGGCGCTGGCCGTGCTGTCCAAGGGCCTCGTCGGGCTGATCCTGCCGGGCGCGGTGCTCGTGCTCTACACGGTGATCGCGCGCGACTGGGCGCTCTGGAAGCGCCTGCATCTGGTGAGCGGTCTGATCGTCTTTTTCGCAATCGTGACGCCGTGGTTCGTGCTCGTGCAGCAACGCAATCCGGAATTCCTGAACTTCTTCTTCATCGTCCAGCAGTTCGAGCGCTATCTGACGCCCGAGCAGAATCGCCCCGGCCCGTTCTACTACTTCGTGCCGGTGTTGCTCGTGGGCTTCCTGCCGTGGCTGTCGGTGACCGTGCAGAGCGTGCGCCACGCGTGGCGCCAGCCGCGCCAGCCGAACGGCTTCGCGCCGGTCACGCTGATGCTCACGTGGATCGTCTTCATCTTCCTGTTCTTCAGCGCCTCGCACTCGAAACTGCTGTCCTATACGCTGCCGATCGCGCCGCCGATCGCGATGCTGATCGGCATGTATCTGCCGCTCGTCACGCGCGAGCAGTGGCGTCGCCATCTGACGGGATACACGCTGTTTCTCGTGGTCGCAGCGATCGCGGCGCTATTCCTGCCGCGTTTTGGCACCGAGCGCAATCCGGCCGAGTTGTACGCCGCGTTCCGTGTGTGGGTGCTCGCCGCGCTGGCCGTCGCGTTCGTGCTCACGCTGTTCGCGCTGTGGCTGAACCGCCGCGGCCAGGGCGGCACGAGCGCCAGCGCCCGGATCGGCCTCGGCAGCCTCGCCGCGTTCGGCGCGGGGTGGGTGCTGCTCGGCACGATCGCCGGCACCGGCCACGACGTCTTCGGCCGCCTGAGCTCCGGCGCGCCGCTCGCGCCCGCGATCAAGGCCGAGCTCGCGAAACTGCCGCCCGACACGCCGTTCTACTCGGTCGGCGTGCTCGACCATACGCTGCCGTTCTACGTCGGCCACACGATGATCATGGTCGCGCACCCGGACGAGCTCGCGTTCGGCGTCTCCGTCGAGCCGCAAAAATGGGTGCCGACACTCGACGCCTGGATCGAGCGCTGGAGGGCCGATCGCTATGCCCTCGCGTTGATTCCGCCGCCGACTTACGACCGTCTGGTGAAGCAAGGCGTGCCGATGCAGGTGATCGCGCGCGACCCGCGTCGCGTGGTGGTCATGAAGCCGCTCACCGACGCGGCTCCGGCCGGCGCCTCTACGCCCGCGACAAAACCATAACCATTTCGAGAACCGGACCGTTCGATGAACCCGATTTCCCTCTTCTGCATCCTCGCCGGCGTCACGCTGAACGCCGGCGCGCAACTGTTGCTCAAAGCCGGTACGAATGCCGTTGGACACTTCGAATTCACCCGTGCGAACATCCTGCCCATCGGCTTCAAGCTGGCAACCCAGCCGCCAATCATCGGCGGGCTCGCCTGCTACGTGATCAGCGTGGCAGTTTGGATCATCGGGCTGTCGCGCGTGGATGTGTCGATCGCCTATCCGATGCTGTCGCTTGGCTACGTCGTCAATGCGGTCGCCGCGTGGTACCTGTTCGGCGAAGTGATGTCGGTGCAGAAGCTGGTCGGCATCGGCATCATCCTCGTCGGCGTGGTCGTGCTCGCGCGCAGCTAGGCCTTGCCCCGCGCAGGAACCCGGGCGGCGCAAGAGCCGCCTAAGCCTGACGTAAGGTTAGCCGCGGTAAGCTGTCCGGTTGGCTTTTTTCAGCCGCGGCCTTGGGTTTGCGCGTAGTTTGTGGTTTACTTCGCGCCCGTCGGGCCGCACCCCTTTCAATCGAGCGATGCATTCATGAGCCAGTCAAAAGTCCCGTTTTTGCCGTTTGTCAAACCCGAGATCGATGAAGAAACGATCCAGGGCGTCGCCGACGTGCTGCGCTCCGGCTGGATCACCACCGGCCCGCAGAACCAGAAGTTCGAGGCCGCGCTCTCCGAGTTCTGTGGCGGCCGTCCGGTGCGCACCTTCAATTCCGGCACCGCGACGCTCGAAATCGGCCTGCGCCTCGCCGGCGTCGGTCCCGGCGACGAAGTCATCACGACGCCGGCCACCTGGGTGTCGACCAGCAACGTGATCCTCGAAACCGGCGCGATGCCGGTATTCGCCGACATCGACCCGGTCACGCGCAACATCGATCTCGACCTGCTCGAAAAAGCGATCACGCCGCGCACCAAGGCGCTCTTGCCGGTGTACCTGTCCGGCCTCCCGGTCGACATGGACCGCCTGTACGCGATCGCCCGCGCGCACAATCTGCGCGTGATCGAAGACGCCGCGCAGGCGTTCGGCTCCAGCTGGAACGGCGAGCGCATCGGCAAACTCGGCGACATCGTGTCGTTCAGCTTCCACGCGAACAAGAACCTGACGTCGATCGAAGGCGGCGCGCTCGTGCTGAACAACGAGGAAGAAGCGGTGCTCGCCCAGAAGTACCGCCTGCAGGGCATCACGCGCACCGGCTTCGACGGCATGGACTGCGACGTGCTCGGCGGCAAATACAACCTGACCGACGTCGCCGCGCGCGTCGGCCTCGGCCAGCTGCCGCATCTCGCGCGCTTCATCGCGCAGCGCAAAAAGCTCGTGCGCGCGTACTTCGCGCAGCTCGAAGGCGGCGCGGCCGTGAAGCTCGGCGTCGGCCTGCCGTTCGCCGACTTCGAAAACAGCAACTGGCACATGTTCCAGATCACGCTGCCGCTCGAAAAACTGTCGATCGATCGCGCCGGCTTCATGGGTGAATTGAAAGAACGCGGCATCGGTTCGGGCGTGCACTACCCCGCGCTGCACCTCTTTTCCCTGTACCGCGCCCGCGGCTTCAAGGAAGGCATGTTCCCGCACGCGGAGCGCTTCGGCGCCTCCAACGTCACGCTGCCGCTCTTCACGCTGATGAACGAAAGCGATGTCGAGCGCGTGTGCCGTGCGGTCAACGAAATTTGCGAACACTACGGAAAGTAAGCGGACATGACTTATTCGGAACATCGCGCCGTCGCACCGGAAGTGTCGATCATCATTCCGGTGTACAACGAGGAAGCCGGACTGGCCGCGCTGTTCGCGCGCCTCTATCCGGCGCTCGACGCGCTCGGCACCGGTTATGAAGTGATCTTCATCAACGACGGCAGCCGCGACAAATCCGCCGCGCTGCTCGCCGAGCAGTTCCGCGTGCGCCCCGACACGACGCGCGTGATCCTGCTGAACGGCAATTACGGCCAGCACATGGCGATCCTGGCAGGCTTCGAGCAGTCGCGCGGCGACATCGTGATCACGCTCGACGCCGACCTGCAGAATCCGCCCGAGGAAATCGGCAAGCTCGTCGCGAAAATGCGCGAGGGCTTCGACTACGTCGGCACGATCCGCCGGCAGCGCCAGGACAGCCTGTGGCGCCGCAAGGCGTCGCGCGCGATGAATCAGCTGCGCGAGCGCATCACCCGCATCAAGATGACCGACCAGGGCTGCATGCTGCGCGCGTACAGCCGCCACATCATCGATACGATCAACCGCTGCGGCGAGATCAACACGTTCATTCCGGCGCTCGCCTACACGTTCGCGCAGAACCCGGTGGAAATCGAGGTCGCGCACGAAGAACGCTTCGCCGGCGAATCGAAGTACTCGCTGTACTCGCTGATCCGTCTGAATTTCGACCTCGTCACCGGCTTCTCGGTGGTGCCGCTGCAATGGTTGTCGTTCATCGGCGTGATCCTGTCGCTGGGGTCCGCGGCGCTGTTCGTCCTGCTGCTGATTCGCCGCTTCATCATCGGCGCGGAAGTGCAAGGTGTGTTCACGCTGTTTGCCATCACGTTCTTCCTGCTCGGCGTGATCATCTTCGCGCTCGGCCTGCTCGGTGAATACATCGGCCGGATCTATCAGCAGGTGCGTGCGCGGCCGCGTTACCTCGTGCAGACCATTCTCGAAGAACGCGAAGGCGCGGCCATCGCCGAAGCGCCGCGTCAGACCGTCGTGCAGGGCGTGCAGCCGGTGCCGGTCGCCGATCAGGGGCGCACTCCATGAAGCCGCGCGCCGTCGTATTCGCGTATCACAACGTCGGGGTGCGGTGCCTGCAGGTGCTGCTCGCGCGCGGTGTCGACGTGGCGCTCGTCGTCACGCACGAAGACAACCCGAGCGAGAACATCTGGTTCGGCAGTGTGGCATCGGTGGCGGCCGAGCACGGTATCGCCGTGCTCACGCCGGCCGATCCGAAGAGTCCGGAACTGCGCGCCGCGGTGAGCGCCGCGCGGCCGGACTTCATCTTCTCGTTCTACTACCGCCACATGTTGCCGCTCGACCTGCTCGCGATTGCCGCACGGGGCGCTTACAACATGCACGGTTCGCTGCTGCCGAAATACCGCGGCCGCGTGCCGACCAACTGGGCGGTGCTCAACGGCGAGAGCGAAACCGGCGCGACGCTGCACGAAATGGCCGCGAAGCCCGACGCGGGTGCGATCATTGCGCAAACTCCGGTGCCGATCCTGCCCGACGACACCGCCGCGCAGGTGTTCGACAAGGTCACCGTTGCCGCCGAGCAGACGCTCTGGCGCGTGCTGCCGGCGCTGCTCGCAGGCGAAGCGCCGCATCTGCCGAACGATCTCGCGCACGGCAGCTACTACGGCGGGCGCAAACCGGAAGACGGCCGCATCGACTGGAATCAGCCCGCGCAGCAGGTCTACAACCTGATCCGCGCGGTCGCGCCGCCGTATCCGGGCGCGTTCACGGAGGTTGGCGGCCAGCGTTTCATCGTCGCGCGCGCGCGTCTCGCGGCGCCCGGCGCGCTCCGCTCGGATTTGCCCCCGGGCCTGCACGTAAGCGATAATGCCGTTTTCGCGATCTGCGGCGACGGCCGCACCATCAATATCCACGAATTGCGGCACCAGCACGACGGCGGCGAGACCGCCGTCAGTCCGGCGGAATTCGCCCAGCTCATCCAAACTCATTCATGAAAAAAGTCCTGATTCTGGGTGTGAATGGCTTCATCGGCCATCACCTGTCCAAACGCATTCTCGAAACGACCGACTGGGAAGTGTTCGGGATGGACATGCAGACCGAACGTCTCGGCGACCTCGTCAATCATGAGCGGATGCACTTCTTCGAAGGCGACATCACGATCAACAAGGAATGGGTCGAATATCACATCAAGAAGTGCGATGTGATTCTGCCGCTCGTCGCGATCGCCACGCCCGCCACCTACGTGAAGCAGCCGCTGCGTGTGTTCGAACTCGACTTCGAGGCGAACCTGCCGATCGTGCGTTCGGCCGTCAAGTACGGCAAGCACCTCGTGTTTCCGTCGACCTCCGAGGTTTACGGCATGTGCACGGACGAGCAGTTCGATCCGGAAGAATCGCAGCTGTCATACGGACCGATCAACAAGCCGCGCTGGATCTACGCTTGCTCGAAGCAACTGATGGACCGTGTGATCTGGGGCTACGGCATGGAAGGCCTGAACTTCACGCTGTTCCGTCCGTTCAACTGGATCGGCCCGGGCCTCGACTCGATCTACACGCCGAAGGAAGGTAGCTCGCGTGTGGTCACGCAGTTCCTCGGCCACATCGTGCGCGGCGAGAACATCAGCCTCGTCGACGGCGGTGCCCAGAAGCGCGCGTTCACGGACATCGACGACGGCATCAGCGCGCTGATGAAGATCATCGAGAACAAGGACGGTGTCGCCACCGGCAAGATCTACAACATCGGCAACCCGACCAACAACTTCTCGGTGCGTGAACTCGCGCACAAGATGCTGGCACTCGCGGCCGAATTCCCCGAATACGCGGACTCGGCGAAGAAGGTGCAACTGGTCGAAACGTCGTCGGGCGCGTACTACGGCAACGGCTATCAGGACGTGCAGAACCGCGTGCCGAAGATCGACAACACGAAGCAGGAACTCAGCTGGGCCCCCACGTCGACTTTCGACGAAGCGCTGCGCAAGATTTTCGAAGCGTATCGCGGCCACGTCGCGGAAGCCCGCGCACTCGTCGAACAGCAATAAGGGCGGGGCCTTGGCTCGCATCGTCCTGAAGATCGACGTCGACACGCTGCGCGGCACTCGCGAAGGCGTGCCGAATCTCGCGCGTATTTTCGACCGCTTCAAGGCGCGCGCCACCTTCCTCTTCAGCCTCGGGCCCGACCACACCGGTTGGGCGATGCGCCGTGTGTTGCGGCCGGGCTTTCTGAAGAAGGTGTCGCGCACGTCGGTGGTCGAGCATTACGGCGTCAGGCAGCTGATGTACGGCGTGCTGCTGCCCGGTCCGGACATCGGCGCGAAGGCCGCGGCCGAGATGCGCGCGATCCACGAAGCCGGCTTCGAGTGCGGCATCCATACGTGGGATCACGTGTACTGGCAGGACAATGTGCGCGCCAAAGATCGCGCGTGGACCGTCGCACAGATGCAGCAGAGCCACGCGCGCTTCATCGACATATTCGGCGCGCCGCCTGTCACGCACGGCGCGGCGGGCTGGCAGATGAACGGCCACGCGTTCGAGCAGATCGACGCGTGGGGCATGCGCTACGCGTCCGACGGCCGCGGCCACTCGCCGTATCTGCCGGTGGTCGACGGCAAGACGCTCACGCACGTGCAGATGCCGACCACGCTGCCCACGCTCGACGAGGTGCTTGGTGTCGACGGTGTCGACACGCACAACGTTGCCGCCTGGATGCTGAAGCAGACCGAAAAAAATCCGCACGACCAGGTGTTCACGCTGCACGCGGAACTCGAAGGACAGAAGCTCGCGCCGGTGTTCGAACAACTGCTCGAAGGCTGGCGCGCGCAGGGCCACACGTTCGCGACGATGGGCGATTACTACGCCACGCTAGACCGCGACACGCTGCCATCGTACCCTGTTACGTGGGGTGAAATTCCGGGGCGCTCCGGCGAGCTGATCGTCCAGCCCTGAAGGGCCGCGGCGCGGAAGTCGTCAGAAAGCACGCGGCTTGCTGCCGGATCGGACGAACGGGCGACAGCGCGGCAACCAGCCAGAAGCCGCGCGCCGTCTGTGTCCCGAACGACAGCAACCTCGACGACAGACCGGCCGACGTCGCAACACCTGGCGACGCCGGCCCCAACAACCGGAGAACCTCGTGTCCATCGCAGTCGACCAACCCATCCCCGACTTCACCGCCGCCGCGACGGGCGGCGAGATCACGCTGTCAAAGCTGCGGGGCAAGAAGGTGGTGCTGTATTTTTATCCGAAGGACAATACGCCGGGCTGCACGACCGAAGGGCTGCAGTTCCGCGATCTGTATCCAAAGTTCAAGAAGGCCGGCGCGCAGGTAATCGGCGTGTCCCGCGACAGCCTGCGCTCGCATGACAACTTCAAGGCCAAGCTCGAACTGCCCTTCCCGCTGATTTCGGATCCGGAAGAAACGCTCTGCGCGCTGTTCACCGTCATCAAAATGAAGAAAATGTATGGCAAAGAGGTACGGGGAATCGAGCGCTCCACGTTCCTCATCGACGCTGATGGCGTGCTGCGCCAGGAGTGGCGAGGCGTGAAAGTGCCGGGCCACGTCGACGATATTCTGGAGGCTGTACAAGCGCTTTGAGGCGCGTTATATTGGGCCGCAATGAGTGACAGTCCACCCCACATTCTTCTCCGCTGCGCCAGTTCTGACGGCCACTTGACCGGATCCACCGGTGCCGTTCGGAGCGTGAGGCGCAATGAGAACATCATCGTCGAGCCGCTTGCCCCGAATGTCGGGGCGGCGGCTTTTTTAATTGCGCGCGACCGTCCGTTGATTGGGCCGCGCGCTTCCGTCAAGGAGCCTATCGAAAACCAGGCGAACCGGCATCTCTAGACCGAATGCGCGCCTCCTCGCGCAAACTGGATGCTCCATGAGGGCATCGGCAGAATGCGACGGGCGGCGCACGATATGTGACCCGATCATTTCGAGGGAAACCATGCCTTTGCCTACTCCCCCCAGCAAACTCGGCAATCTTTTGTCGGCTGACGAATACAAGGCCAAAGCCGTCACGCCCGCGCGCTCGAGCGCGAAAAAACAGGCGCGTGAAGGGGAATCCGCAGAGTCGGCCGATTACGGCCGCGCCAATGTCGCCACACCGATGGCGCACGCCGCCAACGCCGCCACCACGTTGCGGCCCGTGCCCGCCGTCGAGTCGCCTGCCGTCGCGCAACCCGCGCCGGCGCGTGGCCGCAGGACCAAACAGACGCCAGCGCTGTTGCAGCCGGTGCCGGCCACGCGCGCACAGCTCGACGCCGCTGAGGCCGACGCGCAGCCGGTGGTCGCGCGCGCGCCTGCCGCGAAGCAGCCGGCGGCCGAAACAGCCGCCGCACCTGCCGCGGCGGCTCCGGCCTCCACGCGCAAGAAACGTGGCACGAGCGCGACGCCAGCCGAGGTGCAGAAGCTGTTCGTGCTCGACACGAACGTGCTGATGCACGACCCGAGCTGCCTGTTCCGCTTCGAGGAGCACGACGTCTATCTGCCGATGATGACGTTGGAAGAGCTCGACAACCACAAGAAGGGGATGTCGGAAGTCGCGCGTAACGCGCGTCAGGTGAGCCGCACGCTCGACACGCTCGTCGCGAATGCGGGAGACATGGCCGACGGCATTCCCCTCGCGCGTCTGGGCAGCCGCGAAGCGTCCGGGCGACTGTACTTCCAGACCCGGCTGACCGCGATCGAGCCTGTTGAAGGTCTGCCCGAAGGCAAGGCCGACAACCAGATCCTCGGCGTCGTGCGCGCGTTGCAGCGCGATCGCGCGGATCGCCAGGTCGTGCTGGTGTCGAAAGACATCAACATGCGCATCAAGGCGCATGCGCTCGGCCTGCCCGCCGAAGACTACTTCAACGACCAGGTGCTCGAGGACAGCGACCTGCTGTACACGGGCATCCGCGCGCTGCCGCAGGATTTCTGGACCAGGCACGCGAAGGGCATGGAAAGCTGGCAGGACACGAAAACCGGCACCACGTACTACCGCGTGACGGGTCCGCTGTGCGCGTCGATGCTGGTCAACGAGTTCGTTTATCTGGAGCCGCAGAACGGCGAGCCCGCATTTCATGCGCTGGTGCGCGAGCTGAACGGCAAGACGGCGCTGCTGCAAACGCTGCGCGACTACGGCCACCACAAGAACAACGTGTGGGGCATCACGGCACGCAACCGCGAGCAGAACTTCGCGCTGAACCTGCTGATGAACCCGGAAATCGACTTCGTCACGCTGCTCGGCCAGGCCGGCACCGGCAAGACGCTGGTCGCGCTCGCGGCGGGCCTCGCGCAGGTGCTCGACGACAAACGCTACAACGAGATCATCGTGACGCGCGCGACGGTGCCGGTCGGCGAAGACATCGGCTTCCTGCCTGGCACTGAAGAGGAAAAGATGCAGCCGTGGATGGGTGCGTTCGACGACAACCTCGAAGTCCTGCAGAAAACCGACGACGCCGCGGGCGAATGGGGCCGCGCCGCGACCCAGGAGTTGATCCGCTCACGCCTGAAGATCAAGAGCATGAACTTCATGCGCGGCCGCACGTTCGTCGACAAGTATCTGATCATCGACGAGGCGCAAAACCTGACGCCGAAACAGATGAAGACGCTCGTCACGCGTGCGGGTCCGGGCACCAAGATCATCTGCCTCGGCAACATCGCGCAGATCGACACGCCTTACCTGACCGAGGGCAGCTCGGGCCTGACCTACGTGGTCGACCGCTTCAAGGGCTGGGCGCACAGCGGACACGTGACGCTCGCGCGCGGCGAGCGTTCGCGCCTTGCTGACTACGCGTCGGAGATTCTCTAAGCGTTCGCCGGGATTTTTCCGGCTTTTCATCGCAAGCCGCGTCCGGTTCGTTCCGGACGCGGCTTTTTTATTGCCCCGGCGTTCCACGCGGGCAACACTTAGCAAGCAAACTTCAAGTAAGTTATCAACAATTCTTGCGGCAGCCTTGTTGGACGGCTACTATCGCGACATCGTCAGTGAGTAAATGGGCATTTACCGCCCGTGCCGTCTTCATGCGCCGACTCGCCTTTTCGCTGCTGCCCGTCCTGCTGCTCGCCGCCTGTGCCGGCGCGCCGCAAAAGACGTCGCGCGGCTCCGGCGGCAGCGTCGGCGCGAACGGCGCCTATCACACGCCCCCGCCCGGCTTCCCCCACTTCGTCGATCACAGCATCGGCCGCGAGGAAATCTCGATTCAGGCGATGAGCCTCGTCGGTGTGCCATACCGCTGGGGCGGCAATACGCCCGATAGCGGCTTCGATTGCAGCGGGCTCGTGCGCTATGTGGTGCTGCGCGCCGCGTCGGTGAACCTGCCGCGCACGACCGCCGAGATGAGCGGGCGCGGCGAATCGATCGAACCGGACCAAATCGCGCCCGGCGATCTGATCTTTTTCAATACGACCGGGCGCGCGCACTCGCACGTCGGCATCTACGTGGGTAAGCTGCGCTTCGTCAACGCGCCGTCGACGGGCGGCACGGTGCGGCTCGACTATCTGACCAACCCCTACTGGGCGAAGCGCTTTGACGGCATCCGGCGGATGGCGGGACCGGACGCGACGCCAGCACCGTTCGATACGCCGAGCTATCAGGCGGCGGCCCCGCAGACGGAGCGCGGTGCGGCGGCATCGGCTTACGCGGGAGCGCCGTCAACAGCAACGGCCCAGCCGGTCTCGGGCGCGACCTCGGCGGCCGGTGCAAGCGGCGGCGCGGCCGTCGCGCAAGCCGATCAATTCGAGCCGCCGCCAGGCCTCGACACCGCGCAGTGGCAGGCGCGCTCGGCGGGCGCCGTGGCACCCACAGTGGCCCCGGTGGCTCAGCAGAGCACGTATGAAAACGGCGCTTCTTCCCCCATCCAGTCGACGCAGCCGGCGTCGATCGCCCGCGCCCTCCCGCAAACTGCACCCGACGCAATCGACGCCGCCGCCGATGCGTTCGAACCACCGCCGCCCGCGTCCATCGCGGAACGCCAGGCCCGCCAGGCGCAGCAGATCGAAGGCGGCGGCGGCGGCGTGCAGCTCATGCGCGCGTCGACGGCTTCCCACGGCATGCCCGCGCCCACACAAAGCGGCGACGACCCGATCGCCCGTTTCGCGAACGGCAACTACTGACGCCGTGATCTGCTATCGTCATCGATATTCTTTCGACGGCGGGTGACGACAATGGAACTCGGGCTCAAAAACAAAGTGGTGTTGATCACCGGCGGCAGCAAAGGCATCGGTTTTGCCTGCGCGCGCGCCTTCGCGCAGGAAGGCGCGAAGGTCGCGATCGTGTCGCGCGATCCCGCCAATCTGGCGCGTGCCTTCGAACAGCTGAAAGAGGAAGGATTCCACGTGCACCGCACGCGCGCCGACCTGCACGAGCCGCACAGCGCCGCCGATATCGTCGAAGAAGTCAGCACCGCGGTGGGCCCGATCGACGTGCTGATCAACAGCGCCGGCGCCGCGCGCCGCTACGACCCGGAAACGCTCGATGCCGATGCATTCCGCGCGACGATGGAAGCGAAGTATTTCCCTTACATCTATCCGCAGCAGGAAGTGCTGCGCCGGATGGCCGAGCGCGCGAAGGCCAACGGCGGTGCGGAGCCGGGAACGATCGTCAATATCGTCGGGATGGGCGGCAAGGTTGCGAGCGACATTCATATCGCGGGCGGCGCGGCCAACGCGGCGCTGATGCTCGCAACAGTCGGCCTCGCGCACTACTACGCGCGCTACGGTATCCGCATCAATGCGATCAACCCGGGCCCGACGCTGACCGAGCGCGTCGAGGAAGCGGTCCGGCTGGAGGCGGCGCAGCAAGGCATCGGCAACGAGGAAGCCCTCGCGCGCGGCCAGGCCAGGATGCCGCTCGGCCGCTATGCGAAGCCGGAGGAAATCGCCGACGTGGCGCTGTTCCTCGCGAGTCGCCGAGCGAGCTATGTGACGGGCGCGATCATCCCGATGGACGGTGCAAACGCGCCGCTGATCTGAACGCGTCGAGCAACGCGACGGCCGTCAGGACGACGGAATCGCGCTGCTTGAGTTGAACTGCGTAGGGAACCGATGCGATGCAACGGGCGGCGTGAAGCCGAAGCCCGCGCGTGCTGTTAAGCCAACCCCAGCAGCGCAGGCCTGCATCGCACGGTGGTTACAGGAAGTGGTGCCCCAGCCACCAGGCCCCGCCGGACAGGATCGCGGAAGCCGGAATCGTCAGAATCCACGCCCAAACGATGTTGCCGGCGACGCCCCAACGCACTGCGCTGAGCTTCTGCGTCGCGCCGACCCCAACGATCGCGCCGGTAATCGTATGCGTGGTGGAGACGGGAATGCCGAGCGCCGATGCGGTAAATAGCGTGATCGCTCCGCCCGCCTCCGCGCAGAAGCCGCCGACCGGCTTGAGCTTCGTGATTTTCTGCCCCATCGTGCGGACGATACGCCAGCCGCCGAACAGCGTGCCGAGACCCATCGACAGATAGCAGCCGCCGATCACCCACAGCGGCGGCGCGTCCGCTTTCAGCGTCGCGAAGCCTGTTGCGATCAGCAGCATCCAGATGATGCCGATCGTCTTCTGCGCGTCGTTGCCGCCATGACCGAGGCTATACAGGCCAGCGGAGATCAGCTGCAGGCGGCGAAACCGCCGGTCGACCTTGCTAGGCGGCGTGCGGAAGTACATCCACGACACCAGCAGCATGAAAAACGAGCCGAGCACGAAACCGAGCAGCGGCGAAATGAAGATGAACGCAATCGTCTTCATCAGGCCGTCCCAGTTCAGCGCCCCCCAGCCCGACTTCGCGAGCGCCGCGCCCACGAGCCCGCCAATCAGCGCGTGCGACGAGCTGGACGGAATGCCGTACACCCAGGTGATGACGTTCCAAACGATCGCGCCGACCAGCGCGCCGAAGATCACGTAGTGGTCGACGATGTCCGGGTCGATCGTGCCCTTGCCAACGGTCGAGGCCACCTTCAGGTGAAACACGAAATACGCGATGACGTTGAACGCCGCCGCGAACGCCACCGCCTGCTGCGGCTTCAGCACCCCGGTCGACACGACCGTGGCGATCGAATTCGCCGCGTCGTGAAAGCCGTTCATGAAGTCGAACACCAGCGCAATGGCGACCAGGCCGGCGACGACCCAGATAGCGAGTTGTATCGATTGCATTATGCGTTTTCCAGCACGATGCCTTCGATGATGTTCGCCACATCCTCACATTTGTCCGTGATCGTTTCGAGCAGCTCGTAGATCGCCTTCAGCTTGATCAGGACCTTGACGTCGTCTTCCTCCCGGAACAGCTTCGACATCGCTGCGCGCAGCACGCGGTCGGCTTCCGATTCGAGCCGGTCGATATCCTCGCAGGCCTTCAGGATCTGGCTCGCCTGCTTCAAGTCCGACAGCAGGCTGACCGCGAACTGCACGCGCTCGCAGGTCGCCGTGCAGATATGCGCGAGCTGGCTCGCCTCAGACGTGACCGCTTGCACGTCGTACAGCGAGATCGCAGTGGCGACGTCCTCCATCAGGTCGAGGATGTCGTCCATCGTCGTGATCAGCTTGTGGATCTCGTCGCGGTCGAGCGGCGTGATGAAGGTCTTGTGCAGCAGGTCGATGGCTTCGTGCGTGAGCTTGTCGGCCGCTTTCTCGGCCTTTTGCACGTTCTGCTTGTGGGTTTCGGCGTCCTGCAGATTGTCGATCAGGAGCTCGAGTTCGCGGCTTGCCGAGATGATGCACGTTGCGTGCGCATTGAATATTTCAAAGAACTTGCCCTCGGTGGGCATGAATCGACCGAACATTGGGATCCTGAAAATGGGTCACGTAAAGGCTGACATAAAACCGCCATATTGTACCGTTGTGTAACCAATGTCGCACTTGTGACAGCGCCGTTACAACAGCACGCGACGTTTTGCGTCACTCGCCGCCGTAGAAATTCTGCGCGCCCGCAAAGTTGTCGAACTTCGTGTATTGGCCGTGGAACGTGAGTCGAACGGGGCCGATTGGACCATTCCGCTGTTTGCCGATGATGATCTCCGCGGTGCCCTTGTCGGGGCTGTCCGGGTTGTACACTTCGTCGCGGTAGATGAACAGGATCACGTCGGCATCCTGTTCGATAGCGCCCGATTCGCGCAGGTCCGACATGATCGGCCGTTTGTTCGGCCGCTGCTCGAGACCGCGGTTCAGCTGCGACAACGCGATGACCGGCACGTCGAGTTCCTTCGCGAGGCTCTTCAGCGAACGCGAGATTTCCGAAATTTCGGTCGCACGGTTTTCGCCCGACGACGAGCCGCTCATCAGCTGCAGGTAGTCGATGATGATGAGCCCGAGCTTGCCGCACTGGCGCGACAGCCGGCGCGCGCGCGAGCGTAGTTCCATCGGGTTCAGACCGCCGGTTTCGTCGATGAAGATCTGCGCCTCGCTCATCTTCTGGACCGCGTGCGTGAGCTTCGGCCAATCCTCGTCGGTCAGGCGTCCAGTTCGCATGCGATGCTGATCGAGCCGGCCGACTGAGCCGAGCATACGCATCGTTAGCTGCGTACCCGGCATTTCCATCGAGAACACCGCGACTGGCAGTCCGTACTCGACCGCGACGTATTCGCCGACGTTCATCGAAAACGCCGTCTTACCCATCGACGGACGGCCCGCAACGATGATCAGCTCGCCGCCGTGCATGCCCGAGGTCATGCGATCCAGATCGACGAAGCCGGTCGGCGTGCCGGTCACGTCGCTCGGGTTGGCGGTGTGATAGAGCGTGTCGATGCGCTCGACCACTTGGGTGAGCAGCGGCCCGATCTCGAGAAAGCCCTGAGTGCCACGCGCGCCGTCTTCAGCGATCGAGAACACCTTCGATTCGGCTTCGTCCAGCAACTGCCGGACTTCCTTGCCTTGCGGGTTGAAGGCGTCGGCGGAGATTTCATCGGCGACCGACACGAGCCGGCGCAGCACCGCTCGGTCGCGCACGATTTCCGCATAGCGGCGGATATTGGCCGCGCTCGGCGTGTTCTGCGCGAGCGCGTTCAGGTAAGCAAGGCCGCCGACCTCTTCCGCCTTGCCCGAGGTGCCGAGTGCTTCGTAGACCGTCACCACGTCGGCCGGACGCGTAGCCGCGATCAGCTTGCCGATGTGCTCGAAGATGATGCGGTGGTCGTAGCGGTAGAAGTCGCTCTGCGCGAGGAAGTCGGCGATGCGGTCCCACGCCGCGTTGTCGAGCAGTAGGCCGCCCAGCACCGATTGCTCGGCTTCGATCGAATGCGGCGGGACTTTCAGCGACTCGAGTTGGGGATCTTTGGACGGTGCGTTCATGGGGAGGAATTATCGGGCAATCCGGCGGCGGCTGCGAGCGGAAAAAACGCAAATAAGCAGATACACGAGAGATAGTCGGGCATAAAAAAAGCAGGGGCCGGTTACCCGGCCCCTGCTCTTCACCAGCAATACGCTGGCTGATCCTGCCTGATGCTTAGACGTGCTCGCCGATCACGACCACCGTCACATCGACGAGAACGTCGGTGTGCAGCGAAACCTGAACCGGGTGCTCGCCAACCATCTTCAGCGGGCCTTCCGGCAGACGCACTTGCGCCTTTTCCACTGCGAAGCCTTGCTTGCCGAGTGCTTCGGCGATGTCAGCGTTCGTCACCGAGCCGAACAGACGGCCGTCGACGCCAGCCTTCTGATTGATCTGAACCGACTGGCCTGCCAGCTTTTCGCCTTGAGCCTGAGCGGCTGCCAGCTTTTCAGCAGCGACCTTTTCCAGTTCCGCGCGGCGCACTTCGAATTCAGCCAGGGCTTCCTTCGTTGCACGGCGAGCTTTCTTGTTCGGGATCAGGAAGTTACGTGCGTAACCGTCCTTGACCTTCACGATGTCGCCGAGGTTACCCAGATTGACGACTTTTTCCAGAAGAATGATTTGCATTCGGATACTCCTTATCGCGTCGTCGGGTTAGGCCTTGTGCTGGTCGGTGTACGGCATCAGCGCGAGGAAACGTGCGCGCTTGATAGCCGTGTCCAGCTGGCGTTGATAATGCGCCTTGGTACCCGTGAGACGTGCCGGCGTGATCTTGCCGTTCTCGCCGATGAAGTCCTTCAGCGTTTCGATGTCTTTGTAGTCGATGTACTCGACGCCAGCAGCCGTGAAACGGCAGAACTTCTTGCGCTTGAAGAGCGGGTTCTGTTGCTGACGACGCTTGTCGAATTTCTTACCAGTCGGGCGGGGCATGATTAGTCCTTTCCAATGTCCTGCAATGCTGTGATGTGAAATACCAGAGTTCGCGCGTTACGGTGCTTTTTCGCCAGAAAACCTGTGAAGAGCGTTTCGACGCCCATCTGACAGCTTTCCAGCTTACCGCTCGCTTCGCCCGCGGCGACCGCCTGCATGGTCAGTTCGACCTGACGGGCAATGCCCGCCTCGACGACTTCCGTGCGGTGGTGCAACGTGCAGCTTGCAATCGGAACGCCGGCGGGGGTGTACCGCACCGGTTCGCGTTCGACGACGCTCGCCGTAAGTTGCAGCCGGTTCATGTACCTGTGTATGCCTTCGTGTACGTGAGCGGAGCGACGCTGCGTGTCTGGCAGCTTAAATAGTGTGTCTTAAGCCTGCGCTTCGGTCGGCTGAGCGGCTGCCGACTTCTTGGCTTCTTCGCGCTGCACTTCCTTCATCATCGGCGACGGGCCGGTTTCGGCCTTCTTCAGCTTGACGATGAGGTGACGCAGAACGGCGTCGTTGAACTTGAACGCGTGTTCCAGCTCGTCGAGCGTGGTCTGGTCGCATTCGATGTTCATGCAGACGTAGTGAGCCTTGGCGAGTTTCTCGATCATGTAGGCCAGTTGGCGACGGCCCCAGTCTTCGACGCGGTGGATCTGACCACCGTGCGACGTGATCGTGCCCTTGTAACGCTCGATCATGGCGGGCACCTGCTCGCTTTGATCGGGATGCACGATAAAGACGATTTCGTAATGACGCATTACACACTCCTTGTGCTGACTTTTGGATAGAAGCCGCCCGGGCGTCGGAACCGGTGCGGCAAGTGAGAAGCCAAAGAGTTTAACCCGAATGGGGACGGGTTGCAAGGTATTCCGCCGATACGGCGCCGGAATCGGATGTGTTTTCAAGAGCTTAGGGACGGTGAGTCGCGGAAGTCGGGCCGCTTTTGTCACTCAACCCGCTTCCGTGCTCTGGCTGCCGCTTCGCAAACGCGCTCTGAGCGCCGCTTCGAGGCCGCTCAACGCATCGGGCGCGGCGTCCGAGATCGCCCACCAGGTCATACCCGCCGCGTCCCAGTGCGCGATCGAATAGCCGTCGCGACCGAGCGATGCCGGCGCGGCGCCGCCCGTCGCGGACTGCGGGAACACGTACACGTCGATCACGTGCTTGCCGTAGCGGTACACGAGCACCGCGACCCGCTGATGCGCGATGTAGTCGAGCCGGCCGCCTTGCAGCGCGAAGCCGCTCGCCGCGAGATCCTCGACCGGCGGCGAATAGTCGAGCCGGCCGTTGAACCACGGCTTGACCGTGTGACGGTCGGTCGAAATCACGTCAATGTCACGGCCAGATACCTGCGCGCGCACATGGCTTTCGATGAGTTCGTCGGTAAATGGCGTGAATTCGGCAGGGCGGTGCAGCGTCAGCGTGAGGACCGCCGCGGCCGCGCCCAACGCGATCACGAGCGCCGCGAGACCACCGCGCGCGGTCGCGCGATTCGCACCGCCCGCGGCGAGCGGCCCGCCGAATGCGGTTTGCAGTCCGCGTGAATCGCCCGAGTCACCTGAACCGCTGAAGCCTCTGAGCCACCTGTCGAGCCACGCGGGCCGCCGCAGCCCGCGACGCTGACGCTGAGGTTCGTACGTCGCCACGTCCGTCATCCCGGCGCTGGCGCTGTCGGCAGCCCCCTCCTCTGCATCTTCAGGCGCCGCCGTCGTGACCGACACCGACGTTCCTTCTTCGACCGCGCCAGGCAAGCCCGTCACGATCCGCGCCCGCAACGACTGCGGCGCGCGATGATACGGTGCCGCGCGCAGCGCGCCGCTCAGCGCGCGCAGGTTGTCGCTCGCGCGCCGGCAGCCGTCGCAGCTCTCGATATGCTGCTGGACCCGGCGCGCATCGGGCGCCGGCAGTTCGTGATCGGCGTTCGCATCGAGGAGCGGCCGAGCTTCGTTACAGTTCATCCGGCGTCTCCTGAGCGGGGTTGGCGGCAGCGCCGGGAATGTTGAGGGGCCGGCCGTCGGCAAACGCCCGGAGCTGTGTGACTGTCGCGGTGGCGGGCACACCCACCGATGATGCCGCCGGGCAGTCGCCGGAACTTCGGGCCGGCCGGGCGGAGGGCGCGCAAGCCATAGGCGGCGCGGATGCCGCTGACTGCGCAAGTCGGCCGGACTGCGCGGCCTGATCCGGCGGCGCATCCGTCGGTCCGCGCCGGCCACCCTGCCCGCCTTCGCGCCCCGCGCCAGCCGGGCCTCCTCCGCCTTGCTGCTGCGCCATCAGCACCTCCGCCAGCTTGCGTCGTCCGCGCGCGAGCCGCGACATCACCGTACCGATCGGCACATCGGCCACCACCGCGATCTCCCGATATCCCATCTCCTCCAGCTCACGCAAAATCAGCACCTCCCGATACTCGACCGGCAAACGCGCCAACGCGTCGTGCACCAGCCGTACATCCTCATCGCGGATCAGCAGGGTCTGTGGATCGTCCCCGCCGGCGCTCCAGCCGTCGAGGGTCGCGTCGTCCATCGTTTCGTCGAATTCGAGCATGTCGTGCGACGGCGCGCGCCGCCGCCATTCCGTGTACCAGGTGCGGCGTACGATCGCGAGCAGCCACGGCCGCGCGGAGTCGCCGCGAAACGTATCGAAGAAGCGGAACGCCCGCATGAACGCTTCCTGCACGACGTCCTCGGCATCGTTCGGGTTGCCGCACAGCCAGCGCGCGAGGTTATACGCGGCGTCGAGATGCGGCAGCGCCAGCTGCTGGAAGCGGCGGTTTTTCGCTGCATCGGCATCGGCGTCGGCGTTGGGCTCGCCCCGCGCGCGGGCGGCGTCTGAATCGGTCTGGACCACGTGGGTCCCTCCAAGGGCATGGCGGCTGCATCGTGCGGGTCGCTGTCGCGCGCCCCGCGTCGTGTCGTTCCTGACGTGTCTTTCATAGCGGAACTGGCCATAGGGCGAGTTTATTCCCGCCTCACGCCGATATTCGCAAAAAAGATCGCGATCGCCTGCCCGCCGCCCGCCAGCTAGTACGACGACCGGTTCCAGTAGTCGTCGCTCGCGTACACGTCTTTCAGATAGTCGATGAAATAGCGCACGCGCGCCGGCACGTAGCGCTGTTGCGGATAGACCGCGAGGATGTCGTAATCGGGCAGCGCGTATTCGTCGAGCACGGTTTCAAGCTCGCCGCGCGTGAGCTGCTGCTGGATCTCCCAGGTTGAGCGCCAGCCGAGTCCGAGCCCTTCAGAGACCCAGCGGTGCAGCAGCTCGCCGTCGTTGCAATCGAGCGAGCCGCCCACCCGCACCGTCGCCAGTTTGCCGTTGCGGCGGAAGTACCAGCCTCGGTTCTGTCCGCCTTGCAGATTGAACGCGAGGCAATTGTGGGCCGGCAGATCTTCGAGCGTCTTCGGCTTACCGTGGCGGCGGAAATAGTCGGGCGTGCCGCACACCACGCGCCGGTTCGATGCCAGCTTCACCGCGACGAAGTTCGGATCGACCGTGCCGCCGATGCGAATCGACAGGTCATAGCCCTCACGGACCAGATCGACGACCCGGTCGGTCAGATTGAACGACATCTGCAATTCGGGTTTGTCACGCAGAAATGCGGGCGCGAGCGGCGCGACGTGTTTGCGGCCGAACGCGGCCGGCGCCGACACGATCAGATGGCCGTTCACGGTGCGGCGTCCCGCGCTCAGTTCGTTTTCCGCCTGATCCCAGTCGCTGAGGAGCCCCCGGCAGCGTTCGAGAAACGCGGCACCGTCCTCGCTGACGACGAGCCGCCGCGTCGTGCGATACATCAGCTTCACGCCGAGGCGCTTTTCGAGCGCGTCGATGCGCCGTCCGAGGATCACCGGCGACACGCCCTCCTCCAGCGCCGCCGCCGCGAGACTGCCCGCATCAGCGACCCGCACGAAGGTTTCGATCTGTTTGAAACGGTCCATGCTCGTCTCCCACCTGTCTCTTGCCGGGCTGCCGCCGGCCATGCACCGGGCTTCACGCCATTCAATACTTTTTGTTTCGAAATAAGCGACCCGGACTGATCTTATCAAACCTTTGGCGCAGCCCTACAGTGTCCTCCAACCGACGTCATTCCCGACATTGAGGAGACATTCATGGCCAAAATGAGAGCCGTCGACGCCGCCGTTCTGGTGCTCGAAAAAGAAGGCATCGACACCGCGTTCGGCGTGCCGGGCGCAGCGATCAACCCGTTCTACTCGGCGATGCGCAAAGCCGGCGGCATCAGCCATGTGCTCGCGCGACATGTGGAGGGCGCGTCGCACATGGCCGAGGGCTACACCCGCGCACAGCCGGGCAACATCGGCGTGTGCATCGGCACGTCGGGCCCCGCCGGCACCGACATGATCACCGGTTTGTACTCCGCCCAGGCCGACTCGATTCCTATTCTGGCTATCACAGGCCAGGCGCCGCGCGCGCGTCTGTACAAGGAAGACTTCCAGGCCGTCGATATCGAATCGATCGCGAAGCCCGTCACCAAGTGGGCCGTGACCGTGCGCGAGCCGGCGCTCGTGCCGCGCGTGTTCCAGCAGGCGTTCCATTTGATGCGCTCGGGCCGTCCGGGGCCGGTGCTGGTCGATCTGCCGATCGACGTGCAACTCGCCGAGATCGAGTTCGATATCGACACGTACGAGCCGCTACCGGTCTACAAGCCGAAGGCAACCCGCAAGCAGATCGAAGCAGCGCTCACGCTGCTCAACGATGCCGATAAGCCGTTGATCGTGTCGGGCGGCGGCGTGCTGAACGCGGCGGCCGAAGACCTGCTCGTGAAGTTCGCCGAAACGCTCGGCGTGCCGGTGATCCCGACGCTGATGTCGTGGGGCGCGATTCCCGACGACCATCCGCTGATGGCCGGCATGGTCGGTCTGCAGACTTCGCATCGCTACGGCAACGCGACGATGCTCGCTTCCGACTTCGTGCTCGGCATCGGCAACCGCTGGGCGAACCGTCACACCGGCAGCGTCGATGTCTACACGAAGGGCCGCAAGTTCGTGCACGTCGATATCGAACCGACGCAGATCGGCCGTGTGTTCGGCCCGGATCTCGGCATCGTGTCGGACGCGAAGGCGGCGCTCGAACTGTTCGCCGAAGTCGCAAACGAATGGAAGGCCGCGGGCAAGCTGAAAGATCGCAGCGCGTGGGTCGCCGATTGCCAGCAACGCAAGCGCACGATGCTGCGCAAGACGCACTTCGACAACGTGCCGATGAAGCCGCAGCGCGTGTACGAAGAGATGAACCAGGTATTCGGCCGCGATACCTGCTACGTGAGCACGATCGGTTTGTCGCAGATCGCCGCCGCGCAATTCCTGCACGTGTACAAGGCGCGCAACTGGATCAACTGCGGCCAGGCCGGCCCGCTCGGCTGGACGATTCCGGCGGCGCTCGGTTTACGCGCGGCCGATCCGCAACGGCCGATCGTCGCGCTGTCAGGAGACTACGACTTCCAGTTCATGATCGAGGAGCTCGCGGCCGGCGCGCAATTCAAGCTGCCGTATGTGCATGTCGTCGTGAACAACTCGTACCTCGGGCTGATCCGCCAGGCGCAGCGCGCGTTCGAGATGGACTACTGCGTGCAGCTCGGCTTCGAGAACATCAATTCGCCGGAGACGAACGGCTACGGCGTCGATCACGTCGCGGTCGCCGAGGGTCTTGGCTGCAAGGCAATTCGCGTATTCAAGCCGGAAGACCTGAAGCCGGCGCTGCAAAAAGCGCAGTCGATGCTCAGTGAGTTCAACGTGCCGGTGATCGTCGAAGTGATACTCGAACGCGTAACGAACATCTCGATGGGCACCGAGATCGACGCGATCAACGAGTTCGAGGAACTCGCCGAAAAGCGCGCGGATGCGCCGACGGCAATCAGCCTGCTCGACTGAGCGTCGCGCATTCGCGGTATGCGCTGCATGCATCGCGCGCGCCATTCCCTGACCGACCTGAGAGACCTACACACCATGCCGAAATTCGCAGCGAACCTGACGATGCTGTTCAACGAAGTGCCGTTCCTCGACCGTTTCGCGGCCGCGGCCAGCGCTGGCTTTCATGCCGTCGAATTCCTGTTCCCGTATCCGTATTCGATCGCTGAATTGAGTGAACGTCTGCAACAGAACCGGCTGAAGCTGGTGCTGCACAACCTGCCGGCGGGCAACTGGGAAGCGGGCGAACGCGGTATCGCGTGTTTGCCGGATCGGGTCGCAGAGTTTCAGGAAGGCGTCGGCCGCGCGATCGAATACGCAAGCGCATTGAAGGTGCCGCAACTGAACTGCCTCGTCGGCATTCCGGGCGCAAACGTCGATGCCAACACCGCCCGCGCGACGATCGTCGACAACCTGCGCTTTGCCGCGGGCGAGCTGAAGAAGGCCGGCCTCCGGTTGCTCGTCGAGCCGTGCAACTGGTACGACATTCCGGGCTTCGCGGTGAACCGTTCGCGTGACGCACTCGACGTGATTCGCGAAGTCGGTTCGGACAATCTGTTCCTGCAATACGACATCTATCACATGCAGCGGATGGAAGGCGAACTCGCGGCGACGATCGAAAAGAACCTCGCGCAGATTGCGCATATCCAGCTCGCGGACAACCCGGGCCGGCACGAACCGGGTACCGGCGAGATCAACTATCCGTATCTGTTCGCGCTGCTCGACTCGCTCGGCTACGACGGCTACGTCGGTTGCGAATACAAGCCGCGTACGACCACCGAGGCCGGCCTCGGCTGGGTGCAAAGCGTGGCCGGTCAGGTGCGTGGCGCAGCGCATGCGGCGGCTTGAGACTCCTTCGGGTTCCTGACTGATTCCCGAAGCGCCTCAACGCACGCCCCCTATTACCCTGGAGATTCACACACATGGCAAAGATCGGCTTCATCGGGCTCGGCATCATGGGCGCGCACATGGCGCGCAACCTCATCAAGGGCGGTCACTCGCTGTTCGTGAACGGCGCGTATCCGGTGCCGGACGACATCGCGAAGAGCGCGAGCGTGGTCGCCAGTTCGACCGCGGTCGCGCAGGCCGCCGACATCGTCATCATCATGGTGCCGGACACGCCGGACGTCGCCAACGTGCTGTTTGCCGACGACGGCGTCGCCGCCGGCCTCACCAAAGGCAAGCTCGTGATCGACATGAGCTCGATCTCGCCGCTCGACACGCAGACGTTCGCGAAGAAGATCAACGCGCTCGGCGTCGACTATCTCGATGCGCCGGTTTCCGGCGGCGAAATCGGCGCGCGCGACGCGTCGCTGACGATCATGGTCGGTGGTCCGGAAAAGGCCTTTGCGCTGGCCCGGCCGCTGTTCGAGCTGATGGGTAGGAACATCTCGCTGATCGGCGACAACGGCGCGGGTCAGACCTGCAAGGTCGCGAACCAGATCATCGTCGCGCTGAATATCGAAGCGGTCGCTGAGGCGCTGCTGTTCGCATCGCGCTCGGGCGCCGATCCGGAGCGCGTGCGCCGCGCGCTGATGGGCGGCTTCGCGTCGTCGCGGATTCTCGAAGTGCATGGCGAGCGCATGACGAAGCGGACGTTCAATCCGGGCTTCCGGATCGAGCTGCATCAGAAGGACCTGAATCTCGCGCTCGATGGCGCGCGCAAGCTCGGCATCGCACTGCCGCATACGGCGAGCGCGCAGCAACTGTTCAGCGTGTGCGCGGCGAACGGCGGCAAGGCGTGGGATCACTCGGCGATGGTGCGCGCGCTCGAGATCATGGCGAATCATGAAGTCGCGCAGACGCCGGATAGCGAGGAAGCGAAGGCGGCCTGAAGTCTTCGTCTTGGGTTCAGCTCACCGGTGATTCCGTCGCTTGCCGCTTCGGCATCGGCGAGGCCACGGTGAGCGCAGGTGGGGCGCCCGTTCGTCGCCTGGCAACTCCGGTTGCTGGCGCGGCGGAACGGGCAAATCGCGCCGCTCTGGGCTGAGAGCGGCAAGTGGGGTCCGCAGCGGCACCCGGCGACGACGGGGAAGCCTTGGTCGGTCAGACGTCGTCGTTGGGTGTCCGGCTGTCGGATTCGTCAATCAATACGTATCGAACACCTTCTGCAACGCAGCCGGGGACGTATGGCCCGCCGCCAGCGCCAGCATCAACAGCACCCGCGCCTTGTACGGATTCAGCGAACCCGCGCTGACGAAACCGAGCGCGTCGTCAGCGGCCGCGCCATTGCGCATCACATGCCCCGAACCCACGCGCGACGAGCGCACCACCGCCACCCCGCGCGACGCGGCATCGGCCAGCGCCTGCTGCAAAGACTGGTGGATCGAGCCATTGCCCGTTCCCGCGACGACGATGCCGCGCACGCCCGCGGCGATGAGCGCTTCAATGGCAATGCGCGACACGCCCGCATAGCTCGTCACGATCTCCACCTGCGGCCACGCCGCATCGATCGCGAATTCGCTCGCGACCGTATGCGCGCGCACCACGCCGCGCTGGAATTCGACGCGGCCATCCTGCACCCAGCCTAGCGCCCCGATCTCGGGCGACTGGAACGCATCGACCGCATACGTGCTCGTTTTCACGACGTCGCGCGCGCTATGAATCCGGTTGTTGAACGCGACCAGCACCCCCTGCCCGCGCGCCGCCGCGTGCGCAGCGACCGTCACCGCATTCAGCAGGTTCAGCGGACCGTCGGCGGAAAGCGCCGACGCTGGACGCATCGCCGCGGTCAGTACGACCGGCTTGTCCGACTTGACGGTCAGATGCAGCAGGTAGGCGGTTTCTTCGAGGGTATCGGTGCCGTGCGTGACCACCACGCCGTCGACGTCGTCCGTCGCGAGCAGCGTGTTGATGCGTTGCGCGAGCGTAGTCCATAGCGGCATCGCCATGTCCTTGCTGTCGACGCTGGCGATCTGCTCGGGCGCGATTCGCGCGACCGTGGACAACGCCGGCACCGCCGCGAGCAGCTGATCGACGCCGACGACGCCCGCCTGATAGCCCGACGTATTGGCTGCATCCGGGGCTGAACCGGCGATCGTGCCGCCGGTCGCGAGCACCGCGATGCGCGGCAGCGTCGGCGCGGCGCGATGGCCGGGAGGAATCGGGAGAGAGGAAGTCGAGGTATTCATGGCGGCGATTGTAAGCGATGCGCCACGCCCCGCCATGCGTGGACGACCGGACGCAGGCTCGCCTCGCCTGAGCGTGCGTAACATGCTAGCGGGCTTCAATCCCATGCGGCGCAAAGCTGCACTCATCAGCACAAGTATTGACGATCGATATCGCTGGACTTTTGATACTTGATGAAACCCATGGGGCGCCCTTTTTCTACACGTCATCCTGTCCAGATTTCTCAGCGCCGCAGCGCGCAAATACCCGCCGGCGAGGATTCGGACCCGGCCTATTTCCGCCCTATCTCAAAAATATAGACTGAACCCAGTCAAAGAGATTTACCAAAGGCCACCAAGCCCCGATCCCCCCGGCGGAATCTCGCCGGTTCTCACTGTGGGCATGAGCTTGCGGAAACGTTATCGCCCCTGCTTTTGCGTCTGATATTGAACAGCGAAAAAGGGCAACGTCGATTTTCAAATAGTTCGCATAACTACGTTTCTCAAACCTTGAAAGGATTGATTTCATGAACAAGTCGTATGTCAGCGTCTGGAATGAAGCGCTTGGCTCGTGGGTAGCGGCCTCCGAGAATACGGTTGCGCGCGGCAAGCGCGGCAAGGCCAAGGTTTCTGCAGTTGTGGCAACCGCGCTGGTTTCGATCGCTGCGGTGGCATCGGGCGACGTGTTTGCGGCCGGCGCCATCAACGGAACTGGTCCGGGTATCTCGGTCGGTGTGAGCGGTGACACTGGCACCAACCTTCCAACCACCACTACAGCAGGCGACGTTGCAATCGGCCGGGGCGCGAAAGCTAGTGGCAGCACCGTTGCAGACGGCTCGGCCACGGCTGTCGGTCAAAATGCCCAGGCCATCGGCCTAGCCACTACAGCCTTGGGTGTCAACGCCTACGCCAACGGCACCAATGGTACGGCCGTGGGTGCTGCCAGCAGTGCGTTAAGCGATAACGCGACAGCCATCGGCTCCGGGAGTTACGCGGCGGCGGAGAATTCGGTTGCAGTGGGTCGTAACGCGTATGCAACTGGCGACTATGCTGTTGCATTGGGCACGTCATGGGCAACGGGTGACGGTGCCCTTGCGGCGGGACAGTTTGCCTTCGCGAACGCGGTCAATGCTGTAGCGCTGGGAGCGATGGCCAATGTGGCAGGAGCCAATTCCGTAGCGCTGGGAACGAGGGCCATTGTGGAAGGAGCCAATTCCGTAGCGCTGGGTTCGGCAAGTTTCGCGTCTGCGGACAATTCGGTAGCGCTGGGCGCGGGCTCGACCACGACGGCGAACCTGGGCGCGGCGGGTTATAACCCAGGTTCGAGCGCCCTGTCGGGCACGGCGTCGGCGGCGAATGGCGAAGTGTCGGTGGGTTCGGCTGGCAAGGAACGTCGTGTGACGAACGTGGCAGCCGGTTCGGCCGCGACGGACGCGGTGAACGTCAGCCAGTTGAAGTCGGAAGCAGCAAAGTCCAACATGATTGGTGCGAACACCGCCGAGGCGCTGGGTGGAGGCTCGACCTATAACCCGACTACGGGTGCGATCACTGCGCCGATCTATAACGTGGATGGCACGACGGTCAGCAATGTGGGTGATGCGATCACCAACATCGACATCCGTACGACGCAGAACACGGCGGCCATCGCACAGAACACGAGCGACATCACGAAGGTGCAGAATCAGCTGGCGGATGGCTCGATCGGCCTGGTGCAGCAGGACGCGACCAGCAAGGTCATCACCGTGGCCAAGGATCTGGACGGCACGACGGTGGACTTCACCGGTACTGATGGCGCGCGCACGCTCAGCGGCGTGAATGCCGGTGCGCTGTCGGCTGGCAGCACCGAAGCGGTGAACGGCTCGCAGCTGTACGCGACCAACCAGAACGTGACGGCCAACACGATGAACATCACCGGCCTGGACAGCCGCGTGACCACGGTGGACGATCGCGTCACCAGCATCGACGGCCGCGTGTACGACGTGGAAAGCTCGGTCACGAACCTGACGCAGCAACTCGATGGCGGCAGCGTCGGCCTGGTGCAGCAGGATGCGACCAGCAAGGTCATCACGGTGGCCAAGGATCTGGACGGCACGACGGTGGACTTCGCCGGTACCGATGGCGCGCGCTCGCTGAGCGGCGTGAATGCCGGTGCGCTGTCGGCTGGCAGCACCGACGCGGTGAACGGCTCGCAGCTGTACGCGACCAATCAGAACGTGGCGGACAACACGACGAACATCACCAGCCTGGACAGCCGCGTGACCACGGTGGACAACCGCGTCACCAGCATCGACGACCGCGTGATCAACGTGGAAGGCTCGGTCACGAACCTGACGCAGCAGCTGGACGACGGCAGCGTCGGTCTGGTGCAGCAGGATGCGACCAGCAAGGTCATCACGGTGGCCAAGGATCTGGACGGCACGACGGTGGATTTCACCGGTACCAATGGCGCGCGCACGCTCAGCGGCGTGAACGCCGGTGCGCTGAGCGCCACCAGCACCGACGCGGTGAACGGCTCGCAGCTGTACGCGACCAACCAGGCAATCGCGAACGCGAGTCGCTACTTCAAGGCTGGTGGCCTCGGGGATGGCACCGACGATGCGGTCGCGGGAGCCAAGTCGGTTGCGGTCGGCGCGGGCGCATCCGCCAGTTTCGGCGGCGCAGCCACGGGGAGCTGGAACAATCCTCTTCTCACGGGTAGCACCAACACGGATACAAATGGTGTTGCCATCGGAGCTAACGCTCGCGCTTCACTTGGCGGTATTGCCCTTGGCGATACGGCCGTCAGCGATAGTTACTCTGGCGTAGCGCTGGGTGCATACACCGTAGCTGGCTCGCACGGAACCGCGGTGGGCGCAGGCGCGATGGCACAGGGTTCGGATAGTTCCGCGCTGGGGTACAACGCTCTTGCCACGGGAGCAGGTGCAGTGGCAATGGGTAACTTTTCGACTGCCTCGGGCAACAGATCCGCGGCACTTGGCGCGAAGGCGGATGCACAGGGGGCGAACTCGGTGGCGCTGGGTGCGGATTCGATCGCAGACCGCGACGATGCAGTTTCGGTCGGCAACGCGACGCTCAAACGCCAAATCACGAATGTGGCGGCAGGCACGCTGTCGGCTAGCAGCACGGACGCGGTGAACGGCTCGCAGCTGTACACGACCAACCAGAACGTGACGGCCAACACGGCCAGCATTGGGGCCAACACGATGAGCATCACCGGCCTGGACAGCCGCGTGACCACGGTGGACGATCGCGTCACCAGCATCGACGGCCGCGTGAGCAACGTGGAAGTCTCGGTCACGAACCTGACGCAGCAACTGGACGGCGGCAGTGTCGGCCTGGTGCAGCAGGACACCACCACCGGAAACATCACGGTGGCCAAGGATCTGGATGGCACGACGGTGGACTTCACCGGCACTGATGGCGCGCGCACGCTCAGCGGCGTGAATGCCGGTGCGCTGTCGGCTAGCAGCACCGACGCGGTGAACGGCTCGCAGCTGTATGCGACCAACCAGAACGTGACGGCCAACACGACGAACATCACCGGCCTGGACAGCCGCGTGACCGCGGTGGACGACCGCGTCACCAGCATCGACGGCCGCGTGAGCAACGTGGAAGTCTCGGTCACGAGCCTGACGCAGCAACTGGACGGCGGCAGTGTCGGCCTGGTGCAGCAGGATGCCACCACCGGAAACATCACGGTGGCCAAGGGCCTGGACGGCACGACGGTGGACTTCGCCGGTACCGATGGCGTGCGCACGCTGAGCGGCGTGAACGCCGGTGCGCTGAGCGCCACCAGCACCGAAGCGGTCAACGGTTCGCAGCTGTACGTGACCAACCAGAGCGTGACGGCGAACACGGCGGACATCGCGACCAACACGACGAACATCACCGGCCTGGACAGCCGCGTGACCACGGTGGACAACCGCGTCACCAGCATCGACGGCCGTGTGAGCAACGTGGAAGGCTCGGTCACGAACCTGACGCAGCAACTCGACGGCGGCGTCGTGGGCCTGGTGCAGCAGGATGCGACCAGCAAGGTCATCACGGTGGCCAGGGGTCTGGACGGCACGACGGTGGACTTCACCGGTACCGATGGCGCACGCACGCTCGCCGGCGTGGCCGACGGTGCGGTTGCTGCTAGCAGCAAGGAAGCCATCAACGGCAGCCAGCTGTATGCGAACTCGGCGAGCGTGGCCGCGGGTCTGGGCGGTGGCTCGACGGTGAACGCGGACGGCACGATCTCGGCCCCGAGCTACAGCGTGGGCGGTACGACGGTGCATACCGTGGGCGACGCCGTCACCAACCTCGATGACCGGGTGACGCAGCACACCACGGACATCACGAAGCTGCAGACCCAGGTGGGCGATGTCGGGACGCAGCTGTCGGGCGTGGTGCAGTATGACCGTCACGCTGACGGCTCGGTGAACTTCGGTTCCGTGACGTTGGGCGGAAGCCTGAGCGCAGGTCCGGTGATCCTGACCAATGTGGCGAACGGCACGAGCCAGTACGACGCGGTGAACTACGGCCAGCTGTCGGCGTTGCAGGACCAGGTGACGGATCTCAACGGCCAGGTGAAGGATCTCGGTTCCCAGGTGTCGAACATCCAACCGGTCACCCCGGATGCTTCGTCGTCGGACAGCAGCAATGTCCCAGTGGCCAATGCAGCGATGCCGGGTACGGGTGTGGGCAGCACGGAGGTCGGGACAAACGCCAATGCAGCAGCGGACAACGCGGTGGCAGTGGGCGACAACGCGGCGGCGACCGGCGTCAACTCGACGGCGATCGGCACGGACTCGCAGGCAGACCATGCGAACTCGGTGGCGTTGGGTCAGGGTTCGGTGACGGATCGCGACAACTCGGTGTCGGTGGGTTCGGCGGGTAACGCACGCCAGATCACCAACGTCGCAGCGGGTACGGCGGACACGGATGCAGTCAATGTCGGTCAGATGAACAGCTCGGTCGCACAGGGCGTTCAGCAGGCCAACAACTACACGGATCAGCGTATCAACGCGACCAACCAGGCAATCAACAACGTCGCGAAGAACGCCTATGCCGGTATCGCAGCATCGATGGCAATGCCGAACATGACGCCGTCGGGTCCGGGCAAAACGATCGTCGCAGCGGGTGGCGCGACGTATAAGGGCGGCAGCGCCGCAGCAGTAGGAGCCACGTACCGCTCACGGAACAATAAGTGGCTCGTCAACGCTGCGGTGTCGGTCACGTCGACTGGCGACGCTGGCGTACGTGCTCAGGTTGGCTACGAGTTCTAACAGCCATGTCACGTAAAAAGCAGGAAATCCGTTAATCCAATAGTTGTGTAGTGGGCGTAGTGAACGAGTCTTGCCGGGAACGGCAAGACTCGTTTTTTTATGCGGTCAATAAACGACGCCCTTCCAATGAAGGACAGAAGGTCAGAAGCTAAGCGCCCGTGTGGACACATGCACTCAGACCGTGATGACAGAGAAACAAGTCCTTGGAAGCAGACTGGTGGTTGGCCGAAACCGGGCGTGTCGATTGCCCGGGCGGCCATGGATCACGACGTCAATCCGAACCAGTTGCGTCGCTGGATCTCGCGCCATCTGCAGCATATGCTGCTGGCGCCAGGAGATCCAGACCCAGTGGTAATCGATGGCGTCTCGATCGACGTCCCTGGGCCGAGAGTCAGAAGTCCAGTGAATATGAGTTCCCCACCGGCGTTCGTGCCCGTCGTTTCATCTCCAGTGCTCGTGCCATTGTCGCCGCCGGTGTCGACTTCGCCAGGATTGTCGATGGCGATCGCGCTACACGTAATCTCCTGGAGATGTACGGTATTGAGGTGTCGCCGGACTGACCGAAACTCAACATTTACCACACGCCCGACTGCCGGCTCCTGTTCCTGCAAATACACTTAACTCGCAATTTCAAGCCGGGTCGCCAATCTTGCGAACGCGGTATTGCCACACCGTCGCATCGGCTTTGTCTGCCTCGATCCGACCATCCTCAACCAATTGTTGAAGACGTGAGGCCCAAAAAGCATCACCTTTGCCATTGCGCGGGTCATGCTGCCGCATTTGCTCCATCAGTTCGCCCACGATGATTTGCGTAGGTCTCCAGTAGGTCGTGCAACGGTTCAGCAGCCAGTCATCGTAAGCATCCAGATTGCGGAACCGAAAAAATCCACCTTCATCGTATTCTCGCAACTGTTCCGGGCGTGCTGCGATCGCGTCGAATTCCTCCGCTAGACCTTGTCGCTCGGCGGAGGATAGGACAATAGAGGTCGACAGAAACTGCACCAGATCTTCTGGTGCGTGGTGAGCAACGGAATGGCAGCCACCAAACGGTGGTGCCGGCACCTCTACTTGCAACACGCGCGCTGTTGGATCCGTCAAGTATCGGCAAGCTATTCGTCGGAATACCTGATCCGATCCACCTCCGCTTGTCCAAATTATTGTTCGTTCTGGACGATCGCTTTCGATACGTTGGCGCAGTAAGTCCCATGGATTACGCTTGTCATGAGGAAAATCGTCCGGTTCTGAACCGACAGGTATCTGATTGCGAAAAATATATTGCCGAAATGCAGGTCTCAGTTCCATCGACAAGGGCCCGAGAGCGTAGTCGTCGCGGAAGCAAAATACCTCCCCCGTCAAACCAAGTGAATCTATCGCGTAGCGTAGCGCCCCAGCGGCACTGTCACCCGAGGTAAGATGAAAATCAGACATGTGGTTTCCTTTTCACATGGATCCGATTGTATGAGCGCGCGACATAGTCACTGGTTCAAGAAAAATTGCGATGTACACCTTAGCGAATATTTCGTAAAGGCTGCTGAGTTCGCTGCCAACTGTTCCAGCTGCTCCAGCCGCGAGTCTAAGCAGCCTCGCGCAACTGCGCCGCGATATCTGCCTCGTTCAGCTGCGGCGCGAACATTTCGATCAACCGATACGCGTACGCGCGCAGGAATGTCCCCTTGCGCAAGCCGACGCGCGTCGTACTCGCCTCGAACAGATGCTGCGTATCCAACGCGACGAGTTCAGTGTCGCGTTTCGGATCGTAGGCCATGGCGGCGACCACGCCGATGCCCATGCCGAGCTCGACGTAGGTCTTGATCACGTCGGCATCGATCGCGGTCAGCACGACGTCGGGCAACGCGCCCGCTTTGGCGAACGCCTGATCGATATGCGAGCGGCCCGTGAAGTCCTGGTCGTAGGTGACGATCGGGAATTCGGCGATCTCGTCGAGCGTCAGATTCGAGCGGCCGACGAGCGGATGATCCTTCGGCACGACCACAACGTGATGCCACGAATAGCACGGGAACGTGACGATGTCGGGGAAGCGGTCGAGCGCCTCGGTCGAGATGCCGATGTCCGCCTCACCGTTGATGATCATCTGCGCGATCTGCTGCGGGCTGCCCTGACGAAGCGCCAGATGCACTTTCGGGAACACCGACGTGAACTGCCGGACCACCTTCGGCAGCGCGTAGCGTGCCTGTGTATGCGTGGTCGCGACGACGAGGTGGCCGCTGTCCTGATCCGCGTACTGACGCGCGACGCGGCGCAGGTTCTCCGCATCGAGCAGCATTCGCTCGATCAGCTGATGCACCGCCTTGCCCGGCTCGGTGAGGCCCGTCAGGCGCTTGCCGCGGCGAATGAAAATATCGACGCCGAGTTCGTCCTCGAGATCCTTGATCTGCTTCGATACGCCAGACTGCGACGTGTAAAGCACGTTTGCGACTTCGGTCAGGTTCATGTTCTGACGCACGGCCTCGCGCACGAAGCGCAACTGCTGGAAATTCATCGATTTGTCTCCGGAAAAACGCGCAGCGCGCGCGGCACCGCGGTCACGCCGTCGCCGACCGCGAGTTGCAGATCGCGCCACGTTTCGCGATCGAGTTCGGCTTCGAGCAGGTTACCTTCGCGGCTCGCGAGCTCGACGCGCACCGAGCCGCCGAGCGTCACCACGCGCCGCACGTCGACGACGATGCCCTCGCGATGCCCCGCCGCCCGCGGATACAGCTGCAGATCGTGCGGCCGCACGTAACCGAACGCAGGACCGCTGAAACCAGCCGTGATTGAAACCGGCAGCGCGGCGCCATCGACGACAAAGCCTTGCGCATCGACGTTGCCGTGCAGACGGTTCGCCGCGCCGAGGAACTCGTAGACGAATGGCGTCTGCGGATGGTCGTACACATCCTGCGGGCTGCCTACCTGCTCGACATGCCCGCGATTGAGCACAACGATGCGATCGGCGACTTCGAGCGCTTCTTCCTGATCGTGCGTGACGAAGATCGTCGAGATATGCAGATCGTCGTGCAGGCGACGCAGCCAGCTGCGCAGTTCCTTGCGCACCTTCGCGTCGAGCGCGCCGAACGGCTCGTCGAGCAACAGCACCTTCGGCTCCACGGCCAATGCGCGCGCGAGCGCGATGCGCTGCCGCTGACCACCCGAGAGCTCCGACGGGTAGCGCTGCGCGAGCCAGTCGAGCTGCACGAGCTTCAGCAGCTCGTGCACTTTCTCGCGAATCACCTTCTCCGATGGACGCTCCTTGCGTGGCTTCACGCGCAGCCCGAACGCGACGTTCTCGAACACCGTCATATGACGGAACAGCGCGTAATGCTGGAACACGAAGCCTACTTCGCGCTCACGCGCGCCGACCGCCGCGACGTCCTGGCCTTGCAGCTCGACCTGGCCGCCGTCCGCGTATTCGAGACCGGCGATCACGCGCAGCAACGTCGTCTTGCCGCAGCCCGACGGCCCGAGCAGCGCGACGAGTTCGCCCGGCGGAAAGTCGAGCGACACGTTGTCGAGCGCGACGAAATCGCCGAAGCGCTTTTGCAGGTTACGAACGGTGATACCCATTTACAGCTCTCCTTGCTTGAGCGGATGTCGCTGCGACGCAGGCGTGGCGTTGACGAAAAACGAATGAGAAGCGGACTGCACACTACCGGCCTGCGAAGCACCGGACGGCACCGGCCCCGCATACGCGGGCACCTCGCGCGCGGCCGACAGCTCCGCCGACATATGACGCTCGGCCAGCAGCTTCAGCCCAAGCGTCACGAGCGCGAGCAGCGCGAGCAGCGACGCCACGGCGAACGCGGCCGAGAAGTTGTATTCGTTGTAGAGGATTTCTACATGCAGCGGCATCGTGTCGGTCTGCCCGCGAATATGGCCCGACACGACCGAGACCGCGCCGAACTCGCCCATCGCGCGCGCATTGCACAGAATCACGCCGTACAGCAGACCCCATTTCACGTTCGGCAGCGTGACACGACGGAACGTCTGCCAGCCCGACGCGCCGAGCACGCGCGCGGCTTCTTCCTCGTCGTTGCCCTGCGCCTGCATCAGCGGAATCAGTTCGCGCGCGACGAAGGGGAACGTCACGAAGATCGTCGCGAGCACGATGCCCGGCACCGCGAAGATGATCTGCACGTTGTGATCCTCGAGCCACGGGCCGAACCAGCCCTGCGCGCCGAACATCAGCACGTAGATCAGACCGGATATCACCGGCGACACCGAGAACGGCAGATCGATCAGCGTGGTCAGGAGCGCCTTGCCGCGGAATTCGAACTTCGCGATACACCACGACGCCGCGAGGCCGAACACGAGGTTCAGCGGCACCGCGATCGCCGCGGTGATCAGCGTCAGTTTGATGGCCGACAGCGCATCCGGATCGGCAAGCGCTTCGAAGTAAAAACGCAGTCCCTTGTTCAGCGCCTGATAGAACACCGCGGCGAGCGGCACGACCAGAAACAGCGCGAGAAACAGCAGCGCGAGGCCAATCAGCAGCCAGCGCACGACGCGCGGCTCGCTGACCGGATCGGGGCGACGCGCTGCGCTCGCCGGATTCGTCGGAACGCGGCTCATTGCACACCTCCACCGATGACGGCGACGTTCGTGGCCACCGGCGCCGGCCCTGCGTTGCCGCGGCTCGTGCGCCGCTGCAGATACCACTGCAACGTGTTGATCAACAGCAGCATCAGGAACGACACGACCAGCATCACGACCGCGAGGGCCGTCGCGCCCGCATAGTCGTATTGCTCGAGCTTCGTGATGATCAGCAGTGACGTGATCTCCGACTTCATCGGCACATTGCCGGCGATGAAGATCACCGAGCCGTATTCACCGAGCGCGCGCGCGAAGGCGAGCGCGAAGCCGGTCAGGAGCGCCGGGAACACAGCCGGCAGCACGACGCGGCGAAACGTGAGCCAGCGCGACGCGCCGAGGCACGCGGCCGCTTCCTCCTGCTCGCGCTCGAACTCCTCGAGCACCGGCTGCACCGTGCGCACGACGAACGGCAAGCCGATGAACGTCAGCGCGACCAGCACACCGGCCGGCGTGAACGCGATCTTGATGCCGAGCGGCGCGAGGAGCTGGCCGATCCAGCCGTTGCCCGCATACACGGCCGCGAGCGAAATGCCCGCGACCGAGGTGGGCAGCGCGAACGGCAGATCGACGACCGCATCGACGATGCGCTTGAACGGAAACGTGTAGCGCACCAGCACCCACGCGACGAGAAAGCCGAACACTGCGTTGATCAGCGCGCCGCCGAGCGCCGAGAAAAACGTCAGCCGATATGAAGCGAGCACGCGCGGCGAGGTGACCGCCCGCACGAACTGGTCCCAGTCGAGCGTCGCGGTTTTCAGAAAGGTCGCCGCCAACGGGATCAGCACCACGAGGCTCAGATAAGCCACCGTGATGCCGAGTGTCAGGCCAAAACCGGGCAATGCGCTCGGCTTGCGGAAGGTCAACGTGGTCATGCTGGATACTCGTTCATGGTTGATGCTCGCGCTGTTTTTCGTGTTGCTGAGTTGTCGTGTTGTCGTGGTACTGCGGTACTGCCGGCCACCGGCGTCCGGTTAGCCGAAAGCGCGCCGATTGGGCGCGCCCTCTTTCCTCTGCCTGAACTTCAGACGGCGGTTTTTACTGCGGCTGATAGATCGAATCGAACACGCCGCCGTCCGCGAAGTGCGTCTTCTGCGCGTTGGCCCAGCCACCGAACGAATCGTCGATCGTGTAGAGCTTCAGCTTCGGAAACTTCGCGGTCAGGTCGGCCGGAACCTTGTTAGAACGCGGACGATAGAAATTGCGTGCGGCGATCTCCTGACCCTCCTCGCTATACAGGAAGTTCAGATACGCCTCGGCAAGCTTGCGCGTGCCATGTTTGTCGACGACCTTGTCGACCACCGCGACCGGGGGCTCGGCGAGGATGCTCGCCGACGGCACGACGATCTCGAACTTGTCCGGACCAAACTCCTTCACCGACAGAAACGCCTCGTTCTCCCACGCGATCAGCACGTCGCCGATACCGCGCTGCACGAAGCTCGTGGTCGCGCCGCGCGCGCCCGAATCGAGCACGCCGGCGTTCTTGTACAGCTTGCCGACGAACTCCCTTGCCTTCTGGTCGTTGCCGCCCGGCTGATGCTCGGCGTACGCCCACGCGGCCAGATAGTTCCAGCGCGCGCCGCCCGAGGTCTTCGGATTCGGTGTCACGATCGACACGCCCGGCTTCACCAGATCGTCCCAATCCTTGATGTGCTTCGGATTGCCCTTGCGCACGAGAAACACGATCGTCGATGTGTACGGCGACGCATTGTCCGGCAGACGCTTCTGCCAGTTCCTGTCGACGAGGCCCTTGTTCGCGAGCGCGTCGATGTCGTAGGCGAGTGCGAGCGTGACGACGTCGGCCTGCAAGCCGTCGAGCACCGAGCGCGCCTGCGCGCCCGAGCCGCCGTGCGACTGTTTGAAGGTTACGGTCTCGCCCGTCTTCGCCTGCCATTGCTTGCCGAATGCCTGATTGACGTCCTGATACAGCTCGCGCGTCGGATCGTAAGAAACGTTCAGAAGCGTGGTGTCGGCGTGCGCGACGCCGCTTGCGCCCAACATGCCGAGCGTGCCCGCCGCGCCGACGGCGAGAGCCGCGATCAGTTTTCTGGTTCGAGCCGCAAGCTCCATATGGCGATCGTTCATCTCTGTTTTTCTCCGCGTGATGGTCCGCTGATGAGCGTTTGGTGTTCTTCTGCGTCGCGGTCACGTGCACATGAGCGCCAAGCCGGAGGCCAGTCTATCGAAGAGCTTTCATCATTAAAAATAATGTTTCTTCATTTTTTAATACTCAAAAGTGGTAACGACAGATGCGCCGGCCGTTCGGACGTCGAAAGTGGCGTGATGTCGCCGATCAGCGACGCCGCAGCGCCCCCTCGCGTCGAACTTAAAGTAAAGCTTGAAATGCGCCGAATACTGTATAAAAATACAGTCACCTGTTCATACATACAGTGGCCATGACAAAACTCACCGCACGACAGCAGCAGGTTTTCGATCTGATCCGCCGCGCGATCGAACGCACCGGTTTTCCGCCCACCCGCGCGGAAATTGCCGCCGAACTCGGTTTCAGCTCGGCCAATTCCGCGGAAGAGCATCTGCGCGCGCTGGCGCGCAAGGGCGTGATCGAACTCGCAGCCGGCGCGTCGCGCGGCATCCGCCTGCTGTCCGGGCAGGAGGATGCGCCGCACCAGTTCACGCTGCCGCACGCGGGCCTGATGCAGTTGTCGCTGCCGCTGATCGGCCGGGTCGCGGCGGGTAGCCCGATCCTCGCGCAGGAACATATCTCGCAGCACTACGCGTGCGACCCGGCGCTGTTCTCGAGCAAGCCCGACTACCTGCTGAAGGTGCGCGGCCTGTCGATGCGCGACGCGGGCATTCTCGACGGCGACCTGCTCGCGGTGCAAAAGCGCAGCGAAGCGAAAGACGGCCAGATCATCATTGCGCGGCTCGGCGACGACGTAACGGTCAAGCGTCTGAAGCGCCGGCCGAACGGCATCGAACTGATCGCCGAAAACCCCGATTACGACAACATCTTCGTTGAAACCGGGAGCGCGGATTTCGCACTCGAAGGAATCGCGGTCGGCCTGATCCGCCCCAGCGAGTTCTGATCTTTAGCTGCAACAGGAACGTTCGCGCCGGTTTGGTCAGCCCAAGCCGCATTTACGCCCGCATCGACGTCGTATAGCCTGGAGAGACTCATGGAACGCCTTGCCCGCTTGCTGCCTTTTCGCCAGTTCGGTCGTCTGCGCCATCTGCGCAAGCTCACGCCCTGCGCGCTCGTCGAGGCGCCCGCGGCGCGCACGCCGTCGCTGTTCGACGAGCCTGTCGAAGCTTCCGGACTGCCGTCGTCGTTGCCGGCGTTCGCACGCGTGTCGCTGAACGCGGCGCTGAACATAGCGGAGCCTGCGCGTCGCGCGCCGGTGCGGGTCTATCATGGACCGTCGCGATTGATCATGGTCGGCACGGTCGACGCCGTATGCCGTATGATCGACCGTTGCATAGCCGAAGAAGCCAACGTGCACGGCGCGGCGTTCGAAGCGTGAGCGAATTCTGAGCACGCATCCAAGGCGCATTTCGGATGTTCAGATGTTCGCGTGTTATGGGATCGTTTCGACCTCGCCGTGGTCGACGTTAGATCATCACTGACGTGGAGTCCCATTCGATGACAGTTCCGAAACGCACACAGGGCAGCGCCACCCGGCCGCTGCTGATCACGCTGATCGTGGTGATCGTGATTGCCGCGCTGGGGTTTGTTTATGCGTCACCGTATATCGCGGTGAACAATCTCAAACGCGCAGCGGATGCGCGAGATGTGCAAACGGTCAATCAGTACGTAGACTTTCCCGCGCTACGCGACAGTCTGAAACAGCAGGTGGCCGACATGCTGACACGCCGGCTCGAAGCGGACGCCGGCAACAAGATGGCCACGATCGGGGCGGTGATTGGCGTGACGCTGATCGGCCCGCTCGTCGATGCCTATGCGACACCCGACGGTGTCGCGGCGCTCCTGAACGGCATGCCGCCTCGCGGCACGCCGGGCGAGCAACCGGCCGCACCGCCAGCCGCGGGCGGCGAAGCGCCGGCCGCACCGGCCGCGGGCGCCAATCAGGCGAGTGCGCCGCCGCCCGCGCGTCAGAGCACGGCCGGCTATCGCAGTCTCAATGAATTTGTCATCACGTTCCGGCGTGGCGAAGGCAGCGCGAATTACTCGGCCATCTTCCGTCGCGAAGGCCTGGTCACGTGGAAGCTCGCGGCGATCAATCTGAACGAGTGAGGCTGACGTGATGGGCTTGCCGGGCGGCTAACCTCACGCCGCAGCCGCCTGCTGCTGCTCCTGCCCGGACGAGCATGCCACCAGAATGCTGCACGACACCCGGTCGAGCAGCGGCGTGTTGCCCGCTCCCATCCACCAGCGCGACAAACCGGTCCGGCAGCGATGGCCGACCACCACGAGGTCGACCTGCAACTCGTTGGCGAGATTGGCGATCTCGTCGATCGGATGACCGAACGCGAAATGCCCTTGCGCGTTCACGCCGCGCTCGGTCAGCCAGTTCACACCCTCCTGCAAGATCTCACGGGCCGTTTTTTCGAAGCTGCCGCAGGCGACGTCAGTCAACAGGCCCGCGCTTTGCGCGATGCTCGAACGCATGTCGACGACCGACAGCAGATGTGTTTCCGCCTTCAGGTCCAACGCCAGATCGGCGCCGCACCGCAGGGCTTTGCGGCCTTCGCGCGAGCCGTCATAGCACAACAGGATTTTCTGGTAGCTCGCCATCATTTTTCTCCGTTCGCGCGAAAGCGCGGTCTGAATCAATCATGGTGCGCCGCAATCCGGCTTGCAAGGGATGGAAAACGCCAGGTCCAAAGTCGGTGCATGCTAATCCAGTGTGCACAAGCGTTGGGCGACTGGAGACAACGTTTGCACACGAATGCCGCGCCGCAAAACCTCGCGTCCGAACGTTGCGGCGGCGCTCCAGGGGCCGTGTGGCGGCCCAGTCGCGCCACCGGCAAACAACGGCACCCGGCAGCACCACGCACCCTACGCATGACGCGTTCCCGGACACCCGTTCGCATCAGCGGCCGATACCCTAGAATGAGCGGCTTCGCAGCCCTCGCGGCCGCGCGTGCGCAATGCGTGTCGCGCAGGTATGTTGTGTGTCTTGCCCTTACGTTATGACCTCTTTCGGAGTCTTGCTCGACCTATGCCCGCCGCCCCCATCGAATTCCATCAGGTCAGGAAAAACTACGGCGAAAAAACAGTCGTCGATGGATTGTCTTTTCATGTGAACGCCGGCGAATGCTTCGGGCTGCTCGGCCCCAACGGCGCCGGCAAGACCACTACGTTGCGCATGCTGCTAGGCATCGCGGCGCCCAACGCCGGCGCGATCCGCCTATGCGGCGAGCCGATCCCGGGCCGCGCGCGCATCGCGCGCTCGCGCGTGGGCGTTGTGCCGCAGTTCGACAACCTCGATCCCGATTTCACGGTGCGTGAAAATCTGCTCGTGTTCGGCCGCTACTTCGGCCTGAGCGCCTCGCAGTGTCGCGCGGCGGTGCCGGGTCTGCTCGAATTCGCACGCCTCGAGAACAAGGCGGACGCCCGTGTGAGCGAGCTGTCGGGCGGCATGAAGCGGCGCCTCACGCTCGCGCGTGCACTGATCAACGATCCCGACGTGCTGATCATGGACGAGCCAACCACCGGTCTCGACCCGCAAGCGCGCCATCTGATCTGGGAACGGCTGCGCTCGCTGCTCGCGCGCGGCAAGACCATTCTGCTGACCACGCACTTCATGGAAGAAGCCGAACGGCTTTGTCATCGGCTGTGCGTGATCGAGGAAGGACGCAAGATTGCCGAGGGTGCGCCGCGCGCGCTGATCGAGTCCGAGATCGGCTGCGACGTGATCGAAATCTACGGTCCCGATCCGTTTGCGTTGCGCGACGAACTCGCGCCGCTCGCCGAGCGCACCGAGATCAGCGGCGAGACGCTGTTCTGTTATGTGAACGATGCGCAACCCGTGCATGCGCGGCTCAAACAGCGGGCCGATTTGCGCTATCTGCATCGGCCGGCGAATCTCGAGGATGTATTTCTGCGGCTCACCGGACGCGAGATGCAGGACTGATTACGCAACGAGGCACTTCATGGACGCACGCACTTACGAAACTCACGACGGCACGCCATCGGCACAGGAGCCGTTCGGTGCCTTCCCCGCCAACGCCATGAACTGGATCGCGGTGTGGCGCCGCAACTATCTGGTGTGGAAGAAACTCGCGATCGCGTCGATGTTCGGCAACCTCGCCGATCCGATGATCTATCTGTTCGGTCTTGGCCTCGGGCTCGGACTGATGGTCGGGCACGTCGACGGCGTGTCGTATATCTCGTTTCTGGCGGCGGGCACGGTGGCCTCGAGCGTGATGATGTCGGCGAGCTTCGAGTCGATGTATTCGGGCTTTTCACGCATGCACGTGCAGCGCACGTGGGAAGCGATCATGCATACGCCACTCACGCTCGGCGATATCGTGCTAGGCGAGGTGGTGTGGGCCGCGAGCAAATCCGTGTTGTCCGGTGTGGCGATCATGCTGGTGGCGGGCGCGCTCGGCTATGCGAATTTTCCGTCGATGCTGCTCGCGCTGCCGATCGTCGTGCTGGCCGGTCTCGCGTTCGCGAGCCTCGCGATGATCGTGACGGCGCTCGCGCCGTCGTACGACTTTTTCATGTTCTATCAGACGCTCGTGCTCACACCGATGCTGCTGCTCTCCGGCGTGTTCTTTCCGACCTCGCAACTGCCCGCGGCCGCACAGGCCGTGACCGCCGCGCTGCCACTCGCCAATGCGGTCGATCTGATGCGCCCGGCGATGCTCGGCCGGCCGATCGATCACGCCGCGCTGCATGTGAGCGTGCTGGCCGCTTATGCAATCGGTGGCTTCATTGTCTCGGCGATCCTGTTCCGGCGCCGCATGATGAAGTAAGCCCAACGCGCGGGCGCATCGTGCATGCCCCCGCGCCACACCGCGCCACGTCAGTTCTCGTCATCGTTCCACGGAATGTCGACATCGGAGATGAACGCGACCGTCGCGAACGGCCCGCCCTCGTGACGCCCGATCTTGCCATCGGCGCGCTGCCATTCGACCCGGAATACAGTGCCCGGATCGTCCGCGATCAGCCGCACCGTGCGCAATTCGTCAGGATCGGAGTCCTCGACCGGTCCGTCGAGCGAGATCAGCAGCGCCTGCGGCCACAAACCGTCGGCGGGATCGTAGATCCTGTCGCCGTCGTGAATTAGCGTAAAGGCTTCCACGCCGATGGTCGCCGATGCATCGACGATCATCTTGGCGAGCGCACGCAACAACGCGGTCGCTCTCGCCGAGTTTGCCTGACGGATCGCGAGATCGCCGCGCGTGAGCGCCTGCTCGAGTTTTGGATTGGTTTTCTGTTGCGCCATGGATGTGTTGGTCCTATCGCTCTATTGTTGTGGGCGACGCGCCGTAGGGACGACGCGCCGCGTTTCTTTTGGGGTCCACATGCCGCCGCTGGTGTGCGTTGCAGCATCGTGGGCTGCGCGGCATGTCCGCGGTTCGACTGTCATTGCTCTGCTGTTTTCCTGATCGTTGCGCGCACCATCAGAGTCGTATTCAAAGGGCCGTCGTGACCGTCCACCACAGTTTAGGTCGTGATTCGGATTCCTGGAGAACATTTGCCGCTTAGTGCGTGGTACGTGTCGCATTTCATGCATCGGTTCGCGGGCGCCGCGGCGTGCGCTTGCTGCGACTTTGGGCCGATTTCGACGCGAGCGCCCCGGCCGGCTTCACACCGGCGATCCGCGTGACCAGATGGTCGCGAAACGCCCGCACCGAAGGCGGCAACTCGCGCCCCGCCATCGTCTGCACCTGGATACTGCGCTGGCGCATCTGCGGATCGGTCAATGGAATCACGACGAAGCCGTCCTCGGCGTAGCGGTCGCGCACTGACAGCAGCCCCGTGAACATGATCGCGCCGGACTTCTGCGCATAGCGATAGATCGAACCGCTGTGGTTACAGATCAGGTCCGGCTCGAGCAGGATGCCTTCGAGCGCGCAGGTGATATCGATCAATTGACGAATCGTCGTGCCAGCCTCCGACAGCACGATCGGATAGCGGCTCACCTCGGCGAGTGACAGCTTCGCGCGCGCCGCGAGCGGATGATCGGTGCGCAGCAGCGCGAACACCGGCGCGCGTTCGGTGTGCTCGACCTTGACGCCCTTCTCCGGCGCGAGGCTGAACGACAACGCGATGTCGACGTCGCCGTCGCGCACCAGGCGGGTCGCTGCGCCCGGCGACATCACGCTCAGCGTGAATTCGATGCCAGGGTGCTTGCTGCCGAAATCCGCAATTGCCGTGGGCAGGAAGTCGACCGCGAAGCCCTCGGTGGTCGCGATCTTGATCCGGCTGCCGTGCAGGCTCGCGAGACCGCCTATCTCCTTCATCACGTGCTCGGCTTCGAGCAGACTGCGCTGCGCGTACGCGAGCAGCCGCTCACCGGCTTCGGACAAAGCCATGCCGCGCGGACGCCGCTCGAACAGCGTCACGCCGAGCTCGCTCTCGAGGCGCGCGATCTGCCGGCTGATCGCCGATACTGCGACGTGCAGCCGCCCGGACGCGTCGCTCAGCGAGCCGCTGCGCGCGACTTCAACGAAATAACGCAGTGCGATGCCGTGAAGGGAACGGGTCATCCGGGACGCCTCGATCGAATCAGTTGCAACGATGTCATGGGTTGGAGCCGTGGTTGAAGCCGTGACGCGACGCTTTGCCTTTCCAGCAATGCAAGCTTCGAAACACGATCATTGTGACAAAAATAGCGTGCTTCTAGAATCGGTCGCAATGAGATCCCGGACGGTTCGCTCGCCTGAACGCCACGCCACGCCGCGCGTCGAGCCATCGAGCGTCGCGGCCCTGCGCCCCACTCACCCATTCCCCGCCTTGGAGACATCGACATGAGCCGCAACCAGGCAATCGAGCTTGCCACCCGGCACTTCGAATCAGGCGCTTTTCTCGCCGACCTGAATCGCCGCGTCGGCTATCGCACCGAAAGCCAGGAAAGCGGTCGCGACGCGCTGCTGCGGTCTTATCTGACCGATGAAATCACGCCCGAAGCGCAACGCCTCGGCTTTGGCACGCGCATCGTCGATAACCCGGTCGAAGGCTTCGGGCCGTTCCTGATCGCCAGCCGTCACGAAGGCGATGATCTGCCGACTGTGCTGATCTACGGCCATGGCGACGTCGTGCGCGGCTACGACAGCCAGTGGCGCGCGCCGCTGACGCCCTGGGCGGTGACCGTCGAAGGGGAGCGCTGGTTCGGTCGCGGCACCGCCGACAACAAGGGCCAGCACTCGATCAACCTCGCCGCGCTCGCGAGCACGCTCGCCGCACGTGACGGCAAGCTCGGCTTCAACACGAAGCTGCTGATCGAGATGGGTGAGGAAACCGGCTCGCCGGGGCTCGACGTGATCTGCCATGCGCATCGCGACGAACTCGCCGCCGACGTGCTGATCGCCTCCGACGGTCCGCGTCTCGCCGCGCGTCGTCCGACCGTGTTTCTCGGCTCGCGCGGCGCGGTCAATTTCAGGCTGTCGCTAAACCTGCGCGAGGGCGCGCACCACTCGGGCAACTGGGGCGGCCTGCTGCGCAACCCGGCGACGGTGCTCGCCAACGCGCTCGCGAGTCTGGTCGACGCGCGCGGCGTGATCGCGGTCGAGGGCCTGCGTCCGCCGCCGATCCCCGAGGCCGTGCGCGGCGCGCTTGCCGACATCACGGTGGGCGGCGGTCCTGGCGACCCCGCCGTCGAAGACAACTGGGGCGAGCCGGGTCTTTCGGCGCCCGAGCGCGTGTTCGGCTGGAACAGCTTCGAAGTGCTGGCCTTCAAGGCGGGCAATCCGGAGAACCCGGTCAACGCGATTCCACCGTCGGCGTTCGCGGTCTGCCAGCTACGTTTCGTGGTTGGCACCGATTGGGAAAACCTCGGCAAGCATCTGCGCGCGCATCTCGATGCGCATGGCTTTCAGCTGGTCGAGATCGACGTCGAACGCGGCGCGCCAGCCACGCGTCTGGACCCGGACGATCCGTGGGTGAGGTGGGCGATCGCGTCGCTGGAACAAACCACCGGCAAGAAGACCGCGGTGCTGCCCAACCTCGGCGGCACGCTGCCGAACGAGGTATTCGCCGACACGCTCGGTCTGCCGACGATCTGGGTGCCGCATTCGTATCCGGCCTGCTCGCAGCATGCGCCCAACGAGCACCTGCTCGGACCCGTGGTGCGCGAGGGCCTGCAGATCATGGCGGGACTGTTCTGGGATCTCGGCGAGAATTCGCCGTACGCGGCGAAGCGCCAGACGGATGCGGCGAAAGCCGCGGTTTGAATCCGGACGACTGGCCTGAAGCGCCAATCCGCTCGCGACGGCCGCCCCGGCGTTCGACCGGGGCAACCGCAGCAGGCACGTCGCGATTACATCAACCTCAAGGTGCCGGATTCGGCTGCAGTTCGTGCAGCCGGTCGATTTCCGCGAGCACTTCCGGCGACAGCTTCACGTTCGCGCTGGCGATATTCTCCTTCAACTGCTCGAGCGAAGTCGCGCCAATCAGATTGCTGGTCACGAACGGTCGGCTATTGACGAACGCGAGCGCGAATTGCGCGGGCGACAGGCCGTGCCGCTTCGCGAGTTCGACGTAACGCGTGGTCGCCTGCACCGCTTGCGGCTTGCTGTAGCGCGCGAAGCGCTCGAACAGCGTGATGCGTGCGCCAGCCGGACGTGCGCCGCCTTCGTACTTGCCCGACAGCCAGCCGAACGCGAGCGGCGAATACGCGAGCAAACCGATGTTGTCGCGATGCGCATACTCGGACAGACCCGCTTCGTACGTGCGGTTCAACAGGCTGTACGGATTCTGGATGCTGACGATGCGCGGCAAGCCGAGCTTTTCGGCCGCGCGCAGAAATTGCGCGACGCCCCACGGCGTTTCGTTCGACACGCCGATATGGCGCACCTTGCCGGCCTTCACGAATTCGGCGAGCACCGTGAGCGTTTCCTCGATCGGCACCGTGTACGCGTCGTCGACCCACGGATACGACGGACGGCCGAACGTCATCGTGCTGCGATCCGGCCAGTGCAGTTGATACAGATCGACGTAGTCCGTTTGCAGACGTTTGAGGCTGTCGTTGAGCGCCTCGGTCAGGTTCTTGCGATCGAACTGGTTGCCCTCGCCGCGAATATGACGCGGATTGTGCGGCTGACGCGCGGGGCCCGCGATCTTGGTGGCGAGCACGATCTTCTCGCGCGCGCTCTTGTGCTGCGCGAGCCACGTACCGATGTAGCGCTCCGTCGAGCCTTGCGTTTCGGCGCGCGGCGGCACCGGATACATTTCGGCGGTATCGATCAGGTTCACGCCGTGATCGAGCGCGTAGTCGATCTGCGCATGCGCATCCTGCTCGGTGTTCTGCTCGCCCCACGTCATCGTGCCGAGACCAATCAGGCTAACCTGCACGTCGGAGTCGCCGAGTCTGCGGTATTCCATCTAACTTGTCCTGTTGAAGAGGTGAACGGAAAGCGCAGACGTTACCACGCCGGCGCAATAGCTGCAGCGAGGCTAGAATGCGGAGCCCATGCGTCGCATCGCGCTCCGGATGCGCGCTTCATCACGACTTCGTTGCCATGAATCACGAACACCTCGAATTGCTGGTCACGCGCGTGATGCCCTACGGGAAATATAAAGGCCGCGTGATCGCCGACCTGCCCGGCCATTATCTGAACTGGTTCGCGAGCCAGGGCTTTCCGCCCGGTGAGATCGGGCGTCTGCTCGCGTTGATGCACGAGATCGATCACAACGGCTTGAAGCCGCTGCTCGAACCGCTGCGCAAATCGAAGCGCGAGCAGCGTTGAGACGATCGTCGTGAGAGCCGCGCGAAGCCTTGCCAAGCCGGCTGAAAGTCGCGCCGCAGGCGAGCTGCAAGCAATGTAGGCCTGTCTAATTTCAGCGAGGTTTTTTTCTTGCGGATCGCGTTTGCGTGGCCTTTAATCGGCATAGGTCGTCGCGTTGTGAAACGTCGATAGTGATGCGGTTCAGTCGTCGTTCGTTGACTCGTTCCGATATGTTCCGGCGCAGTGCGATCCCCCGCCTTCGTGATCGCCTGTCCGGCCATGTCCCAATTGAACCTGTCCGCGCTGATCGAATTCTTCGGCCACGATCTGTCGCCGGTGCACGCGGTAGTCCTGTTCTTCGTGATCGGCTACCTGGTGGTCGGATTGCCTGTGCACTTTCGCCAGGGCGCGGCCTCGCGCGACATCTGGGGCACGGCCGCCGGCGTGACGATGGCCGCGCTCTACGCGATGTTCATTGCCGGCGTGTATCCGTGGCTGCATCACGTGTCGGTCGTCGCGCATTGAGCGTCGGCCGCCGCCAGTTCCGGTCCAAGACCTTCCCATAGCGGTTCGAGCAATTCCCGACGCGGCTGCCAGCGCCGCATCGAGGTTCGATACAGCGGCCGGCGCACCTGCGCCGAACTCGCGGTGCTCACACGCCGCGTCGTCTCGTGAAACGCGAGGCAGCGTTCGTCCCACTCGAGCCCGCAATGCGCGAGCAGGCGACGCACGTTCGCTTCGAAATCGTCGACCAGCCGCTCGTACTCGATCTCGATCATCACGCCGGCGGGCAGCACGCGCCGCCAGTGCGCCATCAACGCATCGTACGCGCGGTAATAGCGGCCCAGTTCGCCGAGGTCGTAGCCGAACGGCACGTCGTGAAAAACGCGCGAGAAAATCGACAGACAGGTCTGCAACGGCGAACGGCGGCTATGGATGATGCGCGCGTTCGGCAGCGCGAGATGAATGAAGCCGACGTTGATGAAGTTGAACGGATACTTGTCGGTAAAGCGTGCGACCTGTCCGTCGGATTGCGCGAACAGGCGCTGCATCCGTCGCAGATAGTCCGCGCCGAGCGCGCTCCACTGCGCCGCGCCCGCTTCCTCCAACGCCTCGACGTCGATTCGCAAAGGATCGCCTGCATCACGCCGAACGCATTGGACCAGTGCCTCGCCGAATTCGGTGCATTCGCCCGCGCCGAACACGCGCGGATGACTCGCGAGAATCTGCTCGATCAAGGTCGAGCCGGAGCGCGGCATACCGACGATAAAGATCGGTGCCGTTGACGGATCGCCGATACCGCGTGCCGCCGCGAGCGCATCCGCGTCGAACAGTTCGGGCAAGCGCCCGAACAGTCCAAGCGATTCCGCCTCGTTGTAGCGCATGCCCTCGCGGTATAGCGCATTGCCTTTAAGCAGATGATCAAACGAGGCATCGTCGCGGCCTACGCCGGACAGCGCCGCGCCATACGCGAAGTGCAGCTCGGCCTGGTCGGCACGGTCGAGCGATGCGGCGTCGCCGGCAAGCTGCTCCAGTTGCGCGAAGACGGGGTCGTCGGCAGCGAGGCGCCTGGTCTGCACGAAGTTGCGGTAGTAGAGCGGCACGCGCGGCGCGCCGTGGATCGCGCGTCGGTAGGCCTCGTGCGCTTCGTCGAAACGGCCGAGCGCCTGCAGACAGTTGCCCATGTTGTTGCTCGAACCGGCGGCGAGCGGATTCAGACGCACCGCTTCTCGATAGGCGTCGACGGCCGCCTCGAGCCGATGCAACTGCTCGAGCACCCAGCCGAGTCCGTGATGCAAATCGGGGTCATGCGGATCGCGCGCGATCGCCACGCGATAACCGGCCTCCGCTTCGGCAAAGCGGCTCAGCGCGGCAAGCGTCGCGGCGCGGCGCTCGTAATGGATGGCTTCGGCAGGCTCTAGCGCGCACGCGGATGCGAAACATCGCAGCGCGGCTTCGAGATCGCCGCGCGCGATGCAGGCGTTGCCTTCGGCGAGCCATTGCGCGGCGGTGTCCGGGAGGGGATCGGGTTTCATTGACGGCGGTGGATCGCTAGTGAGGGCCGGAAAAAGGCTGGCGCGATGGTGAGCGGCCGGCGGCTTCACAGGCGAGTAGGTTGTTTGCGTCGAGCTGAAGCGTGGATTGCCGCACAGGCACGCGCATCGCTGCGGACTCAAAGACGAATCGTCCGAGGAACTTAGCAGCCGTGCCCTTCAGTAGCGTTTCGGATCGTTAACGAAGTGTTACCGCAGCGCTGATCGGTAACGCGCGGGAAGATTGACGGGAGAATTGAGCGTCGTGGCAATGGCTCGCGTGGTCGCGTCCCCGAGCGCGTGCCGCCGCGCCCATGCGGTAACGCCCGGACACAAATACCGCTGAACTCCATTGCGTGCGGCGTTTCTGATGTTTATGTGCAGGAGAGAACCGTGAGCAGGCTCATTGCACCGATGACGTTGCTAGCGGCTGCGGCAGCGAGCTTTACCGGATGCGTCGTCGCGCCACCCGCGGAATACGGCTATCCGTATGCGCAGCCCTACTATCCTTATGCGTATGGACCGCCCTACTACGGACCGGTGTATGGCTCGGTCGGTATCTACGGCGGTTTTGGCGGCCCATGCTGCTATTACGGACATGGGTACTGGCACGGACGCGGTGGCTGGCACGGCGGTGGCTGGCACGGCGGGACCGGCGGATGGCATGGCGGGAACGGCGGATGGCATGGCGGTGCAGAGGGAGGCATGCACGGCGGCGGGAGTTCGTGGACCAGTGGTGGCGGGATGGGGGGACATGGGCATTGAGGATTGACAAACCGGCACCTGCATCATTCACGAAAGTCACATGCCTTCCACGCGCTGGGCGGTTTCAGACCTTGCGGTAAAATTACTACTTTGATTCAAGCCGCCTGCCCGTCCCATGTCTTTACCTCATACTCCCAGTCCCCGCCGCGTATCCGTCGCGCCGATGATGGACTGGACGGATCGTCATTGCCGCTCGCTGCATCGGATGATTTCGCGCCATACGTGGCTTTACACGGAAATGGTGACGACCGGCGCGCTGCTGCACGGCGACGTTCCGCGTCATCTCGCGTTTACGCCCGACGAAGCGCCGGTCGCACTGCAACTCGGCGGCAGCGAACCCGACGATCTCGCGCGCTCGGCGAAGCTCGGCGAGCAATGGGGCTACGACGAAATCAACCTGAATTGCGGCTGCCCGTCCGAGCGCGTGCAACGCGGCGCATTCGGCGCGTGTTTGATGAACGAGCCGCAACTCGTCGCCGATTGCGTGAAGGCGATGCGCGACGTCGTATCGGTGCCGGTCACGGTCAAGCACCGGATCGGCGTCGATACGGTCGAGGAATACGGCTTCGTGCGGGATTTCGTCGGCACCATTGCGGAGGCTGGTTGCGAGGTCTTTATCGTTCACGCGCGCAACGCGATCCTGAAGGGCTTGAGCCCGAAGGAAAACCGCGAGATTCCGCCGCTCAAGTACGACTACGCGTATCGGCTGAAGCGCGACTTTCCGCAACTGGAGATCATCATCAACGGCGGCATCAAGACGCTCGACGAAGTCGACGCGCACCTTCAGCACGTTGACGGCGTGATGCTCGGGCGCGAGGCCTATCACAACCCCTACGTGCTCGCCGAGGTCGACTCGCGTTTCTATGGGTCGGCTCAGGCGCCGCTCACGCGCGAGCAGGTCGAAGCGAAACTGATCGAGTATTGCGCGAACGAAATGGCGCGCGGGACCTATCTGGGCGCGATCACGCGCCATGCACTCGGCCTGTATCGCGGCGAAGCGGGTGCGCGGGGCTGGCGTCGCGTTTTGTCCGACAGCAAGCGGCTCGCGGCCCGAGACCTGACTATCTTCGACGAAGCAAGACAGCATCTGCGCGAGCCCATCGATATTTTTGAATAAAGCTTGAATAAAGGACTAGGCAAACGCAAATCTAGTCTCTATAATCTCGTTTCTTCGTCGGCGAGACATGTTTTTAAAGCAAGTCAAGCAGATGTTAGTGGTGGCTGTAGCTCAGTTGGTAGAGTCCAGGATTGTGATTCCTGTCGTCGTGGGTTCGAGTCCCATCAGCCACCCCAGAGAGAATTCAAGCAAACGGCGTTGTGAGCAATCACAACGCCGTTTTTGTTTTGCTGGCCGTCTCTGCCCCACACCATTCCCGCCCGCCCCTCCCAATATTCAAAAACCGCTTGGTCAACAGGGCCGGATCGCCCGTCTGGCTTGCCGCGCTTACATCTGAGCGATTGTTTCCCGATCGGGAATAGTAATTTCAGATTATCGGCACAAATTTTCGATAGTAGGGGTATACACTGCCTCCCATCGACGTTGCAGACACCTTGCGCATTGGCTCCTGCAACATGTTCCCGAAATGCAGTCGAAACGTTATTGGAGTCTCACCATGAAGACCAAGTTTATCGCCGCCCTGCTGGTTGCCGCTTCTGCCTCGATCGCCGCTCCCGCTTTCGCAAGCGGCTACGGTCCGGCACCGTACTATCGTCCGGCGGTTGGCGCGCCGGCTTCGCAACAAGGCCAGAATGCGCAGACCGTCGCTGCTGAACATGCCAACGCCCAATCGAATGCATACGGTGGCGTGAATAGCGTGTCGACGCAATCGGGCTCGCGCAGCGAACCCACTTCGGGTCCGCGATCGGTGTACTTCGGCCACTAAGCCACCACCAGCACCGTCAGATCCGCTGCCCGCGAGGGTAGCGAACAAACTGGGCGCCGCGCATGCAGTATCGATGCCGGCGCCTTGTTGCGTTAACGACGGCCACGGGTGGTTCGTCGCGACACGCCTACCCGCCTCTAGCTCGCCAGTCCCGCATCGATCAACTCGCGCGCCGCGCGAAAACCCGCCTCCGCGGCCGCATGCTCGGTGGACCATAAGCTATCGATGTGCACGAGCCGCCAGTCGACCACCGTCGAATCGTCGCGCAGCACCCGGAAGTGCGCCTTGACGCCGGTCAGCACCTGTTCGACCGCCACCTCGATGTCGTAGTCGCCATAGCGCTCCTGGTAGTCGCCCATGTCGACGCCCTTCGGCTCCATGCTCGCCTCCGTGGTATCGCTGATCGCGGGCAAGCGAACACGCGCGTCCGGCGGGCGCCGCGATGACCAACTACCGGCTCACGACTCACCCGCGACGCGCCGCCCCGCTCTCCAGACCGGCCGTGCGGCCGGCCGCCGATCGGCGGATCAGTCGCAATCGCCGGAAAGATACTGCCGGCCCTTGCAGTTGATTTCGACCTCACCGCTGCCCGCTTCGGCAACGAGGTCACATGCCAGTAACTCCGCCACGACGGACTGCTCGACTTTGGGCGCCGTCTGTCCGACGCCGACGTCGTTCAGACGCCGCAACGCTTCGACCGCTTCAGGACTCAGGGACTTCGACATGGCCGTCTCCGTCGGAATGCTCAATTCATCGTAGCAAGTTTCATCGGCGGATGCAGGGGTACGTGGACGATGGGCGCGGCGCTCCCATCAGGAATACCTCATCAGAGGCGCGCGATCGACACCTCGGTCGACTTCACGAGCGCGACCACCTCCGAGCCGACTTTCAGTTCGAGCTCGTCGACCGAGCGCGTCGTGATCACCGACGTGACGATGCCGAACGGCGTCTCCACATCGACTTCGGATACTACCGAGCCGCGAATGATTTCCTTCACCTTGCCTTTGAACTGATTGCGCACGTTGATAGCGGAAATGCCCATTTCAGATAACTCCACAGTAGCAGTTGATAACAGAACAGATCGATTCGTTTGAAAACTCAGACGGCCCAGCGCACGTCGGTCGGCCGCGTGAGACGGCCCGGTTCGGGCAAGCCGTACGGGTCGTAGGGCTCATACGCGCGATGCGCGAGCGTGTCGTCGTTCGGCGCGCTCTTCAGCACGCGTTGCAGCACGTGGTCTTCGAGCGCGGCGAAGCCCGCCGACGCCCGCGCGCGCGGCCGCGCGAGCGCGACCGGCTGATCGAGTGCGATGCGGCCTTCCTCGATCAGCAGAATCCGGTCGCCGAGCGCGACCGCTTCGTGCACATCGTGCGTAACGAGCAGCGCAGTGAAGCGATGTTCGCGCCACAGCCGTTCGATCAGCGTGTGCATTTCAATGCGCGTTAGCGCATCGAGCGCGCCGAGCGGCTCGTCGAGCAGCAGCAATTGCGGACGATGCACGAGCGCCCGCGCGAGCGCGACGCGCTGCCGCTGGCCGCCCGATAGTTGCGCGGGCCAGTCGTTCGCGCGTTCGAGCAGGCCGACTTCGGCGAGCACCGCGCGCGCATCGTCGCGCGCGCCACGGCTGATGCCGAGCATCACGTTCTGCAGCACGCTTTTCCACGGCAGCAGACGCGCATCCTGAAACATGATGCGGGTGTCGAGCGGACCGCCGTTCCCGGCGCGCTTTTCGAGCACGCCCGAGCTGGCATCTTCGAGACCCGCAATGAGCCGCAGCAAGGTCGACTTACCGCAGCCGCTGCGGCCGACGATCGCGACGAAGCTGCCCCGCTCGATCGACAGATCGAAGCCCGACAGCACCTCCCGCTCGCCATAGCGCTTGCCGACGTCGCGCAATTGCACCGCGTAGTCGCTCGCGGAGCGCGCGTCATTGCGCACGAGCGCGTCGGCGAATTGCAATCCGTGAGGCGCCACAGCCGCCCCCTCCCGCTCAACCTCCGACGCCTCATTCGCGTCGTGATCCGCGACCCGCGGCTGCGCGAGTTCGGCTTCGAGATCGCTGCCCGCGATGCCGCCGAACGCCGTCGATAGCGTCGTTGCACTCATGCTTTTGCTCCTCGCTGATAGGCCGGATGCCAGCGCAGCGACACGCGCTCGAGGCTCTTCGCGAGCATGTCCGCGAGTTTGCCGAGCGCCGCGTACAGCAGAATGCCGACCACCACCACATCGGTTTGCAGGAATTCGCGTGCGTTCATCGTCATGTAGCCGATGCCCGATTGCGCGGAGATGGTCTCGGCGACGATCAGCATGACCCACATCAGCCCGAACGCGAAGCGCACACCCACCAGAATCGACGGCAGCGCGCCCGGCAGAATCACGTGGCGGTACAGCGCGATGCCCTTGACGCCATAGCTGCGCGCCATCTCGATCAGGTTCGCATCGACCGAACGGATACCGTGGAACGTGTTCACGTAGACCGGGAAAAACACGCCGAGCGCGACAAGGAACACCTTCGCTTCCTCCTCGATGCCGAACCACAGGATCACGAGCGGAATCATCGCGAGCGCGGGGATGTTGCGGATCATCTGCACAGTCGAATCGAGCACGATTTCCGCGGGTTTGAAGAGACCCGTCGCGAGTCCAAGCACGAGACCGATGCCCCCGCCGATCGCGAAGCCCGACACCGCACGCCACGTGCTGACCTTCACGTCCGCCCACATTTCGCCGGACTGGATCAGCGACCAGGCGGCCTTCACGACCGCGAGCGGTTCGGGCAGCACGCGTGTCGACAGCGCGCCGCTACGCGCGGCGAATTCCCACGCGAGCAGGATCAAGATGGGCGCTAGCCACGGCAGCAGATGCGCGCCGAGGCGGCGCAGCGCGGCAGCGCGCGTCGCGGTCGCGGCCCTCGGGATTGCCCCCGCTGCCGCGCTCAAGGTAGTGTCACTCATGTTGGTTTTTCTCCTTGCCTGTCGATCGTCGAGCGAGCGCGCTCAACTCGCGCTCGCCACCTTCGGCAGATAGCTGGTGCCGACGATCTCGCCGAACGGCCCTGACAACGGCCCGTTGGCCACCTTGCTGAGTCGTCGCGGCAGCAGCGGAAACACGAGCTCGGCGAAACGATAGGATTCCTCGAGGTGGGGATAGCCCGACAGGATGAACGTCTCGATGCCGAGCGCCGCGTATTCCTTCATGCGCACGGCCACCTGCTCCGGGCTGCCGACCAGCGCGGTGCCCGCGCCGCCGCGCACGAGCCCGACGCCCGCCCAAAGGTTCGGATACACCTCGAGCTGCTCGCGCCCGCCGCGCTTGCCGCCGTGCAGCGCGGCCATGCGGCGCTGCCCGTCCGAATCCATCTTCGCGAACGAGGCCTGCGCACGCGCGACCGTGTGGTCATCGAGCTTGCTGATCAGCTTGTCGGCGGCGGCCCACGCTTCTTCCTCGGTCTCGCGCACGATCACATGCAGGCGGATGCCGAAGCGGATCTGCCGGCCGCGCGCCGCAGCGCGCGCGCGCATGTCGGCGATCTTTTTGGCGACCGCATCGGGCGGCTCGCCCCACGTCAGATAGGTGTCGATGTGCTCGGCCGCGATGTCGTGCGCAGCCGCCGACGAGCCGCCGAACCACAGCGGCGGATGCGGCTTCTGAACCGGCGGATACAGCGCCTTGCCGCCCTTCGACTGCAGATGCCTGCCGTCGAAATCGATCGCTTCGTTGCTGTGCGACGCCGCGAGCAGCTTGCGCCAGATATGCAGGAATTCGTCGGTGATTTCGTAGCGCGTGTCGTGATCGACGAACACGCCGTCACCGGCCAGCTCGGCCGCGTCGCCACCGGTCACCACGTTGATCAGCAGACGCCCGTTTGACAGTCGGTCGAACGTCGCCGCCATGCGGGCGGCGAGCCCGGGTGACGACAGTCCCGGTCGAATCGCAACGAGGAACTTCAGCCGCTGCGTCGCGGGAATCAGGCTCGACGCGACGACCCACGCGTCCTCGCACGAACGGCCAGTCGGCAGCAGCACGCCCTCGTAGCCGAGCGTATCGGCGGCGACGGCGATCTGACGGAAGTAGTCGTAATCGGCTGCGCGTGCGCCTTGGGACGTACCGAGATAGCGGCTGTCGCCGTGAGTCGGAATGAACCAGAACACATTCATGTAGTTGCTCCTGCCTGTTCTTGACGGAATGAAAACGATGCGCGCGAGCGCCGGCCGCGCGCATCGAGCCGGCAACCGGCAAGGCGCTGCGACGTGTTGAAGGATTGCAAAACGGACGGTGGACTCAGACCACCAGCGTGTGCGCGATGCGCCCGATTTAACGGATGACGGCGACACCCTCGCCGTCTGCATGAGGAAACAGTCTATGGAGCGGTCCGCGGCTTTTGAACGATTTTTTTGAGCTTAGGATTTCCGCTTTCGTGATTAGCCTGGCGCTACCGCATACGGATGTTGCGCGTTATACACGCGAGCCCGGCCGGCCCCACCCCGGTCGATATAATGGCGCTCGTTTCCAATCTCCCGGTACAGGTCTTGCGGTTCGCGTCGCCTGTACGATGCCGGTGCAATGCATGCAAAAAATTATTCTGCCGTTCATCGCCGGTTTTCTGGCTTCACTGTTCTTTCGCGAATCGACGCTGGCGCTGATGCATGCCGCCGGCATGATCGATCCCAGCGGTTTTTCGACTGCGCCGTTTTTGCCGCTCGGCCTGCCTGAGTTCATCGCGAACGCAATCTGGAGCGCGTGCTGGGCCGTGCTGATGGCCTGGCTGCTGCGCGTCGCGCCGCACCGGCACGCACCGTGGGTCCCCGCGTTCGTGTTCGGCGGCATCGTGCTGACGGCGGCGAGCGTGTTCGTGGTCGATCCACTGCGCGGCATCTGGCCGAGCGGCAACATGCTGCCGCGTCTCGCGGTCGGCTTCGCCGCGAATGCGATGTGGGGCTGGGGCGCGCTCGTATTCATGCGAGCGTTCATGGCAAGCGAGGCCGAGGAATAAGCGCGGCGCGCCTGAATTCGCGCAGTGTGTAGATTCGCGGGCGGGATAGTGGGGTAGCGCGTTCAGCCGCGCAGCGCGCGCAGCGGATGCTCGTTCGCCGGCCACGGGCTCTCGAACATCTTCTCCACATCGGCCGGGTTGACGTCCTCGACGCGCGCGAAACGCCAGCGCGGCGCGTTGTCCTTGTCGATGATGCGCGCGCGAATCCCTTCCACCGTATCGCCGAGCAGAAAGCTCGAGCGCGTCAGATCGAGATCGACGCGCAGCACGTCGGCCATCGGCCCTTCGGCGCGCGTGACCACTTCGAGCGAGACCGCCATCGATAGCGGCGAGCGTTCGCGCAGCACCGCGATCGTCTGATCGGCCCACTCCGCCGCCTCACCGCCGCGCTCGCGTTCCTGTTCGAGCGACACGAAAATCCGCGCGACGTCAGCTAACGCGAAATGCCGGTCGATCAGCGTACGCGCCTTCGCAAGCGCGCTATCCTCGGGCCGCGGCGCGACCTGATACGCGCGCGTCTCGCGCTCGATGCACGCAACCACATCCGCGTCGCGCTCGAACGGTTCGCGGCGCAACGTGTCGATCAGCGCGGGCAACGCCTCGTCGTCGATATAGGCATCGGCAAGGCCCGCGTACAACGCGTCGGCCGAGCCGATCGTCTCGCCGGTCATGGCCAGGTAACGGCCGATCGCGCCGGGCGTACGCGCGAGAAACCAGCTCGCGCCGACGTCGGGAAACAAGCCGATGCGCGTTTCGGGCATCGCCATCTGCGTCGATTGCGTGACGACGCGCAGACCGCCGGTGCGATGCGCGCCTTGCGAAATACCCATGCCGCCGCCCATCACGATGCCGGTCATCAACGCGATATACGGCTTCGGGTACGTGAAGATCGCGTGATTGAGGCGGTATTCCTCGCTGAAGAAGGTGTCGCGCGCCTGCTGGTCGCCGCGTTGCGCCGCCTCGTACAGGAAGCGGAGGTCGGCGCCCGCGCAGAATGCGCGCGCGTGCCGGCTGCGCACGATGACGGCCAGCACCTCGGGGGCCTCCCGCCACTGGTCGAGCGCCGCGTGGATCGCGCGGATCATGCCGGTCGACAGCGCATTCAGCGCTTTCGGCCGTTCCAGTTCGATGAAACCGATGCGGTTGGCTACGTGGGTCGCGATTTCGTCACTGACGGCGGGCGAGGCGGACGTGGACATGGCGAGCTGGGCCCGGCGGCACGAGATGAGGTGGAACTGAACGTTATCACGGGCCTGCCGCTTTGCGTTTGGTGGGAGGCTCGGGGGTCGGGCCTGTGGAGTCGGCCGATGCGGCCACCTCCACGGTCTGCGGTGCGCCGAGCCACGCGTCGAGGGTCACGCCGACGAGCGTGTCGAGCGGCGCGCTAGGAAACACCGGACACGTGAGATACAGCGCGACGATGCCATGCAAACTCGCCCACAACGCCTCGGCCCAGACAGCCAGTTCGATCGATGCCACCGACGCCGATAGACGCCCCGCGGCGCGCAGTTCGCCGAGCGCTTCGATCATGATGTGCAGCGCGGCGTCGCCGGGGTCCTCGTCGGCCTCGCCGACGGCGTTGCCCGGGGCGGTGGTTGAATGACCTGTCCGGGCGTTGGCGCTGAGCTCAGCCGCGTTACCGTCGTTTTTGCCAACGCCCACCGCACCACCCAGCGCCGCGCCGGTATAGCTCGGATCCTCCATGAAAATCAGCCGGTACGTTTCCGGATGCTCGACGCCGAACGCGACGTACGCGCGCCCGAGCGCCTTCAGCCGTTCGGCGGGATCGGCGATTTGCACCAGCGGCACGAAGGTCGCGAGCAACTGCGCGTAACCCTCCGCGCACAAGGCCCGCGCGATGTCGTCGCGACTCGCGAAATGCAGATACAACGTGGCGGGCGAATATTCGATCGCGTCGGCGATCTTGCGCATCGACAGCGCGGCAAAGCCCTCGCGCACGACGATGCGCCGCGCGGCATCGAGGATGCGTTCGCGCAGTGCCTGCTTCTGGCGGTTTTTTCGTTCGGCGATTCCCATGACTCGTAATTTTCAGATTGACAAACTGAAAAGTCAAATTAAACTGAACACCGTTTACTGAACGATGTTCATTAAATATTCATCTGTTAATTTCCGAAGCCACAGGGTCACGCGACGACGTCGCGCCGCCACCTCAGGGAGTCGTCATGCAAGCCACGGGAAAGGTCGGTTTATTCGGTGCCGCGGGCGCGGCTGGTCAAAGCATCGGGGCCGCGCTTGGCGCGGCGGGCCGCGACTATCGCGTGGTCGGCCGCTCACGCGAGGCACTTCAGCGGACCTTCGGTCACGACCCGCACGCGGAAATCATCACGTGGAACCCCGACGACCCCGCATCGATCCGCACCGCGGCGGCCGGCCTGCAGACCGTCGTCTACCTCGTTGGCGTGCCTTACGACCAGTTCGCGCAGCACCCGCCGTTGATGGAGAAAACGCTCGCGGGCGTGACAGCGGCGGGCGTCGAACGCTTCATTCTGGTCGGCACCGTGTATCCGTACGGCCGCGCGCGCGGCAATCCGATCAGTGAAGATCATCCGCGCGAACCGCACACGTTCAAGGGCCGCATGCGGCTTGCGCAGGAAAAGCTCGTTCTGGCCGCGCATGTCCGGAACAGTTTCGAAACGCTGGTGTTGCGACTGCCCGATTTCTACGGACCGGGCGTCGAGCGCAGCCTGCTGCACGATATCTTCGTTGGCGCCGCTACGGGCAGGCGCGCGCAGGTGCTCGGTCCCATCGATGTGCCGCACGAGTTCATCTATCTGCCGGACGTCGGTCCAGTGGTCGAACAACTCACGCGCACGCCCGAGGCGTACGGCCGCTGGTGGCACCTCGCGGGCGCCGGCACGATCACGCCGCGCGAGGTGGCACGCGAGGCATACGCGCTCGCGGGCCGCGAGCCGAAGCTGATGGTGGCCGGTAAGGGCATGCTGCGCGTGCTCGGGCTTTTCAATCCGCTGATGCGCGAACTGGTCGAGATGAACTATCTGATGACCGAGCCGGTGGTGCTCGATGATTCGGCGCTGGCAGCGTTGATCGGGCCGCTCAGGAAGACGTCATATCGGGAAGGGATCAGACGGTGCTTCGAAGCGGCGCGCGAGGTGGTGTTGGAGCGCCTGAATGAGCGGTAATGCGTTGACGATGCATGGGTGGAAAGCAGACCGAACAGCTGGACGAGCGCCCGGCCGCTCGTGCCGATGGTCTGTCGGCAGATCCGGCTAGCCAGCCATCTGCCCGGGCGGAAAGTGGCCACTCCTGAGCAGGACCGGCGCGCCGTTGCTGATCTGCAGATGCTCGCGCGCGACGGCCTCGATACGCGGCCGCCCCGCATCGAACGCGCGCAGCCAGCCTTCGAGGTCCTCGGCGTGCGCGCCGAAATGATCCTCGAGCGCTTCGACCGAGATCGCGCACGGCACCGCCTCACCGTTCACCAACGCGGAAAAGACGACGGTCAGGTTGGAGTCGCGATAAGCGGGCGCGTCTGCGGGAAAACGGATTTCCATTGTCGCCTCGTCAGAAGGTAGCAGCGAGAAGGTGGCACGCGCGCAAGGCCGCAGCGCACCGCCGATCCTCGCGGGTCCCGCTATGGTACTCGCGCCGCCGGATCACGGTCCAGCGCGCGCCGCCTTGTCGAGCGCTTCGGTCAGCCCTCAGCACGCGACTCGCCGCGATGCTCACTGCCCATCCAGCAATCGGTCTATATACTCGCGCGCCGCCTGTTCCACGAACGCGAGCGCCTCTTCTTCGCTGCCGAACCGTTGCCAATCGCCGAGTTCCAGCAGCGTTTCCATCCGATGCGGATCGTCCGGACCAAGTTCGGCGAGACTGACCGAACCGACGTAAGTACCACCCGCAGGGGCGTGCGCGTCGTCGACCGTCGAGCCCGACGCGCCCGAAGCGTTGCCCCCCGGGACGAGGCGCGCGGTGGCGCTGATGTAATAGCCGCGATAAGGGCCACTCACCCGTTCAGCCATATTCATCCTCCTCTTGCGGTTGGGAAGTTGGCGCCAGTCGCGACGACGCCATAGCGATAAGGCGCGCCGCAGCGCGATAAGTTCGGCTCGCGAGGCGAGCGCCCGCACCGCGCAGGCGTCGTATCGCACTTCTGCCGTGCGCGCCGGTCGAACCGCCACGATGGCATGTTCCGTGCTGTCGAATTCGTTCCTGTTACGACGCCATTTCGAGTCCAGCGAGCACAATATGGGAAAATATTTTCTGCAGAATCACGAACTGTCCGAGCCGGATGCGGCGAACCACTGGTTTGCGTACGCCGAAAGTCACGACATCGACATCCCGAAAGCGATCAGCATCTGGGAAGACGCGGCCACTGAAGAAGGCGTGGAAGCCCGGCGGATCGTCAGCGCGGCGGGCATCACGGTGGAAGCGCCCTGATCCGCGGCGCGCGCCGTCAACGTACGCTCCGCTGCCCTCGCCGGTGTCTCCCCGGCAAAACCCTCTATCTGAATGAAAGGACCCAACACGATGTATTTCACGACGCAACCGCGGCGCGCCGGCCGATTCCACCGCCTTCGATCCAGCGCCGCGCTTGCCCTCGTGCGTCGCGCGTCGCTGTCGGCTGCATTGCCCGCCGCCCTGCTGCTCGCCGCGGGACTGGGCGGCTGCGCGTCGTCGAACACGACCACGCTGATCAATCTGCCGAACGGCCAGACCGGCTTCGCGGTGAATTGCAGCGGTGCCGACGCAGGCTCGAGCTGGGCTTCGTGCTACGTGCAGGCGGGCAAGGCCTGCGGCGCGACCGGTTACGACATCGTGTCGAAGGATAACGACGAAGGCGGCGCCGCCGGCGGCAGCGTCACGAACGTCGTGTCGGCGAACGTGAAAAACCGCTCGATGATCGTGCGCTGCAAGTAAGCCGACCCACGTTCCGTGCGGCAATCACGGCGGCTTGCGCGGGCGCGAGCCGCGCATACGGGGGGTAAGCGCATCGCGTCAGGACTTCGCCAGTGCGAGCTTGCCGTAGTCGTGACCGAGATGCGCGCACAGCGCTTCGACTACAAGTTCATGATCGGCGCGCTGCGGCAGACCGGACACCGTGATCGAACCGATCACGCCTGCGCCTTCTACCGTCAGCGGGAACGCACCGCCGTGCGATGCGTACTCCGTGGCCGGCAGACCGTGCTTGTCGGCGAGCGTCGCGCCCGCGAGTTGCATTTTCAGACCAATCGCGTACGAGCTGCGGCGAAAGTGCGCGACGGTGTTGCCCTTGCGGCGCGCCCAGTCCACGTTGTCCGGCGTCGCGCCGTCGAGCAGGCTGAAGAACAGCGGCTGGCCGAACGTGCGCACGTCGATCGCGGCGGCAATGCCGCGCGCCTTCGCGACCTCGTGCAGATAGGCGCCGACTTGCCATGCGCGGTCGGGATCGAAACGGGGAAACACGAGGGTCTTTTCCTGAATGGCGATGACCTGCAGATCGTGAGCGATGTCCATGGGTTCAGAGCGAGTCGGAGAGTGGAAGCGCCCGCCGTCGTGAGGATCCGGCGAGCCGCGTGAAGTATCTGAATTCTAGCGCAGCGTCCATGCGCGGCTTTTCCGGGATCTGATGTCGCGCGGGCGAGCGCACAACAATGAAGGCAATCCTTACATGGCTATTGCGCTCGCTGTCGGGCTGGGCTATAATCTTTTCTTCGACGGACGCGGGGTGGAGCAGTCTGGCAGCTCGTCGGGCTCATAACCCGAAGGTCGTAGGTTCAAATCCTACCCCCGCAACCAACCGAAATCATTGAAGGGTTACAACGCATTGGCGTGTAACCCTTTTTTGTTTTTGTCGCCTCGCATACCGCCACCCGGCAAACCTCATCAACGCCGCACCGGCCTCAGACGAAAACCATGTCGGACACGGCCGCCTCTCCCGGCGTCTCAGTAATGCCCCGCCCCGGTGATAAACTCCTATCACCCTTTCTCGTCCCCTTCCCAATGAAATTCTGTTCTGTCTGCGGCCACGGCGTCAGTCTGAGCATTCCGCCGGGCGACAATCGCGAGCGCTTCGTATGCGGCAGTTGCGGCACCGTGCATTATCAGAATCCGCGTAACGTGGTCGGCACCGTTCCCGTGTGGGACGACAAGGTGCTGCTGTGCCGTCGCGCGATCGAGCCGCGCTACGGTTACTGGACGCTGCCCGCCGGCTTCATGGAAATGGGAGAGACGACGGCCGAAGCCGCCTCGCGCGAAACGCTCGAGGAAGCCGGCGCGCGCGTCGAGGTGCAGAACCTATTTTCGCTGCTGAACGTGCCGCACGTGCATCAGGTGCATCTGTTCTACATGGCGCGGCTCCTCGATCTCGACGTCGCCGCCGGCGAGGAAAGCCTTGAAGTGAAGCTCTTCGAGGAGCATGAGATTCCGTGGGACGAGATCGCATTTCCGACCGTCGGCCAGACGCTGCGCTTTTTTTTCGCCGACCGCGCGGCCGGCAGTTTCGGCCTGCATACGGGCGACATCTTCCGCTCACTGCGCGAAGGTTGAGCGGCGCGCATGGTTCCGTGGCTCGCCGCTGACGATCCGTTCCCGCCCGTCGAGCGCGCGCTCGGCGCCGCGAGCGGCGCGCCGGGTCTGCTCGCGGCAAGCAGCGACCTGCTGCCATCACGCCTCATCGACGCTTACCGGCGCGGCATCTTCCCGTGGTATTCGGACGGCCAGCCGGTGTTGTGGTGGAGCCCCGATCCGCGCATGATCCTGCGCCCTGTCGAGTTCAAGCTGTCGCCGTCGCTGCGCAAGACGCTCAAGCGCGTATTGCGCGACGACGCGTGGGAAATTCGCGTCGATCACGATTTCGCCGCCGTGATGCGCGCGTGCGCGCAAGCGCCGCGCCGCGGCCAGCGCGGCACGTGGATCACCGCCGATGTCGTCGAGGCTTATTCGTCACTGCACCGCATGGGCGATGCGCATAGCATCGAAACCTGGTTCGAGGGTAGGCGTGTCGGTGGTCTGTACGGCGTGTCGCTCGGCCGGATGTTCTTCGGCGAATCGATGTATACCGACGTCACCGACGGCTCGAAAATGGCGCTGGCCGCGCTGGTCGGCCACTTGCGACGCCACGAAGTAGAAATGATAGACTGCCAGCAGAACACGTCGCATCTGGCGTCGCTCGGCGGTCGCGAGATAGCGCGCAAGGCGTTCGTCGCGCATGTTCGCGCGTCTGTCGGCGCACCGGCGATCCCGTGGCGGTTCGACAAGACCGCCCTGCTCGAGATCGTCGCGCGCACGGCGTAGGAAGAATCAGGCCGAACCCGGGTCTGCCGCCCATCGAGTAGCGGCATCCATCGCCAGGCGTGCCGGGTTTGCAATACCAGAGACGCTTCGAGAGCTGCCAACGTGACTCACCCCAACGAGCTGCCTCTTTCCCCGCTTTCCGCGCTGCAATTTTATGCAACGGCGCCCTATCCCTGCAGTTACCTGGACGGCCGCATTGCGCGCTCGCAGGTCGCCACACCCAGTCACCTGATCAATTCGGACGTCTACACGGACCTCGTCAAGGCGGGCTTCCGGCGCTCGGGCGTGTTCACCTACCGCCCGTATTGCGACGGCTGCCGCGCGTGCGTGCCGGTGCGCGTGCCGGTCGAGCGTTTTCAGCCGAACCGCACGCAGCGGCGCGTATGGAAAAAGCACGGCGACCTGATCGCGACGGTAGCGCCGCTGCACTACGACGAGGAGCATTACGTGCTGTATATGCGCTACCAGTCGGCGCGCCACGCAGGCGGCGGCATGGATCGCGACAGCCGGGACCAGTACGAGCAGTTCCTGCTGCAAAGCCGGATCAATTCGCGGCTCGTCGAGTTTCGCGAGCCGGCGACGCAGCGGCCCGATGGGCGCCCCGACGCGCCAGGCCCGCTGCGCATGATCAGCATGATCGATATCCTCGGCGACGGCTTGTCGTCCGTGTACACGTTCTTCGAGCCGGACCTGCCGCACGCGAGCTTCGGCACTTACAACATCTACTGGCAGATCGAGCAGGCACGCAGCCTGAATCTGCCTTACGTGTATCTCGGCTACTGGATTCGCGAAAGCCCGAAAATGGCGTACAAGGCGAATTTCCGGCCGCTCGAAGGCCTGATCGAAGGGGCGTGGCGTGTGCTCGACCCGGCCAGCATCGAGCTGCCGCCGGTCGATTTCGCGATGCATGGGCGACGCGGGCCGCTCAGGCCGTAGTCGAGGCGTAGTCGTCGCCAGCAACACCCGGGCAGTCTCATCAGAGCCCAAAGCCGGTAAAATAACGGGTTCCCATTTTCCGGCCGTCCGGCTTCATCCCGTGCTCAGTTCCCTTTATCCGCTCGTTCGCGCCCAACTCTTTCGCATGGACGCGGAAGACGCTCACCATCTGACCTTGCGCATGCTCGGCGCCGCTGGCCGCACCGGCCTCGCCAGCGCACTCGCGGCGCGCGTGCCGGATTCGCCGCGCACCGTGATGGGCCTGACGTTCCGCAACCCGGTCGGACTCGCGGCGGGCCTCGACAAGGACGGCGCGTGCATCGACGGTCTGGCGGCACTCGGCTTCGGCTTCATCGAAGTGGGCACGGTGACCCCGCGCGCTCAGCCGGGCAATCCGCGCCCGCGCATGTTCCGGCTGCCGCAGGCAAACGCGGTGATCAACCGGATGGGCTTCAACAACGCCGGCGTCGACCAGTTCGTGAAGAACGTCCAGGCCGCGCGCTATCGCGGCATCCTCGGACTGAACATCGGCAAGAATGCCGACACGCCGATCGAGCGCGCCGTCGAAGACTATCTCTACTGCCTCGAACGCGTGTACCCGTTCGCGAGCTACGTGACGGTCAACATCTCGTCGCCGAATACGAAGAACCTGCGCCAGCTACAAGGCGCCGACGAACTCGACGCGCTGCTCGCCGCGCTGAAGGACAAGCAGCAACGGCTCGCCGATATGCACGGCAAGCTCGTGCCGCTCGCGCTGAAGATCGCGCCGGACCTCGACGACGAGCAGATCAAGTCGATCGCGGACACCTTGCTGCGCCACCAGTTCGAAGGCGTGATCGCAACCAACACCACGCTGTCGCGTACCGCCGTCACCGGCATGCCGCATGGCGACGAAGCCGGCGGCCTGTCGGGCAAGCCGGTGTTCGACGCCTCGAACGCGGTGATCCGCAAGCTGCGCGCCGAAGTCGGCGAGGCGGTGCCGATCATCGGCGTCGGCGGGATTTTCTCGGGCGAGGATGCGCGCGCGAAGCTCGCAGCCGGCGCGTCGCTGGTGCAGCTTTATACTGGTTTCATCTACCGCGGTCCGGCGCTCGTCGCCGAATGCGCGCAGGCGCTGCGCTAAGCATCCGCGCCGCGGGCGTATATAGACATAAACAAACGATATTTAGGTTGCGATAGTCTCGTTTGTTATGCTCTCGACCGTCAAAACGCCAGACGTACTAAGGAACACGATGAAATTTGGCCTGCTAAAGAAGCTTCTTGCCACCGCGCTGATCGGCGCGTCGCTCACCGCCGTCACCGCGCACGCGGCAGACCTGCTCGACCAGGTCAAGCAGCGCGGCACGCTGCGCATCGGTCTCGAAGGGACCTTCCCGCCGTTCAACTCGAAAGCGCCGTCAGGCGAGCTGGTCGGCTATGACGTCGACATCGCCAAGGCGGTCGCGGCGAAGCTCGGCTTGAAGCCGGAGTTTGTGACGACCGAGTGGAGCGGCATCATCGCTGGTCTGCAGGCGGGCAAGTTCGACGTGATCGTCAACCAGGTCGGCATCACCGACGCGCGCAAGCAGACGCTCGACTTCTCGCCGCCGTACACGTACTCAGCAGCGCAGCTGATTCAGCGCAAGGACGACACGCGCCAGTTCACCTCGCTCGAAGACCTCAAGGGCAAGAAACTCGGCGTCGGTCTTGGCACGAACTACATGGACATGGCGAAGGCGGTCCCCGGCATCGACGTGAAGACCTATCCGGGTGCGCCCGAGTACCTGCGCGATCTGGCCGCCGGCCGGCTCGACGCGGCGTTGAACGACCGTCTGATGCTCGCGTACCTGCTGAAGAACTCGCAGCTGCCGCTGCGCACCGGCGCGAACGTCGGCCCGGGCAACCCGTCCGGCATTCCGTTCAAAAAGGGCAACCCGCAGTTCGCAAAGGCGATCGACGACGCAATGGCCCAGCTCGAAGCGGACGGCACCTTCACGAAGATCTCGGAGAAGTGGTTCGGCATCGACGTCAGCAAACCGATCAAGTAACACGCCTGCAGTCAAACGAAGGGCGGCGTCGTGGTGCGATGCCGCCCTTCGCATTTTTGCGGCATGCAGCCCCCGCCGACGCATACCGCGCGTCGCGTATACCCCAAGCCGGATCGCACGAACCGCGCTTTGAGGCGCGCCGAAGTTTATGATGTGCGCTTTGTGCGTCAATAAGAACACCGCCCATGTCCATCACATCCCTGCTGCTCCAATCGCTGCCGGTGCTCGCACAAGGCGCCTTGCTGACGATCAAGTTCGCGATCCTGTCGATGATCTTCGGCCTGATCGGCGGCGCCGTGCTCGCGCTGATGGGCATCAGCCACAGCCGTCCGCTGAACTGGATCGCGCGTGTCTATGTGAGCGTGATGCGCGGCACCCCGCTGCTTGTGCAGATCTTCGTGATTTATTACGGTCTGCCGAGCTTCGGCATTTCGCTCGAGCCGACGCCGGCCGGCGTGATCGCGTTGTCGGCGAACGTCGCCGCGTATCTGTCGGAGAGCATGCGCGGCGCGATTCTGGGGATCCACCAGGGTCAGTGGCTTGCCTCGTACAGCCTCGGGCTGTCGCGGCGTCAGACGCTGCGCTACGTGATCGCGCCGCAGGCGCTGCGCATCGCGGTGCCGAGTCTGTCGAACAGCCTGATCAGCCTGATCAAAGACACTTCTCTCGTGTCCGTGATCACGGTGACCGAGCTGTTGCGTAGCGCGCAGGAGATCATCGCGTCGACCTATCAGCCGCTGCCGCTTTATCTTGCGGCCGCCGCCGTGTACTGGGTGCTGTGCCAGGTGCTCGAATGGGCGCAGCGCTGGTACGAGCGGCGTCTGTCGCTGCCGACGCGGCACTGAGCGCCGCGCACTCTTCTTCGTTCACGCCGGCCGCTCACTCTCCAGCGAACCTGAGCCCCAACGCCGCGCGCGCCGCGTCGGTCATCGCGATCATCTGCCGCGACGTGTCGTGCGGCATCAGCGGACTCTCCAGCCGACCCGCGCGAATCAGCTCGCAGAAGTGCGCGGTCTCGTAGTTCAAGCCGCCGCCTTCGAACGGCTCGTCGAGTTCGACGACGCGGCCGTCCGCATATCGGATCGTCGCGCGCGACGGGTTCCACCATGGTTCGTGCAGGCTCACGTGACCGCCCTTGGCCATCAGCAGCGCATCGCCCTTGCCGTGCAGGTCGAGCCCGCAGAACAGCTGCGCGATGCCGCCGCGCGCGTGCTGGCTGTTCAGACTCGCGAACGTATCGACGCCGGTCGAGCCAAGCCGGCCGAAGGTCTGCACGTCTTGTGGCGCGCCGAGCCAGTCGACCGCCAGAAACATCTCGTAGATGCCGATATCGAGCAGCGCACCGCCCGCATGCTCGAACGACAGCGACGGATGATCGGCGGCCACGCCCGGCACCGAGCAGCCCGCGCGCACGACGCCGACCTCGCCGATCGGGTCGACCTCGAGGTGCTTGCGCAACTTCCTGTAGAGCGGATAGAACGGCGGCTTCATCGCTTCCATGAAGAGCCGTTGCGACGCGCGCGCGGCCGCGAGCACGCGCTCGAGTTGCGGGCGATTGATGCACGCGGGCTTCTCGCACAGCACGTGCAGGCCGGCTTGCAGCGCGGCGATCGCATAGTCGGCGTGGCTGTCCTGTAGTGTCGCGATATAAAGTGCGTCGATGCCGCTCGCGAGCAGCGCGTCGAAACTGTCGCAGACGCTGCCGCCGAACTCGCCGGCGAACGCCTGCGCCGGCTCCGCACGACGCGACCACAGCGCGGCGAGCCGTGTGTGCGGCACGTAGGCGAGCCCCTGCGCGAAGCGGCGCGCAATCCGGCCAGTGCCGACGATCCCCCAGCGGATCTCGCGCGTCGAAGTGGTGTCGTGCCGATGGGTTGGTTGAGCGCTGGCTGCGTGCGGTGCCGCTGTCGTATCTGTCATCGTGTGTGCAAAGGTCAATGCGGTTCGGAGCAGCCGCTATTGTCGCGCATGCCGAACGCACATGCGGCGAACGCGGCCAACGCGAACCGCCCTTCGACACCTGCCCCGCCGCCCCCGCGGCCAGGCTCTGACAGATACGCTGAGCCCGCGCTTACACCCGCGCCGGCGGCTCCGCGGAAAACCGGCCGCCGATCTCCTCGGTGCCGGAGTCGATCATCGCGAACGACGCGATCTCGGCCTCCTTCGGATCGCGCCGCTCGATCGCCTCGACGACACGCTGATGCGACGCGACCCCGCTCTCCCATAGCCCGTCCCGGTCGTGCACGATCGGATTGACGGTCGACAGCGCGCCGCGAATGATCGCCGCCATCTGCTTGAAGAACTGGTTGCCGCTCGCGATCACGATGCGCGTATGGAACAGCTCGTCGGCTTCCAGATACCCCGCCTCTCCCGGACGGGTCACGCGGAACGCTTCGAACGCCTCGCGAATCGCCGCGACGTCCGCGGCGCTGCCGCGCGCGGCAGCCTGCGCCGACGCCCGCGGTTCGATCAGCATGCGAAACTCGATGATGTCACGCAGGAACATCGGATCGGGCTTCGCGCGAAAACGCCAGTTGACGACGTCCTCGTCGATCATGCGCCAATCGCTCATCGGCCGGATGCGCGTGCCGATCTTCGGCCGCACGTCGAGCATGTCACGCGCGAGCAGCATCGATAGCGCCTCGCGCATGACGGTGCGGCTCACGTCGAACTCCTTCGACAGCACGTCCTGCGGTGGCAGTATCGCGCCGTATTTTTCTTCGACGATGCCGGTGACGAGCCCGTCCATCACCTTGCTCACCAGCGAGCGATCCTTGTTAGCGTGTTCCATGGCATATCCCCGAAGCGGTGTTGTCCCCGCGTAGCCTGATGATTGAAAGGCCCCTACGTATCGTTGTTATGCAATAAGGATCGTATTCCGATACGTTGCTAGCTTCGAAACGGATGCGCCAGTTGGGATACTTCCTGACAGGGTTATCCCTCTGAAGAATTGTTTCGTTCCTGTAACGCCGCCTGTTTCGCCTGGGCCCAAGCTTGCTTGTCAGAGCGTGCCTGTATTGCGGGGTTTAATTTGTGCGCATACGCACGTTACAAGATGAAATTGTCTGACCTGCATGGACGGGGTCAGAGGCCCGCGTGCTCACTCGCACAAACAGGTCATGGGGATACGCAAGCAACTGAGGTTGGTCCGCGGCGGGCGGGGCATCACAACAGTTCGAACGTATTGACGAACGAGGCGCCGTCGCGCTCGCGGCGCCGCTGACCGAAGCGCGTCTGAGCGCCGCGCACTTGCCGCGTGAGGCCGATGAACGACACCCCGTGTTCGAGGTACGGCCCCTCCGTCTTACGAAAACCGAACTGCTCGTAGAAGCCGCGCAAGCCAAGTGGTGCGCTCACGCGCGTGGCGCGGCCCGGCCAGCGCTGGGCAACCGCATCGAGCACACGCTCGATCAGCATCTCGGCGGTACCGTCGCCGCGCCGCAGCGGGCTCGTCAGCACCTTGTCGATCATGACTTCCGGATCTTCGGAATCACCGGGTTGCACGCGCGCATAGGCGAGGACCGGCATCGGCCGCGCCATGTCCTCGACCGCGAACACATGCAACGCGTGCTCGTCGCGACCGTCCGCGTCGAGGCAGACATGCGACTGCTCGACAACGAATACCGCGCTACGCGCCCGCAGCACGACATACAACTCCCGTGCAGATAGCTGATCGAACTCCAGCGTTTTCCAGTTCATCACGCCCCCGGTAGACAGGATTTTCGGCGGAACCGGCAATGCTTGCCGTGCGCGACGGCATCTCGATCCATGACGGTCCCTCATCATGGGTGACACGGTACGTGCGCAAAAGACGGGCTTCCGTGCGCCATCGCACCGACGCTCGGGATTGACAATTCTTAAATACGAGTCAACAAAGCGCAGCCTCAGCATGCGCGTCGCGGTCGTCACGCGGCCCGAAACCTGGACACGAAAAAAACGTGTTGACGCCCTTTCGACGTTGGCACTGATCAGTAGACCATTGACCAAAGGGGAAGCATTGCATGAAGACTGCATTGAGACGCATCCTTTCCGAGTCCGCACGCATGGATGTCCCGGTGGACAGCCTTACCGACGACGCCGACCTCTATGCTGCCGGACTCTCATCGCTCGCGACCGTGCATCTGATGCTGGCCATCGAAGATGAATTCAACGTGGAAATTCCCGACCGTATGCTGACGCGGCACCTGTTCTCGAGCATCGACTCGATGGCCGCCGCGATGACGGAGTTGCAGAAGACCAAGGCGGCGGCATGAGTGCGCCGCTGCTGAATCGGGCCGCCGCGGCGGCATCCGGACATGCACTGCAGGCCATGCATTCGACGCATATGACAGGCGCCTCCGAGGAGCGTGCATGAATCCATCGCCGAGCTCAGCGCCTGCCGGCACGCAGTTGCGCGAGCACCTGCCGCACGCACTGCATCAGGGCGAGCGCGTGTGGCAGGAGACCAACCGCCATGTCGATCTGTGGATCGAGCTGCTGCACAGCTTCGGGCTCGATCCGTGCGCGGCGCTCGCGTTTACCGTCACGCAAGATTTCGAAGGCGATCAGTTCACGTACTTCAAGCTTCCACTCGAAGATCTCGACCGTCTGTACGGCACCCAGGTGCAGGAACTCGCGATCTACGACTCGCTCGAAGCGCGCGTGCTCGTGCAGACGCAGCGCGGACACACCGTGCTCGTGGAAGTGGATGGCTACTATCTGCCCGATACGCGCGCGACCACATATCGCAGCCAGCATTCGAAGACCACGATCGGCGTCGACTTCGTCGACACCGCCGCGCGCCGCATCGGCTATTTCCACAGCACCGGCTATCACCAGCTCGAGGGCGAGGACTACGACGGCGTGTTTCGCAAGTTGCCGCATTTCGCCGCGCAGGCCGACCTGCTGTTTCCGTACGTCGAGTTCGCCAAGCAGGCGCGGCCCGCGCTCGAAGGCACCGCGCTCGCGGAAGCGTCGGCGGAACTGCTATGCGCGCATCTGGAGCGGCGTCCATTGGTCAATCCGATCTCGCAATGGCGCGCCGCGTTTCCCGCGCATCTCGACACACTGTTCGATCGCGACGAGGCGTACTTCCAGCTGTACTCGTTCAATCTGATGCGGCAGCTCGGCGCGAACTTCGAGTTTCTGTCGAAGTATCTGCAGTGGCTGTTCGCGCAAGGCTTCGATATCCCGCCGACGATACCGGCCGCCGCGCAATGTATCGCGTCGGAGTCGATGGTGATGCAGTTCCGGCTCAGTCGCGCGATCGCGTGCGGCCGTCGCGATACATGCGCAGACTGCTTCGACGTGCTCGAAAGCGCTTATGAAAAGACGCTGCCGCCGCTAGCCGCACTGGTGCGCTAAAGGATTGATCTGACCAGTCGGCGCGAAGACGACGATGGGGTTGTTTCGTTAACTTTACGTTTCGTACACCCCAACAACTTCGCTGCCTGTCGCACGACACTTTCTTGCGGCGACGATGTTTCGTCTTTGCAATGGCACGATGCATATACGCTCACCGGCGTCGTGCGCGTGCCCTACGCAAAACGCTGTTGGCCGCGTAGGCACGAAGAGCCCAATTTCTATCCTCTGAAGTTACCGCTCGACGACGGTAACGTGATGTCTCAGTCCTCGGGCTCGATCGGCTTTCGTCGTATCGAAGTGGACCGCAGTACCGATGGCGGGAACTCTGCGTTAGCCAATTTCCACTACCCGAACGATGCCGCGCTCAGCGCACTGATCGAACGCGAAGCGATTCACAGAGCAGTTGCGCACGCTCGCCGCGCGCGAACGTGGCGATGTCGCGCAAACGTTTGGCAGCAAACTCCAACAGGTCTGTCTGCGTGACGGCAGCGTGAAGGTCACGTCCACGCGCGAGACGCGCATCTCGGCCAGTTCTTCGATTTCACGCATCCGTACGCCTTCGGCCCGCGCGCACGATGTCACGATTGCAACGCTATACGGTGCCGCGAGCGGCGAGATCGTTCATGTGGCGTCGCAACAAGAATTCGTTGCACCTGCATTGAAGACCCCCTTTAAAGCCGATGAAACATGTGCGGCAACCACGGTGAAGTCCGTGCGATCAATGCGTTATCCGCCATCTTCTACGGCGAGTGGTCATTCCGAACTAGCCGCATGCCTGCGAAGCGCGCCAAAGCTCGTTTCGCGCGCGCCAAACTGTCTGCTTTGTCAGCTCACTGTTGGCTTCAACGCGACTGTTACCGCGCCAAAAAAGCCTGGCGTGCGGCAGCGTACACATCGCATTTAACACTTCTGAATCATTTCTGACACTCCACGAGGAACGCTTCAAAACGTGCATGCGGCGGCAGGTTCAAAACTGAGACAGCTTCGACAGCCCCCCGGTATTTGGCCGTGAGGCCTTTAGTATCAAGGGATTCGCGGAAACCAAAAGCTTTCATGCGATGCATTCCCCGTCGGGCCGGGGTTTGCAGAATTGAAACAAAAAGCCGCTTTTTGCTTCCCAACGGACCAAGGGTTTCTTCGCTGCGCCGCATCAGGACACGTTTTCCCTAACGTTGGCACGGTCCTCGCTATTACCTCGGCGCAACAGAGTGCGACCGCACACGAGCGCAACAACAGAGGCGGCAGTGCACAGGCCTAAAACGGGGCCGATGCTGTTCATCCTAGCTGCTCGCCAGGCAGCCAGTCCCGAGGATGTGAGCATCGGATCAAAGAAACGGAGAGAGTCACGCGACGCGCGACTCTCATGCGAGGACCGATCATGTTGACACTTCAATCCGATCTGCACGGTAACCATCTGCTGGGCGCATTGCCGTCGCACGAATGGCAAGCGCTAGCTCCCCACCTCGAGCTGGTTCATCTGCGCACCGAGCAACTGCTGTGCGACTCGGGTCAACGGATCCATCACGTCTACTTCCCCACCACCGCAATCATCTCGATGCTGTCGACGATGGAAGACGGCAGTTCCGTCGAAATTGCCGCGGTCGGCCGCGAAGGGATGACCGGCGTGCCGGTCCTCACGGGCGGCGAGACCATGCCGAACCGCGTGCAGGTGCAATGCGCGGGCTTCGCCTACCGGATGAGCGCGCAGGCGCTCAAGCAGCAGTTCTCGCGCTCCGACTTTCTGCGCCGCCTGATGCTGCTGTATATGCACGCTCTTCTGACCCAGGTCGCCCAGACCGCCGCGTGCAATCGCCATCACGCGCTCAACAAGCAACTGTGCCGGTGGCTGCTCATCGAAGTGGACCGAGTGGCGTCGAACGATCTGACGGTCACGCAGCAACTGATCGCCGACATGCTCGGCGTGCGTCGTGAAGGCATCACCGAGGCGGCCGGCAAACTGCACGACGAAGGCCTGATTCATCATAGCCGCGGCCATATCAAGGTGCTCGACCGCAAGGGCCTCGAAGCACGCGCGTGCGAATGCTACGGGCTCGTGAAGCGCGAATTCGATCGTCTGCTGCCGCGACTGCGTCAAGCCGAGACCGTTGAATAAGCGGCACGCCGCTCGATGACCGGGGTTGATTTGCCCATGATCAGGACTGCTCTCCGATGTCTCGACGCGCTCTTCGTGATCGCGGGCGGCCTGCTCGCCCATTGGATGCGCTTCTCCGCGCCGATCGCGTTAGCCGATACCGAGCGCCTTCTGATTGCGTTCAACTGCGTGCTGGTCCTGCTGCTGTTTCCGGGCGTTGGGGTCTATGAGACGTGGCGCGGCAAGGCTCTCGCGCCGGTGCTCGCGCGAATCGCCGCCGCGTGGCTCGTGGTGGTCACGACCACGCTCGTGCTCGCGTTCACGCTGCATCGAATGGATGCGGTGTCGCGCCTGTGGTTCGGTTACTCAACGCTGATTTCAGGCGCGCTGATCATCGCGACCCGCTGCATCATGCACGTCGTGCTGCGCTTCGTACGCCTCCGCGGCATGAACATGCGCACCGTCGCGATCGTCGGCGCACCGGGCTTTGCGCGCACGCTGCTCGCGCATCTCGAGCATGCACCGCAGGCTGGCTTCAAACCGGTCTGCGTATTCGACACCAGCGCGGACGGCCACGACGCGTACGGCGCGCGTCTGACCTGCCTGCCCGTGCTGACCGATCTGACAGCGTTCGCGGCCAGGGTGCGCGACGAACACGTGAACGAAGTGTGGCTCGCGTTGCCGCTCTCCGAGGAACGCACGATCTACCGCTTCACGCGAACTTTCAGAAACGACTTCGTCAATCTGCGCTTCATTCCTGATGTGCGCAGTTTGTCGCTGTTCAATCACGCGATCGCCGATGTCGCCGGTCTGCCGACGCTGAATCTGAGCGCGACGCCGCTCTCCCCGCCGCAGATGTGGCCGAAGCTGATGTTCGACCGCCTGTTCGCCGCGCTCGCGCTGTTCGCGCTCGCGCCGGTGTTCGTCGTCCTCGCGATCGGCATCAAGCTCACCTCGCCGGGACCGGTGTTCTTCCGGCAGATCCGCAAAGGCGTCGACGGTCAGCCGTTCGGCATCTACAAGTTCCGCTCGATGACCGTGCATCAGGAAGCGCACGGCCAGGTCACGCAAGCGACCCGCAACGACTCGCGCGTGACGAAGCTCGGCAGCTTCATGCGCCGTACCAGTCTCGACGAGTTGCCGCAGTTTCTGAACGTGCTGCTCGGTCAGATGTCCGTGGTGGGTCCGCGTCCGCACGCGGTCGAACACGACGATCTGTACAAGGACCAGGTGTACGGCTACATGCACCGTTACCGTATCAAGCCCGGCATCACCGGCTGGGCCCAGGTCAACGGCTATCGCGGCGCGACCACCAAGGTCGAAAAGATGGAAGCCCGCGTGAAGTTCGACCTGTTCTATATCCATAACTGGTCGTTCTGGTTCGACATGAAGATCGTCTTCATCACGGTTTTCAAGGGCTTTGTCGGTCGCAACGCGTTCTGACCACGCCAGTACGCGAATCGCGTCTGGGAGTCCGGATCAAAGAAATGCCGGACCGCCTTCCGAAAGAACTCGCAGAAGCGGATCACACCTCGCACACGTCGCTGCAAATGCAAACGCCAACGCCGGCGGCCCGATCAGCCGCCGGCGTTGGCGCGAATGGAAAGCCACCGCGACGAACCACGTCGTCGACCGGTCTCGCCGCGCGAGAACGCCTCTACAGGAACTCGCTGACGTCGGTCTGAAACCGCACCGCGAGCGCTTTGGCGACCTTTTTGCTGATCGCGCGGCGCCCGGCGAGAATATCGCTGACGACTGTCGGCGATGCGATTCCGGCCAGATCCTTCTGCTTGAGCCCATGCGTGATCAGCAAATGGCGTAGCACTTCGCGCGGCTCCGCCCTCGGAACCGTCCGGTTGCGCGCTTGCCAGTGAACGACCAGTTCCCTCACGATCGCGTGCAGATCGGCGAGTGGATCGTTGTCGTTGCCGCTCAGATGATCGGACAGCGAGTTTGCGACGCGCACCATCTGCTGATAATCCTCTTCGGTGCGAATCGGCGTGATCGGCAACTGGCTCTGCAGCGAAGCCCAGGTTGCGGAGATGTCGGGAAAGGGTCCCGGAAGGCGATCGGCATTCATTTGTTTAGATTTTCCCTCGTCCAAAAGCCGCCTGCGCGTTCATCCATGACGCGCGAATGACGACTGCCTGTTGTAGTGAATCGCCGATGCACGCTGAGCTGCCGGCACGGCGAACTTCGCAGTGAGACAGTCCAGCAGACACGATAGCGAAGGTCTGCTTCAGGTCGTTATGGCCACGCGAGGCATGCTGCGCCGACGAATATCTCGCCCGTAGCGCGTGGCGCGTACCCCGATTTCATTTTTTGAAGTCCAACCTTACCTGCTTGACAAGGGCCCACCGCAACCGGCCTTGCACGCGCGGCACGTATCGCGCGATACGCACTGCCCACACAAAGCGCGAAACGCACGCGCCCACACCAACAGCCGCCCGGACGCGTTGGTCAGAACGGCTCGTTACTGCCCATTGCAAAATCACTGCATGACGACGAAAACCTTATGCTCTCCTATCTAAAACTTCTCATGACGAGAACCGCGAATGAGCCTCGCCTCAGTGCTCCCAACTGCTTTTCGGCGCTGTGTCGTCAGCCCAGCCGAATTCGCGGGTTGCGAGATCGGGTTCCGCCCACTCCACCCGATCCCCCAACTCCATCGCCGACCGACGCCGACCATCCGCCAGAATCGTGCGCATGACCTCCGCCATGAACGCGCGCCGGAACACCTGCACCGAAAACCGCTCCGCATTCGCGCGACAGGCCGCCGGCGTGATGTACGCGCTCAGCCGCTCGAAGCGATCGATTGAGTCGAGCATCGACACGACTGTCTGGCGCGCGAAGAAAACGCCGGTAGGATGCGGGTCGCCGACCGGCACCACCGTTTCGAGCGCACCGCCCTTGCCGAACGCAATGACCGGTGTGCCGCAGGCCTGCGCTTCGAGCGGCACGATGCCGAAATCTTCCTCGGCGGCAAACACCAAGGCACGCGCGCGTGCCAGATAGTCCTTAAACACGCCGAACGGCTGATAGCCGAGGATCGTCACGTTCGGTCCGGCCTTCGCGCTAACCGACGCCATCTGCGGCCCGTCGCCAATCACGATCAGCTTGCGCTGCGGCGTGGCGCTGAACGCCTCGACGATCAGATCGATGCGTTTGTGCGGCACCATCCGCGCCACGGTCAGATAGAAATCATCTTTCTCGGTGCGCAGTTTGAACTCGTTCACGTCGACAGGCGGCGGGATCACCGCGGCATCGCGCCGATACGTTTTCATCAAGCACCGCGCGACGGATTGCGAATTCGCGATCAGTCGATCGACACCGTTCGAGGACTGCGCATCCCAGCCGCGCAATAAATGCAGCATCACGCGCGCGGCCCACGACTTCAGGCCGCTCACCAGATTCGCTTCGCGCAGATACTGATGCTGTAGATCCCATGCATAACGCATCAACGAATGCACGTAACTGATGTGTGTCTGCCCGGGACAGACCACCACGCCCTTCGCGACCGCGCAAGAACTGGTTATGATCAGCTCATAGCTCGACAGATCGAACCGCTCCACAGCGAGCGGCATTAACGGCAAATAGGCGCGATAGTGAGTGCGCGCGAACGGCAAACGTTGAATGAACGACGTGGTGACCGGCTTACCGGCAATCGGCTTGCGATCTTCGAGAAAATCGACGACGCTGAAAACATCGGCGTCGGGAAAGCACTCGATGATCTGCTCGAGCACTTTCTCGGCGCCGCCGGGGGCGACGAGCCAATCGTGCACTATCGCCACTTTCATATTCCGCCCCGCCCGTCAGAAAACGCCGCATGACCTTAGAGAAGAGTGTATGTGCCGCGTTTCTGGCTGTGCGTGCGCGTGCCCACATTCGACGTGCGACAGTACGCGAATAATTCAAAGCGTCCGTTCGCCGCCGCGAACTGACGGCTTGTCCAGTCCGAACTTTTCGATCAGAGCGCGGCGCGTGCGGGTGATCAGCGACGCGCGCGTGTCGGACATCGTGCGGCAAGCATCGCCGCGGAACTGTCTGCGCGGGGTGCCAGGCATTTTCCGCCAGGTGGTCGCGAAAAGCCGCGCGCGGCTTTTCGACGTGCTGTTTTCAAATTGCGAGCAAGCTCAATAAAAAACGCGAGTGAGCCGTTGGACCGGCTCACTCGCGTCAGAGCGAACAGAAACGCAATCCGCTTAATTCTGGCCGTACGTGATGGTCTGGACGCCGGTGTCCGTGCCGAGCAGACACAGGTTCGCGCCGCGGCCCGCGAACAGGCCGACCGTCACGACGCCGGGCCACGCGTTGATTTGCGCTTCGAGCGTGCGCGGGTCGCTGATGCTCAGGCCTTTCACGTCGATGATCTCGTTACCGTTGTCGGTGATGAACGGCGCGCCCTCTTTCGTCACGCGCACGACGGGCACGCCGCCGAGCGCCGTCACGCGACGGCCAATCGCGGTGCGCGCCATCGGCACGACTTCGATCGGCAGCGGGAATTTTCCGAGCGTCTCGACGACCTTGCTCGCATCCGCAATGCAGACGAACACGTCCGACACCGACGCGACGATCTTCTCGCGCGTAAGCGCGCCGCCGCCGCCCTTGATCATTGCGCCGCTGCGATCGATTTCGTCGGCACCATCGACGTACACCGGTAGAGAATCGATTTCATTCAGGTCGAGCACCTTGAAGCCGTGCGATTGCAGACGTGCGGTGGTGGCGAGCGAACTCGACACCGCGCCGCGATAGCGGGATTTGGTGGCGGCCAGCGCGTCGATGAAGCAGTTCGCGGTGGAGCCCGTGCCGACGCCGATCACCGAGCCTTGCGGCACGTTGGCGTTCACGTAATCGGCGGCGGCCTGGCCGACCAGTTGCTTGAGTTCGTCTTGAGTCATGGAAGAGGCGGGAGAAGCGTGAAAAACCCATAGTTTACCGGAGTGGCGCGCAGAGGGCCGGCTTTGGGTGACTTTGTGCCGCGGACCTCACTGGATTGCCGGACACCACTGGACACATTGAGACACAGAAATCATCCATCGCCCATTTCATACCGCTGTGGTCGCTTGCTAGTTTTTAGGCTCGCAATACTGCAGAGGAATCTGGAATGTCGCAGGAAAACGATGGAGATGGTGTGCGCGTGGTGCTCAGCGCGCCGCAACTGGCCGCTGTACTGACGCGCGGATCGATCAGCCAGACGGAGATGCTAACCAACCGGCTATCGGGCGGCTTGCAGGTCGCCGCAGGCGTGGCGGAGATGGTCGGGGCGGCAGCGCTGTGTGTGCTGCCTGAACCGACGATGGCAAGCAAGGCTGGATGCGTGGTGTTCGGCGTGCATGGCTCGGACACGGCGGCGACCGGTCTGCGTCAGATACTGACGGGCCAGGACGCCGCCACGCTGATACAGCGGAGCGGGACGAAGCTCGCCGAGACGCTGAAAGCCCGCCCGGACCTGGCGAACCAGCTTGGCGTGTCGCTCGATATCGCCGTGCCGTTCGGACTCACCGGATCGATCAAAGCCGCGCGCGTCGCGCGGATTACGATGGGGCGAATCAGTCTGCGAGCGCATGAGGCCGAAGACGGCAGCCGGATCGGCGGGCATACGATACTGAAGCATGTTGGGAGAACTGAGGCGCAGCTGCGGGAGCGGCTGCGATTGGAGCCGAAGAGAAGAGTCGTATCGTCATTTCGGGACTTACCGGCGGCGGAATGGGCGATCTCCCGAGTGATGCATACCAATGCGTCCGTCATCAGGAATTGGGCTCGGTCGAACACGAGGTACCCTCTAGAGTTATCTCAGGATGTAGGCCAGAAAGTCGGCTATGGAGTCGATCGGGCAACGGGAGAGCTCAGATCCATGAGTACCGTTCGGGTCGTCATAAAATTTGAAAAGTACAACGGAATGCCGTATTACATTTTCACATCGTATCTACTGAAATGATCGACGAAAACTTTTACCCTCAGTTCCACGTGTTGTTTGGAGCCTATCTTAATCAGGATTCTGACCTTTGGGGTGACACTCTGGAGGAAGTCGTCTCTTGCTTCAAGAGAGACAGTTCGCCGGCACAAATTCAGGATACGCTAGCCGAAATAGACAAATTCGAGAAAGAAACGGGCAAAGACCTGGATCAGGAATTTTCGGACGCGTATGGAAACGACTTCGATCCAATTTTATGGGGATATACGACGATTACGTTTTTTGACGAACTAAAGAGAATCCTCACCACATAGCCTTCTGAAGATGAAAACCCACTAGTCATACTCACCACCCTCAAAGCAAAGCGCCCGGAACCACCACTGCGTTCCGGGCGCCAACAATCGACTAGCAACAAGGGCGACTACAAAATCTACTTCTTCACTGCCCTTTGCCGCACAGCTTCAAACAGACACACCCCGCTCGCCACGGACACATTCAAACTCTCCACGGTCCCCGCCATCGGAATGTGCATGACGACATCGCAGGTTTCACGCGTCAGACGCCGCATGCCCTCGCCTTCGGCGCCCAGCACGAGCGCCACCGGCCCGTCGAGCTCCGTATCGTAGACGCTCTTCTCCGCGTCGCCGGCCGTACCGACCACCCACACACCCGCGTCCTTAAGCTCGCGCAGCGCGCGCGCCAGATTCGTGACCGTGATGTACGGAACGGTGTCAGCGGCGCCGCTCGCGACCTTCGCGGCGGTCGCGTTCAGCCCCACCGCGCGATCGCGCGGCGCGATCACCGCGTGCGCGCCGGCCGCATCGGCGACGCGCAGGCAGGCGCCGAGATTGTGCGGATCGGTCACGCCGTCGAGCACAAGGATCAGCGGTGAACCGGTGATGCCGTCGAGCAGCTCGGCGAGGTTCTGCGCGAGCGGCAGATCGCCCGCGCGCGCGACCACACCCTGGTGGCGTTCGGTACGCGCAAGGCCCCACAGACGCGTTTCGTCGGCGGCGATCAGACGCACACCCGCGTCCTTCGCGGCCTGCAGGAACTCCGTCATACGACGGTCCTTGCGCGTCGCGTCGTAATAGACATCCTCGACCGTCGACGCATCGTGCCGAATACGCGCGGTCACTGCGTGGAAACCGTATAAAACCTTATGACGTGCCATGACTGAACAACCTTTGATTGGGCGCGCATTCAACGCGCGCCACGGTGATGAAGATGAAACCAGATACCCTTGCGCCAGTTCGCGCTGCCCTGCAAGCATCGATGCATGACGCCCATGCACGTATTCAGGCTCGCGCCATTGCGCCGCCGAACCGCCCCACACTGCCCGCGATAAAACGCGAGACCGCGCGCAACCGGCACCTGTTCACGTGCCCGTTGCGCGCGGTCCCGGCGCTGTGACGGCCTCAGCGCTTCTTGCGTGCCTGCTTCGACGCCGCCTTGGTCGCAACACCATGCTTCCTCGCCGCGCGCGCTTCCTTGACGGCCGAGCTCTGCGCGGGCGCGGCCTTCTTGCGCCGCGGACCCGGTACTGACGCGCCGCTTTCCGCCGACGGCAACGTGCGCACGCGTGCGCCGGCGCCTTCACCCTTGTCCGCCGCGATGCCGCGCGCCACGGGCGGCTTGATCGGCGTATCGCGCACGAGGCGGAAGTCGATCTTGCGCGCGTCGAGATCGACGCGGCTCACCTGCACGCGCACACGATCCGACAGCCGGTAACGAATGCCGGTGCGCTCGCCGCGCAGTTCGTTCCTGATCTCGTCGTACTGGAAGTAGTCGGAGCCGAGTTCGGTCACATGCACGAGACCTTCGATGAACAGCGAATCGAGCTGCACGAAAATGCCGAACGACGTGACGCCGTTGACCATGCCGCCATATTCCTCGCCGAGCTTGTCGCGCATGAAATAGCACTTGAGCCACGCTTCGACGTCGCGCGATGCTTCGTCCGCGCGGCGCTCGTTCGCCGAGCAATGCAGCCCGAGCTCTTCCCAGATCGCCACATTGTTCGCGCGCGCACGTGGGCCGCGCTTTTCCTCGTCGGCCTGTTGCATCGCGCGGGCGCGCGGCGACAGCGCGGTATTCAGCTCCACTCCGTGCGGCGGCTGCGGCTGATACTTGCGGCCTTGCAGGATTGCGTAGATCGCGCGATGCGTGAGCAGATCGGGATAGCGGCGAATCGGGCTCGTGAAGTGCGCGTACGCCTCGTAGGCGAGACCGAAGTGGCCGATGTTGTCGGGGCTGTAGACCGCCTGCTGCATCGAGCGCAGCAACATCGTCTGCAGCATCGACGCGTCGGGCCGGTCGCGGATCTGCGCCATCAATGCAGCGTAGTCGCTCGCGTGCGGCGAGTCGCCGCCACCGAGCGTCAAACCCATGCCGCGCAGGAACGTGCGAAGGTTCTCGAGCTTTTCCGCGCTGGGGCCCGCATGCACGCGGAACAGGCCCGGATGCTTGTGGCGCTTGAGGAAATCCGCGGCGCACACGTTCGCGGCCAGCATGCATTCCTCGATCAGCTTGTGCGCGTCGTTGCGCGTGCGCGGCACGATCTGTTCGATCTTGCCCTGCGCATTGCAGACGATGTACGTCTCAGTCGTATCGAAGTCGATCGCGCCGCGCTTCTGGCGCGCCGCGAACAGCGCCTTGTAGACGCCATACAGATTCTGCAACTGCGGCAACAACGCGGCGCGACGGGTCGCTTCCGGGCCCTTGGTGTTTTTCAGCACCGCGGCGACTTCGGTGTAGGTAAGCCGTGCGGCCGAATGCATGACGCCCGGATAGAACTGATACGCCTTCACGTCGCCGCGCCCGGTGACGATCATGTCGCACACGAGCACGCAGCGGTCGACTTGCGGATTCAGTGAGCACAGTCCGTTCGACAGCTTCTCCGGCAGCATCGGGATCACGCGGCGCGGGAAATACACCGACGTGCTGCGCTCGATCGCGTCGGTGTCGAGCCCGCTTTGCGGATGCACGTAGTGCGACACGTCCGCGATCGCGACGATCAGGCGGAAGCCGTCGCCGCGGCCGACTTTCACCGGCTCGCAATAGACAGCGTCGTCGAAGTCGCGCGCGTCCTCGCCGTCGATCGTGACGAGCGGCACGTCGCGCAGATCGACGCGATGGCGGACGTCGGCCGGGCGCACTTCGTCGGGCAGCTTCGCCGCCTCGGCGAGCGCGGCCTCGCTGAACTCGTGCGGCACGCCGTATTTGCGCACCGCGATTTCGATTTCCATGCCCGGGTCGTCGATATCGCCCAGCACTTCAACTACGCGGCCGAGCGGCTGCGAATGACGGCTCGGGAAATCGGTCAGCTCGACCACCACGACCTGGCCGACCTTCGCCTTGCGGGTGTTCTGCGTGATCAGGATGTCGTGGCCGATGCGCTTGTCTTCGGGCGCGACGATCAGCGCGCCGTTCTCGTTGAGCAGACGGCCGATCACGCGCTTGTTCGCGCGGTCCGTGACCTCGACGATGTGCCCTTCCGGCCGCCCGCGCCGGTCATAACCGACGATGCGTGCGAGCACGCGGTCGTTGTGCATGACCTTCTGCATCTCGCCGTTGGGCAGGAACAGGTCGTCCTGGCCGTCGTCGCGAACCAGGAAGCCGTAGCCGTCGCGATGGCCCTGCACGCGGCCCGCGACGAAGTTCGACGGATGGGTCAATTGATAGAGATTGCGCTGATCGAGCCGGATCTGGCCGTCGCGCTCCATGGCGCCGAGACGCTTGAAAAATCCTTCGCGCTCCTGGCGCTTGATCGACAGGGCTTCGGCGATGTCGTTCGCGGCAAGCGGCGTTTCACTCGTGCGCAGCACGCCGAGGATTTCTTCGCGGCTTGGAATCGGATACGGAAATTTGCTCAAGGGCTTGTCGATGATTTTTTCTCGTTGCATGGACGTCGGTCGACGATGTGGTCCGGCCGGGAAGGCGTTTGCGTAATGCGCGCAGTCGCGCCCGGTTGCATCTGCAGCGCGGCTGCGCTGCCTCGGTCATTGCACCTGCTGCTTCTTGCTCTACTGCGATTGCAACGGAAACTGCCGGGGTCCAGCTTGTTCAACGCCAGGTCGACGCACGTATTGCTGATCGCATCTGGACACTCGCGTCGGGACACCGGATGTGCACCGTGCCAACGAACTACTGCGAGGCATTCTAACACCCGTGTCGGGCGCCAAGCGGGCCTGTGGCGGTCGTTCGGAAGCGTGGTGCGCGGGCTCACCGCGAGGTTCGATCGGCTTTGGTGAATCGCTTGACAGGTCGGAATCGGTCGCTATAATGGCGGTCTTTGCTGTTCATCACCTGCCCAGGTGGCGAAATTGGTAGACGCACTAGGTTCAGGTCCTAGCGGTGGCAACACTGTGGAGGTTCGAGTCCTCTCTTGGGCACCAGATTCGAAAAGAGAGCCGCCTTTTGGCGGCTCTCTTTTTTTGTGTAAGACCCGGTAGTCGAGATTGCTGTTTGTGTTTCGATTTCCGGATGAGCAGGACGGTAGTTCGGAAGCGATTGCATCACATCGCTGCCCGTTCAACCGGGCGGATGAGAAAAGCAGGTTTGTTTGAAGCAGGGATTGACAAACTTAATCATCTTGCTAAAATAGCGGTCTAGCTTGAAGACGTGCCCAGGTGGCGGAATTGGTAGACGCACTAGGTTCAGGTCCTAGCGGTGGCAACACCGTGGAGGTTCGAGTCCTCTCCTGGGCACCACAAGTTGTTCCGGCGTAAGCCGAAGTAGTTCGAGAAACCCCGTAAGATCAAAGTCTTACGGGGTTTTTTGTTTTTGGCGTTCCGTTGTATACAAGCCTGCCAAAGCATCGGCTCACTGCTACAGCGCAAACAACTGCCCGAGTTGCGGCTCGCTGTCGCGTACGCCAGCAAGCCGTAATGCGTGCCAGGCCATCGCGAAGTTGCTCGATATGACGGGCTTGCCTGTGGGCGCCTCCAGTTGTGGAATCAACGCAGCGACACGCAGGCTCGTGCAGGAGACGAACACCGCGTCCGCATCGGCGTGGCGCGCCAACTGTTCGATCGCCGAGCGTATTGAAGCGGCATCGATGCGCGCAACCGCGTTATCGTCCTCGTGCTCGAACGACGCGATGCGGGTCACGGCGACACCGCGTGCTTCGATGTAGTCGCGCATGAAGTCGTTGATGGACCGGATATACGGCGTCAGCAATGCGACGCGCCGTACCTGTAGCGCGGCAAGCGCTGCGACGGCAGCCGTGATCGGCGTCGTACAGGCGATCCCGGGACGCGCCTCGCGGATGCGGGCAAACACCGCCTCCTCGCCGATCACCATCGCCGCAGACGTGCAGCCGAACGCCACTACGTCGAGCCGCTCGCCGGGCAAGAGCAACCCAACCGCGGGCGCGATGCGCGACTCGATTTCCGCTAGCCGGGCCGGTGTGATATCCGGCGAGTTCTGCAAGCGGCTTTCATAGAAGGCGACACCGTCCTGCCGGAGCAGTTGACGCCATTCGTGTTCGATCGTGTGGTCGGTTGCCAGCACGATGAGGCCAATCGCCGCGCGACTCGCGATTCCGTCGTCGAGCGTGAAATCGAGCTTCGTGTAGGCGTCGTGCTGCAGTGAGGTCGTGCTCATTTGATCGTCATCCCTGTCAGGCCCAGCTCGGGTGTGCGTCCCGCCATGATGTCGGCGAGCAGTTTTGCGGTGCCGCAAGACATCGTCCATCCCATGTGGCCGTGGCCCGTGTTCAGAAACAGATTGCGGTGGCGCGTGCGGCCGATCAGGGGGGTGCCTTCAGGCGTCATCGGACGCAGCCCGGCCCAGTAGCTCGGCTTCGTATAGTCCGCGCCGTCGGGAAACAGCTCGCGCGCCGTGCGCAGTATCGGCGCGAAGTCAGAGGGCGTGTGGCGTGTGTCATAGCCTGCAAAATCGGCCGTCGCGGTAAAGCGAAGCCGCGCGCCGAAGCGCGCCCACGCAACGAGATGGTTTTCATCCACGCCACCGATCTGCGGAGGGCGGTGCTCCCCTCCGACAGGAAAGGTTGCCGAGTAGCCCTTGACGGGATAGATGGCCAGCCGGTAACCGAGCGGGCGCGCGAGAATCGGCGAATACGAGCCGAGCGCGAGCACGTAGTCGTCGCCGGCGATCAGGCCCGCTGGCGTGCGCACACCCGTTATTGAATCGCCCGCCGCTTCGATGCGGCTGATCGGGGTGTCGAACATGAAACGTACGCCAAGCCGCTCGCAGACTTTCTGCAGTTCGCGGGTGAACTGGTACGCATCGCCGCTCTCGTCAGTCGGGCAGTAAATCGCGCCGGCAATCGTGTCGCGCGCATGCCCGAGCGCCGGCTCGCGCGCGACTGTCTGCGCGGCGTCCAGCGTTTCGAGCGGCAGGCCATTGTCGACGAGGACCGACATGTTGGAGCGGCCGCGTTCGAACGATGCTGCGTCACGATAGAGATACAGCAGGCCACGGCGGATTCCGTCGTACTGCAATTGCTCCCTTGCGCTCACCTGCTGCAGCTGATCTTGAGCGTAACGGCACAACCCGACCTTGCGCGTGGTGTTTTCGCGCGAGCGCGCCGCGGTGCAGTTGCGCAGGAATAGCGCGCACCAGGCCCACATGTGCGGATCGGCGCTCAGGCGCAGGCGCAGCGCCTGTCCTTCGACGAACAGCGATTTCAGCAGGATCTTCGGTGCGCGCGGCGAAGCCCACGTGTACGAATGCCCCGGCGCGACGAGTCCAGCGTTCGCAAAGCTGGTTTCGAGCGCAACACCTGGCCGGCGATCGAGCACGGTGACGGCGCGACCGTCCTTCGCGAGGTAGTACGCGGTAGTGACGCCCGCGATGCCGGCGCCAAGCACGATGCTCGTCATGCGCGCCCCCTGCTGTTGTTGAAAAAATATTAGTCTGTCGCCGCTTTTGCGGGGGATTTATACGCGCATACCCTATAACGGTCAGGCGTTCTTCGAGTTCTATCATTTAGAAGGCATTCTTGTGCCGGCACTGCGCGAAATCTGCACGACAGGCTCGCGCCACACGTAACGATCCGTTGTTATGTTCCGCTAACTGACCGCTGGCTTACCCGCCTCGCGGGATGGTCCGGTCGGCTTCACAGTCAGGAGCCACGAACATGAATATTCAGAACAATGGCATGCCCGACGCCGCGCGCGTTCTGCGGCGATCCCTCAGTGCCGCGGTGGTCGGACTCGCGGCATTTTCGGCGCTCGTCCCGCAGGCGGCGCGGAGCCAGACCATCAAGATCGGCGTGCCCGTGCCGCTTTCGGGCAGCAGCGCCAATGCCGGCACCGATATCGTCAACGGCGCCAAGCTGGCTGCCGCAAAAATCAATGCGGCAGGCGGCGTGCTCGGCAAGCAGATCGAACTGGTGCCCGAGGACGACGCCTGTGACGCGCAAACAGCCGTGCAGGCTGCGCAGAAACTGGTCGACGCGGGCGTCGTCGCGGTGGCTGGCGGGTACTGCTCCAGCGCTGCGCTTCCGGAGCTGACGACGTTCCATCGGGCCGGCATTCCCTATGTCCTCGATGCGTCGACCAATCCGAAGCTCACAGAAATGGGCTACGACAACGTGTTCCGCACCATTGGCCGCGACGATCAACAGGGCCCGTTCGCCGCCAGCTTCATCAAGAATTCGCTCAACGCGAAGCGCGTAGCCGTCATCGATGACAACACGACTTATTCGAAGGGCCTCGCCCAGAACACGGTCGACGCGCTCAAGAAAGATGGCGTCGACGTCGTATACGCCGACTCGATTACGCCGGGCCAGATGGACTACTCGCCGACGCTCACCAAGGTCGCGTCGCTCAAGCCTGACGTCATCTACTACACCGGCTACTTCTCGGAAGCAGGACTGATCGTCAAGGAAGCACGGCAACTGGGCCTGAAAATGACCCTCATGGGCGGCGATGCCACGAACGACCCGACGCTCATGAAAACGGCAGGCCCGGCGGCCGACGGCATGATCATCACCACCTCCCCGCTCGCGCAATTCCTGTCGGGCGCCCACGGCTACGTTGACGACTACACCAAGGCCTACGGCCAGGGCCCGGGACCGTATTCCGTTTACGAATACGATGCAGTCGCCGTCACGGCCAAGGCGATTGCCGACGCGAAATCGACCAGTCCGGCGGCGATCATCGCAGCGCTCCACAAGGTCAACGACTATCCGGGGTTGACGGGGACGATCGGGTTCAATCCGAAGGGCGACCGCAGCCGCGCGGTTTACATCACGATCATCGTGCGCAACGACCAGTTCGAGGCTTATCAGCGACAGGACGCGGCAGGCAAATGGGCGGCAATGAAGTAGGCACGGCGGCGTATCCGTTGCGGCCATGAGCACCTTTTTCCAGTTCGTCGTCGAAGGGCTGACAATCGGTTCGTTCTATGCGCTCGTGGCCCTCGGTTACACGATGGTCTACGGCATCATCCGGCTGATCAACTTTGCGCACGGCGACCTGTTCATGGTCGGCGCGTTCGTCGGATGGACGAGCCTCGCGACGCTCGCGAGCGCGCAGTTGCCGCTTGCGTTCGCACTGGCCGCTGCTTTCGTGGCGGCGGCGGTGGTGACGGGGGTGCTCGGCGTCGCCATCGCGCGTGTCGCCTATCAGCCGCTGCTGCGCGCACCGCGGCTGTCGATTCTGATTACCGCGCTGGGCATGTCGCTGGTGCTCGAAAACGCCGTGTTGCTGAGCTATGGCGCTGGCTTCAGGACCTATCCGCACCTGCTCACCCAGGCAGGGCTGAATCTGCTCGAAGTGCGGATCACGTTTGCGCAGATCGGTATCATCGTCGCCAGCTTCGTGCTGATGCTGTGTCTCTATTTCTTCGTGCACTACACGTTCCTCGGCACCGCGATGCGCGCGCTCGCCATCGATCAGGATGCGGCACGCCTGATGGGCATCAATGTCGAACGGCTCATTCAACTCACCTTCTTCATCGGCTCCGTGCTCGCTGCCGTCGCGGGCGTGATGGAGGGTCTTTTTTACACGCAGATCAACTTTTTCATGGGCTTCGTGCTCGGTCTGCGCGCGTTTACCGCGGCGGTTCTGGGCGGCATCGGCAACATTCCGGGCGCCATGGCGGGCGGCTTCCTGATCGGTCTGCTCGAAGCGTTCGGCGCAGGCTATGTGTCGTCGCAATGGACGGATGTCTTCGTGTTCGGTGTGCTGATCGCCGTGCTCGTGATCAAGCCGACGGGCCTGTTCGGCGAACGCGTCGTCGAGAGGATGTAGCCAATGCGCGCGCCGGCTTTCCTGCCGCGTTGGCCCGTGCCTGTCGTCATCGGCCTGCTGGCGGCAGCCGTCGCGCTGCCCGCGTTCGCGAGCGGCTACCTCGTCAACGTCGCGCTCACGATCATTACCTACTCGATCCTCGGCCTTGGCCTGAACATCGTCGTTGGCTATGCGGGACTGCTGGACCTGGGCTATGCGGCATTCTTCGCGATCGGCGCCTATACGACGGCACTGCTCCAGACGCTGCTGCATTTCTCGTTCTGGGCGACGCTGCCGTTCAGTCTGGCGATTGCCGGCGTGTCAGGGATCGTGATCGGCTACCCGACGCTGCGGCTGCGCAGCGACTATCTGGCGATCGTCACGCTCGGCTTCGGCGAGATCACCCGCATCATTGCGACCAATCTCGAGATCACGGGCGGACCGAATGGCATCTACGGCATTGCGAGCCCCAGTCTGTTCGGCTATGAAATCAGTTCACCGCAGGCGGTCTACGAACTGGGCATGGCGTTCTTCCTCGTCGTGCTGCTGTTCGCCATCCGGCTCGGCCAGTCGAGGCTCGGGCGCGCGTGGACCAGCATTCGCGAAGACGAAGCGGCAGCCGAGGCGGTCGGCGTCCCGACCTTGCGCGTCAAGCTGCTCGCGTACGTGATGGGTGCGCTGATCGGCGGGATCGGCGGAAGCCTGTTCGCCGCGCGCTTCGGCACCATCGATCCTACCGGTTTCACCTATCTTCAGTCCGTGACGATTCTTATCGTCGTCGTCCTCGGCGGGCGCGGCAGCATTCCCGGGGTGATTCTCGGCGCGGTTATCGTCGCCGGCGTGCCGGAGTTGCTGCGTTTTCTGAACCTCTGGCGCATCTTCGGATTTGCGGTCGCACTCGTGGCTCTGATGTTGCTGCGGCCACAGGGCTTATGGCCCGTGCGCACGAAACGCGCGATGCCGCGCACGCATCCGGCAGGCGAGCCGGCTCCACCCGCGCCGACGGTCGAGGTCCGGGAGGGCGAAACACTGCTCGAGGTTCGGGACCTGGTGTGCCGCTTCGGCGGCGTGCTGGCCATCGGCGGAATCGGCTTCGTCGTTCGCAGCGGCGAAATTCTCGCGCTCATCGGTCCAAACGGCGCGGGCAAGACGACAGTTTTCAACTGCCTGACCGGCGTGATCCGCCCGAGCGCGGGACGCATCTTCTGGTGCGGGTCTCCCCTCGGCGGCGGCGCGCCGCACCGCAACGTGCATCGCGGTATCGCCCGTACGTTTCAGGGCATTCGCCTGTTTGGACACATGAGCGCGTTCGAGAACGTACTGACGGGCATGGACCACCAGTTGCGCACGCCGCTTGTCGCCGAACTGGTGGGCATGCCGTCTGCGCATGCCGAAGCGGCCGAACACGAGTCGCAAGGCATGCGCTGGCTCGCGATGGTCGGGCTTTCCGGTCGCGCGAGCGAATACGCAGCCGATTTGCCCTACGGCGATCAGCGGCGGCTCGAAATCGCCCGCGCGCTAGCCAGCAATCCGCGCCTGCTGTTGCTGGACGAGCCAGCGGCCGGCATGAATCCGACCGAAAAGCAGGCGCTGATGGACCTGATCCGGCGCATCCGCGGGCTGGGCGTCACGGTATTGCTGATCGAACACGACATGACGCTGGTGATGGGCGTGTCGGACCGGATCATCGTGATGGATCATGGCGTGATCATCGCTGAAGGGCCGCCGGTGCAGATCCAGAGTGATCAACGGGTGATCGACGCCTATCTCGGCACAGCCGAAGAAGACGATGCGGCCGACGATGCCGCCAACGGGGAGAAGTCGCTGTGGAACTCCTAGAGGTTCGCGATCTACGCGTGAGTTACGGCAACATCGAGGCGCTGCATGGCGTCTCGCTCGATGTGCGGCCCGGCGAAATCGTGGCGTTGCTCGGCGCCAATGGCGCGGGCAAGACCACGACGCTTAGAACCATCTCGGGTCTGATCCGCTCGCGCGCCGGAAGGATCGCGCTTTCGGGGCGGCCACTGACGGGGCTGCAGGCGCATCAGATCGTCGCACTCGGCATTGGGCATGTGCCGGAGGGGCGGCGGATGTTCGGCGCGTTGAGCGTCGAAGAGAATCTGAGGCTTGGCGGTTACCTGTTGCGAAGCGACGCGGCTGCGCTCGAGAGCCGCATTGCCGTGCTCTACCAGACCTTCCCGCGGCTTCGCGAGCGTCGCGGCCAGTTGGCCGGAACGCTCAGCGGCGGCGAACAGCAGATGCTTGCGATCGCGCGTGCGTTGATGCTCAAGCCGAAACTCGTATTGCTGGATGAGCCCTCGATGGGACTCGCGCCGAAACTGGTGCGCGCGATCTTCGGCATGATCGCCGACATCTGTAGCGAAGGCACTTCGGTGCTGCTTGTCGAACAGAACGTCAGGCAGGCTCTTCGCATCGCACACCGCGCCTATGTGCTGGAAAGCGGCAGCGTGGTGCTGTCGGGCGCGGCGCGGGAACTGGCACAGGACAGCCGGGTTCGTACCGCGTATCTGGGTGGGAGTGCGTCGGCGGCGGCATGACAGGCAAGGCGCGTACGCTGACCGCTTTTTCAAGGAGCGACCTTATGTTGAACTACCCTGCCGCATATCAATCGACAAAAGGCTCCGCGCTCGATGTCGACAAAGACTTCTACAGACGAATCGCGACCGAACAGGCTAGCCGCGAGCTGATCGAGTCGATCGTTGTTCCGATCCGCTCGGGCCGGGCGTGGACTGTGCCCGCTGGCCACGTGTTCCGCATTGTGACGATCGAAGGACCGCAGGTTGCGGACCTCAACATCTGGAACCAGCACAATCCGCGCGAACGGATGTGGGCGTCGCGCACACGTCAGCTTCAGGCAGCGCATGTGAGCACGTTCGACCGGTTGTGGTCGACGCTGCCGTTCCTGCGCCCGATGGTGACGATCACCGACGACAGCCTCGCGAACTATGGTACCGACGAGCACGGGGGACGCGTGCATGATCTGCTTGGCACCCGTTGCGATCCCTACGTGAACCGCATGCTGACGGGGGAAGACTTCCATTTCCATTGCCATTCGAACCTGACGCGCGCCATTGCGCCGTATGGCCTGACCGAGTACGACGTCCACGATGTGCTGAACGTATTCCAGTGCACCGGTTTGAATCTCGAGGACAAGTACTTCATGAAAGCATGCCCCGCAAAAAAGGGCGATTATCTGGAGTTCTTCGCCGAGATCGATTTGCTGTGCGCGCTATCGACATGTCCGGGGGGCGATCTTTCGGTGCCGATGTGGGGCCCCGATGCGCGAGATCCGCTCGAAGTGTGTCGGCCGCTCGGCGTCGACGTTTATCGCATCGCGCCGCAATTGCTCGCCGGATGGTCGCAGCCACCTGTGGCGGCTTACAAAGGGCAGCATGGTATGACGTTGCAGCAGCCTGACTGGGAGTAGTTCGGAGCGTCGGCAGCGCAACGTGCTAGGCCTGCTGCAAAATCTCGATTGCACGAATCGCGTCACCTAGCGCGTCCATTGCGAGGTAGGCAACGAACTGCGTGCCGATAGCGGCAGCCGAAACGCCGCGGAGGTTGACTCCCCCCGCAGCCAACTTTTGCGCCAGCTCTGCCATGATGCCCGGCCGGTCAGAGCCCATCACACGCACCGAGTGAAGACTCGGGGTGACGTTGAACCCTACCTGCGAGGCGGCCCGGATTTCCCGGTCGTTCTGAAGCGGCGCGAGAAACACGACTGCCTTCCCGGGCGCTTCCGCAGTTCGACGGGAGACGATGAATTGCAGGTCCGCTCCGGCATCTCGCAGGACACTTAACGCTTCGCCGAGACCACCGGGCCTATCCTCGATGGTGGCCGCCCAGACATCGACACGTTCAACGAGCAGATCCATGGCGCCTCTCCCGTTTGATGAACCTCAATGAAAATCTAGTTCAGGGCTGACCGACCGGCAAGTCAACGGGCGTCGTCGCGCCAGAGTCGTCAGCAGGCAGCTCTTTGGCAGGGAATTCGTTGCTTGGCATTGCAACCGCGCTGGCCTTAAATTCGTTATGCAGCGCACGCACTGTCACGCCTGACACCCAGACCCATGAGACAAAGTCAATCGACGCGCTGCCGCGGGTAGCGCGGGACACCGCGTGTCCCGGGGCACCTGGAAGCAAGGAGGAACTGCCATGTCACGAGACAAGTCATCGCGCCGCGCTCCCGCAGAGCAACAAACGGTCGAGGTTTCCGAGGCGCAAATCGCCGTGCACTGGCCTGAAGAGGATTATTTCCTGCCGCCCGCCTCGTTCATCGGCCAGGCCAATCTGACCGACGCGGGCGTGTTCGCACGCTTCTCTCTCGACAAGATCCCCGAGTGCTTCAAGGAGTTCGCAGACCTTCTCGACTGGTACAAGTACTGGGAGACGACGTTCGACGCGAGCAATCCGCCATTCTGGCGCTGGTTCGTCGGTGGCCGGATCAATGCCTGCTACAACTGCGTGGATCGCCACCTCGCCGCTTACCGGAACAAGGCCGCGATCCATTTCGTGCCGGAGCCCGAGGACGAGACGGTCCAGCATGTCACCTACCAGGAGCTTTACGTCCGCGTAAGCGAGTTCGCGGCCATGCTACGCGACTTCTGCGGCCTGAAAGCCGGTGACCGGGTCACTCTCCATATGCCTATGGTGGCGGAGCTGCCCATCACGATGCTCGCCTGCGCCCGGCTCGGGGTGATTCACTCGCAGGTATTTAGCGGCTTCAGCGGAGCGGCGTGCGCCGACCGCATCCTCGATTCGGAGAGCCGCCTGCTGATTACGATGGACGCTTACTGGCGTGGCGGCAAGCTGACCGATCACAAGGAAAAAGCCGACACCGCATTCGCCGAAGCTGCCGGGAAGGGTCACCAGGTCGAGAAGCTTCTGATCTGGCAGCGGTATCCCGGCAAGTATTCGAGTCCGACGAAGCTGGTGGATGAACGCGATGTCATCGTCAACGACGCCCTCAAGGCGTTCCGAGGCAAGCGTGTCGAGCCCGTGCAGATGCCCGCGGAGGCACCGCTATTTCTCATGTATTCGAGCGGCACCACGGGGCGCCCCAAGGGATGCCAGCACGCCATTGGAGGCTACCTCGCCTACGTCGCCTGGACATCGAAATACATCCAGGACATCCACCCCGAGGACGTGTATTGGTGTATGGCCGACATCGGCTGGATTACCGGTCATTCATACATTGTCTATGGCCCGCTCGCGCTCGCGGCCTCGACGGTCGTGTATGAAGGCGTGCCCGTCTATCCCGATGCCGGGCGCCCCTGGCGAATTGCCGAAGATCTCGGCGTCAACATCTTCCACACCTCGCCGACCGCGATCCGGGCCCTGCGGCGCAGCGGCCCCGACGAACCCGCCAGGTACAACTATCACTTCAAGCACATGACGACCGTGGGCGAACCCATCGAGCCGGAAGTCTGGAAGTGGTATCACCAGTCTGTCGGCAAGGGTGAGGCCGTCATCGTCGATACGTGGTGGCAAACTGAAACGGGCGGGTTCCTTTGCAGCACCGTGCCGGCGTTGCACAAGATGAAGCCCGGCAGTGCCGGTCCGGGAATACCTGGCATTCATCCGGTCATTTACGACGACGAGGGTAACGAGCTTGCACGCGGCTCCGGCAAGGCCGGCAACATCTGTATTCTCAATCCATGGCCCGGTGCGTTTCAGACCATCTGGAAGGCCCCGGAGCGCTACGTGTCAACGTACTATGCCCGCTACTGCCGCGATCGCAACAGTAAGGACTGGCGCGACTGGCCCTACATGGCGGGAGACGGTGCCGTCGATGCCGCGGACGGCTACTTCCGGATTCTCGGTCGCATCGACGACGTGATCAACGTCGCCGGCCATCGCCTCGGCACCAAAGAAATCGAGTCAGCCGCCCTGCTCGTCCCCGAAGTCGTCGAAGCGGCGGTCGTGCCGGTCGCCGACGAGATCAAGGGCAAAGTGCCCGAACTGTATGTTTCGTTGAAGCCCGGCGTGCAAGCTTCGGACGATGTTGCCAGGCAGGTCGCAAATTCGGTGGTCAACCGGATCGGAGCCATCGCGAAACCGCACCGCGTGGTCATCGTTCCGGACATGCCCAAGACCCGCTCGGGCAAGATCATGCGGCGCGTGCTCGCGGCACTGTCGAACCATCAGGACCCCGGAGACGTATCCACGCTGGCCAACCCCGAGGTCGTCGACAGTCTGCGGGAGCTCGTGAAGTAATAGACGCAGGTGCCCTGAAAAGCCACTGGGGATCGTTAGTCGGTGTCGTCGCCGCCCTCCAGCCTCTGGGAAAGCAATTCCACGACTTGCCGAACTTTTTCAACATCGGCGACCGACAATCCCTTCGCCAGGCGGTTCACCCACGGCGCCTGCAAACGCATTGCAGTGTCAAACACCGTACGGCCCTTGTCAGTCAGCACGACCAGCGGAGCGCGGCGGTGATTTGGGTTGCTCTCGAATGCGACCAGCCCCTGGGTCTCGAGGTCGTTGGCGATCCGCTGGATATTCTGGCGACTCGAGCCCATCCTGCGCGCGAGCCACGAGACCGGCTCGGGAACAACGGCACTCATGACAGCACCCAACACCTGCCAACGCGCGCTCGTTAATCCGAGAGGTTCAACGAGCCGGTCGCCAGCGGTCAGCAAGTAACCGTTGAGTGCGAACAGACCAGGAATCAGGTTCGTCAATGTTTCGCCGGCAGGCGTGCGTTTGATATTCGGCATTATGGCACCCTAAAAACAATTTGACATCATGACACCAATCACCTAGATTTGGCATATTGTTGTCAACATATTACCAAATGAGATTTGTCATGACAATCTTGCGCCCGCTGGACCCCAACTTCCCCATCGACCGTCAGCTCGCCGTCGATGCCGCGCCCGTCGTGCTCGTGAATATCTTCACGCTCGATCAAGCTGATGAACAGGATTTTCTACGGACATGGCAGGACGACGCCCAATTCATGAAACAGCAACCGGGGTTCATTTCTACCCAACTGCATCGGGCCATCGGCGAAAGTGTGACCTACCTCAACTACGCGATCTGGGAATCGACTGCTCATTTCAGAGCTGCGTTCACGCATCCGGAGTTCAGATCGAAGATATCCGCCTATCCGTCAACTGCCGTTGCATCTCCACACCTGTTTCAGAAGGTCGCCGTTCCGGGCGTGTGCGTCGCTTAGCGATCGCATCGAACAGGAAGAACCCGGCCAATAGGAGTAATGTTTCGGTCAGCGACGCTACGCCGTTGGCGCTGCCGCCGCCGGACGTTTCATCTTCTTCGGGACTGGAGGTCTTCGTGTCGGCTCTATCACCCGATCTCAACAATCGAGTCGCCCTGGTGACTGGCAGTTCGCGAGGAATCGGACGCGCGATTGCCATCTCGCTTGCTTCAGCTGGCGCGGCAGTCGCCGTCAACTACCGGCAGCGAGGCGATGAAGCCGCCCAGGTCGTTGCTGAAATCGAGAGCGCCAGGGGCCGTGCGATTGCCGTGCGCGCCGACGTATCGGTTGGAGATGACGTCAAGAGAATGATCGGGGAGGTGGAAGACCGTCTCGGGGTCGTCGACGTACTCGTGAACAACGCCGGCATTGGTGCTTTCTTCGACCTCGACAATCTCACGGAAGCGGAATTCGACCGGACGCTTGCCGTCAACCTGAAGTCGGTGTTTCTGTGTACGCAGGCGGTGTTGCCAGGCATGCGCGCACGTCGCTGGGGCCGCATTGTCAACCTCTCGTCAGCCGCCGCACGGGGTGCCGGCCTGGTCGGCGTTCACTACAACGCCTCGAAGGCGGGCATCGAGGGTCTGACACGCGGGTATGCAGCGCGACTCGGGCGCGAAGGGATTACCGTCAATGCGGTGGCGCCGGGACCGATCGACACGGAAATGGCCGCGCCACTGAAGGCCGCGAACGTCGCGGAGCGGCTGCCGGTGGGTCGGCTCGGCGATGTGGACGAGGTCGCACAGGTCGTGCTGATGGTCGTCGGCAACGGGTTCGTCACGGGCCAGACGATCCCCGTCAACGGAGGCGTGAGTTTCATATGATCCTCCAGCCGCTTCGCCGTGAGAGCATCGGTGAAGCGACGTGGAATCTGGAAACTTTCCGCAACCTGCTGCCCCGATAGCCACTCAGACCGTTTTCATCAGTCCCAGTTGCGTAAGAGCAGTCACACCGTCATCGAGACCGAGCTCTTCGGCAATCTGGCCGTCCTTCAGACGCAGCACCGTGGTGCCGGTGAAGTGCATCTTGCGGCCCGTCGCCGCCGGCAGCGCTCCGGCGAGAAAGTCGCTGAAAGCCGGCCCCGTATGCGTGCCGCCGCCTTCCCATTGAGCGACGACGTAGTCACCTTCAGCGATGAGTTCCGCAACGCCCTGGAAATTGAGGTCCGGGAAAGCTGCGCGGAAATCGGTCATGTACTCCTTGATGTCTTCGCGGCCACGGCGCGGCTCGTGCAGCGAATACTTGAACAGCATGTCCGGTGCGGCGAGCTCGTCGACGATGCCGAGATCGCAATTCTCACCCCAGAGACTCGTGAACCAGCGGCCTACGATCGCCTTGTTGTCATCTTCCTTCGACATGTTCGACTCCTTCCTGATCGTGACAAACGGCGCAGCCCAATTGCTCCGCCTGGAATGAACGATAGATGCCGACGTGTCTGACTGCCCCCCGTTTCTTGCGATGAAATTCAAATGAAGCCGCTACGATCACATGTCAGTCCAGCCAGCCACGCAGCCGCGCGTGATCGAGAAACCGGTAGACGTCGGGCGCAAGTTCGGACGTGCTGAAAAGCCGTTCCAGTTCGCCGATGATTTCGTCGAGCTCGTGCTCTCCGTCGCAACGCGCGAGAATCGCGCCTGCGCTCCTATTGAGCTTCACCATCCCTTCGGGATAGAGCAGCACGTAGGCGCCCTGCGCCGCTTCCCACTGCAAGCGGAAGATGCTGCGCAGGCGCGGGCGCAGCGGCACGCCGCCGGCCGGGTCACGCGTGTTCATGGAGGCCACGCCCTTTCGAGCGCATCGAGTTGCGCCGGCGCCCAGGCCGTATCGTGCAAGGCCGGCGAAGAGTCTTGATTTTCATGGTCGTTGATCGCGTGTGCCGCCCCGGGCGCCACTCGGGCACCGCGTGCGGCACGCCGCAGCCCGCTTAGCGATTGGCGATATACATCGTGACTTCAAAGCCGAAACGCACCTCGGTGTACGACGGGATGATCCATTGCATGGCGTGTCTCCTTGATTGCGATTGGATGGAAAAACCGCACTTGATGGGCGGTCGTTCTCTTCAAAGCAAACGACATGCCGATGTCGATACGCAAGTCGCGTTTGTCTCGCGCACGAGTCTTCGCGGAGGTGCGGGTAACGACATCATCAATTTTCCGCCCGACGCAGCACGAACGCGTCGCCGCACGACGCGTTCGGGAAAGTTGCAGTGTTGAGTTTTGGAACACCGCTGCTGCGGGATGCAACACGGGTGTGACAGCACGCGGGTCAAACTGGTGTGCTGAGGAGAACGGCCCGCTTGACTCAGAAGTCGTCCACGGCACGACCCAGCTCGACGGCGGGCATCTTGCGGTAGATCATGTTGCGCGACACGCCGAGCTCGCGCGCGGCCGCCGAAACGTTGCCGCCATGTCGCGCAAGCGCAGCGGCAATCACCGAAACCGTCACGTCCTGCAGGCGCGCGCACTCCGGCACGAACGCACTGGCCGCGCTCGGCGCCTCCATCGTGCAGTTCTGCGCAATGCCGCAGCGCAGGTCATCGAAGAAGTCATCGGGCAAGTGCTCGCTCCGGATCTCGCCGTCTTCTTCGACCATCGCCGCCGCCGTGCGCAACAGGTTGCCGAGCTGCCGGAAGTTGCCCGGCCATCGACAGCGCTCGAACATCGCCATGACATCGGGCGCGACGCGAAGCGGCCGCCCTTTCGCGCAAGCGATCGATTCGCGCAGCAACATCTTCTGGATCACGACCGCCAGATCCGTACGGTCGCGCAGCCGCGGCAGACGTACCACGAGGCCATTGAGCCGGTAGTAGAGATCTTCGCGAAAGCGGTTCTGCGTGATCATCTCGCGCAGGTCACGGTGCGTCGCGCAGATGATCGCGACGTCCACCGCAATGCTCCTCGTCGAGCCGAGCGGGTTGACGATGCGTTCCTGCAGCACGCGCAGCAGCCGGACTTGCAGCGCGTACGGCATGTCGCCGATCTCGTCGAGAAACAGCGTACCGCCGTTCGCCTGCAACAGCTTGCCGATCGCGCCCTTGCGCCGTGCCCCGGTGAATGCGCCCTCCTCGTAGCCGAACAGCTCGGATTCGATCAGCGTCTCCGGAATCGATGCACAGTTGACCGCCACGAATGGCCCGGCGTGCCGCGGCGAATCGTTGTGGATCGCCTGTGCGAGCAACTCCTTGCCCGTGCCGGTCTCGCCGTTGATCAGGATCGGAATGTCCTTGCCAATCACCCTTTTGACCTTGGCAATGACGGCGGCGACCTGCGGGTCGCCCGTGTCGAGATAGCTCAGGCGCGAGAGCCCGGCGGCCGTCTGCGTCGGATCCTCGCGCGTCACCGCGCGCGCGCCGTCGCGCCCGGCGGCCGGGCGGCTGCCTTCGGCCAGCGACGCCCGCCTGAACTGCACACGCGCGCAGACGAGCGCGCCGCTGCTGACGTTGAGCATCAGGTGCGGGTCGAGGCTCACGCGCGCGCGATCGATCAGTTGCGCGCTCGTGGTCTGGAACAGCGACGAGAGCGTATGCGCGCGCAGCGCGGCGAGCGACATGCCGAGCTGGAACTGGGCACTCCGGTTAGCCGAGAGAAAGCGTCCATCACTCGTAAACGCCACGATGCCTTCCATGAGCGTGCCCAGAAACTCAGGACGACTATGGAAGGACACTTGCAGCGTTTCGTGGAAGGTGGTCGTGAAGAGATGATTCTCGATCATCTGCACCGACATCTTCGCGAGCGCCATCGTGTGCTGATGGTAGCTGCGGTAGTCACCCGTCACGTCGAGCACACCGATCGCGTCGCCATACGGATCGAGAATCGGCACGCTCGAGCAGGTCAGGAAGCGGTTTGCCGCCAGGTAGTGCTGGTCCCCATGCACGACCATCGCGCACCGCTCGGCTAGCGCCGTACCGATCGCATTGGTGCCCTGGCGGTCCTCGGCCCAGTTCGCGCCGGGCCGCAGCGCCACTTTTTCCGCGCGCGCGAGGAAGTCGTCGTCGCCGATCGAATGGAGAATCAGCCCTTCGGCATTGGTCAACACGATCATGCTCTGGGTGTTGGCGATCTGTTCGTGCAGCGTCTCCATCACCGGCATTGCGTGCGCGCATAACACCCGGTTCTGCTCGCGGTTGAGTTCGAGTCCCGCGTTCGAAAGCACTTCGTAGTCCGGACGCGCCGACGCGCACAGACCAAACGTTTCGGACCGTTCGTGCGCTTTCTGAATGGCCGGCGCGGGCGAGTCATTGGACCGTACGGCCGTCTGAGTCGCGGCCGGGTGAACGTCATCGCGCATTGTCTCCCTCCTGGAAAGCCGGGTACCTTGCCAAGCTTTTCCCTGTCCTCTTAAGCAAGCTCCGGGCCACCTGGTTTGAACGGCCGCATCCACGCAGACCGGAGAGGCTGTATTACCGCAAATTGATGCGCGCCGCGACATGCGGACTCACCCCGAGTTGCACATGGCCCGCAATCTTTCGGCCGTTCCCGGCGCGGCAGCGCTGCAACTGTCATTTTTCTCAACACCTCATCGCCCCGGTTGTACCGGGATGCAACACATGGAGCGCCGCGCGGGCAATGCCGCCAATCGCACTTTTCAGGCGCGCCGCCCGTGCGGACTCGCTCGCGCAAATGGCATGTGACTTGCAGTAACGACAGCGCAGCCGGATTGACACAGCGCAAAAAGGGCGACGCCTCTCCCGGCACTGCATCGACAAACACTCAGGAGACGACTATGAAGAACCTTGCGCCCGCCGCAGGCTGGCTGCCTGTCTATGGAGCGAGCATCGCGCTTGCGATGGCACTGAACGTGGCTCCGGTGAACGCCGCCCCGGACTATCCCGACGTGACCTACGAGCGGCTCTCGCAAGCACAGAGCGACCCGGGCTGGCTCACCTACTACCGCAGTTACAGCGGCCAGTCGCATTCACCTCTGAAGCAGATTGATGCATCGAACGTCGCCGGGCTCAAACAGGCCTGGAGCTATCAGTTCCCGGCGGATCTCAAGCAAGGCTTCGAGGCAACGCCGATCGTCAACGGCAGCTACCTTTTCGTCAGTACGCCGAAAGACAACGTCTATGCTTTCGATGCGAAAACCGGCACGCAGCTCTGGAAATACGAGCCGAGGCTCGGCGCGGAATCGTTCAAGACCGCCTGCTGCGACGTGGTGAATCGCGGCGTCGCGCTGTATGGCAAGAACGTCTACGTGGCGATGCTGAGCGGCGAAGTGGCCGCGCTCGACGCACAGAGCGGCAATCTCGTCTGGAAGAAGCAGATGTTCGAGCCGGGACTCGGCTACGCTTTCTCGCTTGCGCCGCTCGCGCTCGACGGCGCGATCGTGGTGGGTACGTCGGGCGGTGAATATGGGATTCGCGGTTATATCGCCGCCCTCAATCCCGACGACGGCTCGATTCTTTGGAAGCGCTACACGATCCCGAGTGCCGGTGAGAAAGGCAGCAACACGTGGCCCGACGGCATGCAGGAACATGGCGGCGGAGCGGCGTGGCTGACCGGCACCTACGACGCGGCGACGCAAACGCTGTACTGGGGTGTCGGCAATCCGGGGCCGTGGCTCGCCGCACTGCGTCCCGGCGACAATCTGTACTCAGATTCATTGCTCGCGCTCAATCCGAAGAACGGCGACCTGAAGTGGCACTACCAGTACACGAGTAACGACACGTGGGACTACGACGGCGTGAATACGCCGGTGCTTGCCAGCATCAGCTACAAGGGCAAGCAGTATGACGCCATCATTCACGCCGACCGCAACGGCTTCTTCCACGCGATCGACCGCAAGACCGGCAAGCTGATCTACGCCGAGCCGTTCGTCAAGGCGCTCTCGGTAACGGGCTACACCGCCGACGGCAAGCCGGTGCAGGACGCAACCCGGTTTCCCAAGGCCGGTACGACGATCAACACCTGCCCGAGCTTTCTCGGCGGCAAGAACTGGTGGTCGGTCTCTTACGATCCCGAGCGGCACATCGCGGTGGTGCCCGCGCTGCATGCGTGCATGAGCCTGTCCGGCAAGTCGGTCAGCTATATGGAGGGCCTGCCCTACCTCGGCGAAGGCTTTGAGATCCAGCCTGAACCGGGCAGCCAGGGGTATGGCGAACTTCAGGCCATCGACGTGAATACCGGCAAGAAGCTGTGGGGCCACTGGACCAAGATGCCGTGGAACGGCGGCGTCGCCACGACAGCCAGCGGCCTCGCCTTCAGCGGCTCGCTCGACGGCCATCTGTACGCGTTCGACGTGTCCACCGGCAAGGTGCTGTGGGAGAGCCCGCAACTCGCGAGCGGCATCGTCGCGCAACCTTCCGTGTTCGAAATCGACGGCAAGGAATACGTGGCCGTGCTGGCGGGCTACGGCGGGGCGAATCCGATCTGGGGCGGCCCGATGGCCGACGTCGCGAAGGACGTTCCGCGCGGCGGCACGCTCTACGTGTTCGCGCTCGATCGGGGCTGAGCAGCCGCCGCACCACCGTCTTTCGCGTCGGACTCTCGCCGTAGCATCTCTCCGCGCCCGCACGCAGCCCATGCGGGCGCGGTGTTCCCGCCATCCCAGGAACGCACCATCATGAACATTCGACTCACTCACGTTGCGCTCGCCAGCGCGCTCGTCGCCGGCGCCGCTCATGTTGCCGCAAAGTCTCCCGCGCAAGCATCCTCCAGCGTACGCGTGTGCACGCTGCCCGGCAGCCCCTCGGCTGAACTCGATAAATCCGTGGCGCGCGCCGTGTTGAGCACCGCGGGCGTCGCCGCCACATTCGCCTCGCGCGGCATCGACGACGACGGCGGCGACGACGGCATCTCCGCTCACGAACTCGCGAAATCGCTGCAGCGCAACTGCGATGTGATCGCGGGCTTTCCGCGTTCGAGCGTGGCCGACGGCTCCGACTCGCACCTGCTCTTTTCCCAGGGCTATCTGCACTCGGGCTATGTGAGCGTCACGCTGCGCGGCGCCCATGCAACCAACGCCAGCGTCGCGGCGCCGGACGGCAAGATCACCATCGCCGCCACGTGGTCGAGCCCGTCGCAGCTGATCGCGGTTCAGCAGAAGAACGCCCGGTTCGATCTGGAAGTCACCTCGGATCTGACCGTCGACGCACTCGCGAAAGGACGCGCCCAACGGGCGATCGTCTGGTACCCGGCCGTGGTGGCGTACCGGCACGCTCATCCACAGCAGCACTTCGACGTTGCCGTCGCCGATTCGCCCTATGCCGACTGGAATCTCGTGTTCGCGTCTGGGCCCGGCACACAGTTGTTGCAACAGCGCATCGACGACGCGCTCACGCGCCTGCGCAACGACGGCCGGCTCGCCGCGCTGACCCGCAAGTGGGCGCTGCCGACCAGCCACGCGACTGGCTCGGCTACCCCGGCCACGCCCGTTTCGCAGGCGAGCCTCGTGCGCAGCCCCGCGCGCTATCTTGACGGCCCGACCCAGACGTTGCCGCGCGCGGACGTATGGCACGTGAGCGGCATGCCGGCCGCGGGCGGCTTCATCAAGGTTGCGGCGGGCGCCGACACGCCCTCGTTCGATCACGATCAGGTCGCGCACGGCGAACATCTGTATGCCGATTCGTGCGCGAAATGCCACGGCGAGAAGCTCGAAGGCAACACCGCGCCATCGTTGAGCGGCCCGGCATTCGCGCCGGCGTCGAACTCGCATCTGACGATCGGCGGCATCTATCAGTACATGTCAACCAATATGCCAGCGGATCATCCCGGCAAGATGAGTGACGAGGAGTACGCCGACCTGATGGCCTTCCTGCTCTACACGAATGGCTACGACACCGGCAGCGAGAAGCTGACCGCGCAGGCCGCGCAATCGTCGAAGACGCCGCTGAACGCTGGACCGCGCCACTAGCGCATTAGTTACCACTGCTGCGCAACGCCACGCCGCTTCACGCGAACGCGGCATGGGCACCCCTTTCCTTTTCTCAGGACATCATCATGGTCTCTCACACTCGCAGACACTTCATTCTCCAGGCCGCTGGCCTGTGCGCCGCGCTCGCGAGCGCCGACGTCGCGTTCGCCTCGCCACCCCTCGTCGATGAAAACGACGCCACAGCCGGCTCACTCGGCTATCGTGCGAAGGCGAGCAGCGTCGACGCAGCTAAGTTCCCCAAATACCACGCGGGTCAGAACTGCGCGAACTGTCGTTTCTACACCGGCGCATCTGGTGACACCGCCGGACCGTGCCCGATGTTCCCGGGCAAATCCGTTTCGGCTGACGGCTGGTGCAACGTCTATGCTCCACGAGCTTGAGCGCGGGGACGCCGACGGCGGGCCATGCCCGCATCGCCGGGTGGCGCCCTTCGCCTGTGCGGTTTAGACTGCGGTGTCTTAAGCCACCGTCACGGCGAGGAGCGGCCAATGGATATCGTGCTGGCCATGAGAGTATTTGCCCGCGTGGTCGAAACGAACAGCTTCACACGCGCGGCCGAGACCCTCGACATGCCGCGCGCTCGCGTGACCGTGATCATCCAGGCCCTCGAAGCGCGCCTTAAAGCGCGGCTACTGCAGCGGACAACCCGCAGCCTCAACCTCACACCGGACGGTGCCGCCTACTACGAGCGGTGCCTGCGCGTCCTCGCCGACATCGACGACATCGAAGGCTCGTTCCTCGGCAAGCAGCGCACCCCACGCGGCAGGCTAAGGGTCGACATGCCGGGCGCGCTCGGCCGCCTCGTCGTCATGCCCGCGCTGGGCGACTTTCACGAGCGGTATCCCGAGATCGACCTGATGCTCGGTCTCGGCGACAAGCCACTCGATCTCGTCCAGGAAGGCATCGACTGCGTGGTGCGGATCGGCACCTTGCAGGACTCGTCGCTCGTGGCAAGACGTGTCGGTATCTACGAGGCCGTCACGGTCGCCAGCCCGGCGTACCTTCAGAAAGCAGGCACGCCCATGACGCTCGCCGAGCTTGCCAACCATCGCACGGTGAACTACTACTGGAGCCGCACGGGCCGCATCATGCCGCTCACGTTCGAAGCGAACGGCGAAGTGGTCGAGGTGAAGATGCGCGGCTCGCTCGCGGTCAACGACGCGGAGGCCTATCTGCGTAGCGCCATAAACGGCTTCGGCATCGTCCAGGGCGCCCGCTTCATGGCGCTGCCCTATCTGCAATCCGGCGAACTGATCGAGATTCTTTCGCCGTGGAAACCCCCACCGTTGCCCATTTCGGCCGTGTATCCCCACAACCGCCATCTGTCGTCGACCGTGAGTGCGTTCATCGACTGGATCGCCGCACTCCTGCGCAATAGCCCGTTGTTCTCGAGCACGCCCGAGGTCGACGCGCGCTGCCGCCCCACGAGCGCCGACGGCCACGATGCCGATCCGATCGACCTCGACCGGGACGAAGCGGAACCGATTGCCTAACCGGCGCCCGGCCACGAAAGAGCACGCATTGTTCTGTCCTCGCGAAACACTGATGACGTGATTGCGGGATTTATCTGCCGGGCCGCGCAGACCACAATTCGACCATTGTTCGTTTCAGCGATAACACAGTGCGCTGGACGGCATGCCTACGGTTTCAGATTTGGATCTGCTGGTCGAAGAAGCTCACATCAACGGCCATAGCCAGCCCATCACCGTGCGCAGCTTCAGGCCGCGTGCCTGGAGGCATCGGCTCGCGATCGTCCTTTCTCCCCTCATGTTATTTAGTCAGGAAAACTCATCATGAAACTCAGCGGAAATACGGTGTTGATCACCGGTGGCACTTCAGGAATCGGCCGCGGTCTCGCCGAAGCCTTCCACCAGCGCGGCAACAAGGTCATCATCGCCGGCCGCCGCAAGGCGCTGCTCGATGAGGTCGCGAAGCAGAATCCCGGCATCGATACGGTCGAGCTCGATATCGGCGACGCCGCCCAGATTCGCCAGGTCGCCGCGCAACTGATCTCTCGCTATCCGGCCTTGAACGTCGTAATCAACAACGCCGGCATCATGCCGTTCGACGACGCCGGCGGCCCGCTCGACGACGAGCAGGCCGTGCGTCTCGTCGACACGAACCTGCTCGGCCCCGTACGCGTAAGCGCCGCCTTCGTCGAGCACCTGAAGTGGCAGCCCGAGGCTCTGATCGTCAACAACAGCTCAGTGCTCGCGTACGTGCCGCTCGCGGCGACCGCGCTTTACTCGGCCACCAAGGCGGCCATTCATTCCTACACGCTGTCGCAGCGATTCGCACTGCGCGATACGAACGTTCGCGTGCTCGAAATTGCACCGCCGTGGGTCGATACGGATCTCGTTCACAAAAGCGGCGACCCGCGCGCGATGCCGCTCGATGCGTTCATCGCCGAAACGATGACACTGCTCGAAACCGCCACGACCGAGGTCATCGTCGAAGCCGCAAAGCCGATGCGCGACAACGCCGGGCCCAACGAGCACGCGTTCGTCGAGCAGTTCAACCAGTTCGTCATCGACAATCCGATTCCCGTTGAATGAGATCCGCCATGACTACGACACTTGAAGAAAAGAACACCGCGCTCGTTCTCGATGCGCTCGACACGCTGTTCAACCGGAAGGATTACGACAAAGCCGCGCAGTTCTGGTCCGAATCCTACGTTCAGCACAGCCGGCACGTACCAGCCGGACGCGATGGACTCTTCGGCCTCGTCCGTTCGGCCGGCGATTTGCGATTCGAGTACGACATGGTCGCCGCCAATGGCGACTTCGTCTGGGTGCATAGCCGCTACACCAGTTCGGCCACCCCCGCTGCCCTGATCGCCGTGGACATCCTGCGGATCGAGGATGGCAAGCTCGTCGAGCACTGGGACGTCTTGCAGGACGAACCGACGCGCGCCGAATCGGCTGGCGGCTATCCGATGTTCGGCAACACCTTCCCCGGCGAACAGTAAGGCCGGCGATATACCGCAACCGACAGGAAACAGGCAATGAGTACTTTGCTCGAAGAGGCCGTATCGGCCCACGGTGGAATCGATAACTGGAACAGGCTGCGCACCGCTTCAGCCGCGCTCGATATCGGCGGCGCCGTGTGGCCTCTCAAGGGTCGAGCCGATATGTTCCGCAACATCGCTCTGGCTGCGAGCCTGCAACGCCAGCATATGTCGATCACGTCGCCGTCAGCCGGCTGGCTCGGCACCTTCACGCCGGACGCCGTACGCATCGAATCGCTCGACGGCGACGGCGCCGAGGAACGACGCGCACCGCGAGAGGCGTACCACGGTCATGTGCAGGAAAGCCAATGGGATCGTCTGCACGCGCTGTACTTCACCGGCTACGCACTGTGGACTTACCTGTCCATCCCGTTTCTTTACACGACTCCCGGCTTCGAGACCGAAGAACTGTCGGAGTGGCACGAGAACGGCGAAGTCTGGCGGCGCCTGAAGGTCACGTTCCCCGATTCGATCGCGAGCCACAGCCGCGAGCAGATTTCCTACTTCGGTGAAGACGGACTGCTGCGCCGTCACGACTACACGGTCGACGTCATGGGCGGCGCCCCGGGCGCCAACTACGCGTCGAACTACCGCAATATGCAGGGCATCATGGTGCCGATGACACGACGCGTGTTTGCCTACGACGAAGCGGGACGAAAGGTGGAGGAGCCATTGCTCGTGACGATCGACTTTCGCAACGTCGATTTCCGCACTGAATAGGTGAATCCTTCGAACGTCGCTCGAATCTTCCGTTCAGAACATCGAATTCGCGTTGTTCGCCGTTTCCGGCACCGGCTGCAACACATCCCAGTGCTCGACGATCTTTCCGTCAGCATTGAAGCGGAAGATGTCGACTCCCGCCGTTTCCTTACCGTTCCAATCCAGATAGCGCACATGGATGAAGGCGAGGTCACCGTCGATCGCGATGCGTTTGACTTCGCACGGCACCTTGCCGACCTGTTTGATGAAGCCGCAGATGAAGTCGGTGCCGTCCGGAAACAATGGGTTGTGCTGGATATACGGACCCGCAACCAGGCCCGGTAGCAGTTCGGCCTCGCCCTTATTGAAGATGCGCGCGTAGATGGTGTCGATTGCGGCCTCAATGTGTTCTCTGTTCATGATCTAACCTTGGGGAATTGGAGCACTTGTATTGAATCCGCCCAAAGGAAGATCATCCATACCAACGCATATCCAACACATATCATTTCGTCTCATTTTGCCGTGATGATTTCATGGAAGCATTGAACGGCTGGTTGAAGGCAGTCCGCGCCGATGGCGTGGTGCTTGTGCGCACGCGCGTGGCAGGGTCGTGGGGATTCGCGGTGCAGGCTCGCGATGCCGTGGTGTTCCATTTCGCCGCGGAGGGACATGCGTACGTGCGCCGTTCCGATGCTGAAACGATGGAGTTAAAGGCGGGTGAATTGGTCGTGTTCCCGCATGGCAGTGCGCATGAAGTCGTGCACTCGAAGCGCGGCAAGACCATTGCGCTCGATGCGTTTCTGGCCAGGCATGATGGTGTCGTAGACCGTGATCCCCTGGCCACCACGCTCGTTTGCGGCGAGTTCAACCTCGATCAGCATCTGGCACTCCCCGCGCTGCGAGCGCTTCCGCAGGCCGTGTTGCTGCGCGCCGGGATGGGACCGGGTCATTCTCCACTGAGCGATACGCTGCGCATGCTACGTAACGAAGTTGAGACACCGAACTTCGGCAACCATATCGTGGTGCGGAATCTCCTTTCTTCGCTGTTCGTTTACCTGATGCGCGAATGGGCTGAGGCTGCCTCACCCGCGGGCAACGACTGGTTTTCGGCCTTGCGCTCACCGCAAATGACACGGGTCCTTGCGCGGATACACGAAGCACCCGAACGTGCCTGGACACTGGAGGAACTCGCCAGGGAAGCCAGCTTGTCGCGTGCTGCGTTCGCTCGCAATTTCTGCGCGCTGGTAGGCGAACCACCTCATCAGTACCTGACGCGGTGGCGCATGGGCATCGCTGCGCAACTGCTGGAGGAAACCGGGCTACGCCTTGGTGAAATCGCGTCGCGCGTCGGCTATGGGTCGGAATTTTCGTTCAGCCGCGCATTCAAGCTGGCACGTGGCGTCTCGCCGATCCAATACCGCCGCAAACGGCAAGGCCGCATCTCTGCCGGCTAACGCGAACCTGAATCCGCAGCGCCGATTATTGATCCACCTGAAATGATGCATTCAGCGGCACCCTCTTACTCCTTTGTGAGCCCTTCCCTACAGTAGCTGCAAGACCCACGGGACAGCGGCTCGACCACCCGGCCGACCGGCATGCTCCCTCTGCAAAGGACACGCTCATGAGTCAGGAGACGCTCTATTTCGATGACCTCAAGGTCGGCGACACCTCGATCACCGGCACGTATGAAGTCAGCGCCGCCGCGATCAGACGCTTCGCCGGCGAGTTCGATCCCCAGCCCTTCCATCTCGACGACGAAGCCGCCCGCCACTCGATGTTCGGCGGCCTCGCCGCGAGCGGCTGGCATACCGCGGCCATCACGATGCGTCTGCTCGTCAGCGAGGGCCCGAAGCTCGCCAACGGCGTGCTCGGCGCCGGCTGCGAGCTCGAATGGACGATGCCGACGCGCCCCGGCGACGTGCTGCACGTCGAAAGCGAAGTGGTGGAGCTGATCCCTTCGCGCTCGCGGCCCGATCGCGGCACGCTGGCGCTGCGCTCGAAGACGATCAATCAGCACGGCCAGATCGTGCAGGACATGACCGCCAAACTGATCGTCGCGCGCCGCCCCGCGTAACGCCGCCTATCCGACACTTCGCGACACTTCGCGACACTTCGCCGACACTTCGCAAGGACCTTCATCATGATCGTCGATCCCTCCACCCAGAACGCCGCCGCGAACTACAAGCTGCTGATCGGCTCCATCCTGCCGCGCGCGATTGCATGGGTCAGCACGCTTTCAACGGACGGCGTCGCGAACCTCGCGCCGATCTCGTTCTTCACCGCGGTAGGCCGCAAGCCGCCGATGATATCGATCTCGATGCAACCGCGCTCCGACGGCGTCACGCTGAAGGACACGTTCGTCAATATCCGCGACACCGGCGAGTTCGTCGTCAACATCGCGAACCTCGAACTCGCGGATGCGTTGCATCGCAGCGCTTTCGAGTTCCCGTCCGACGTCGACGAGTTCGAGGCGATCGGCCTTGAAAAAGCCGTGTCGCTGACGGTCCGACCGCCGCGCGTGAAGGCGGCGCCGATCGCGCTCGAATGCAAGGTCGAGCGGATCATCCCGATCGGCGACCAGCACGACCATGTGGTGTTCGGCGAAGTGCTGCGCTTCCAGATCCGCGACGACCTCTACCTCGATCGCGGCCGTATCGACACCGCCGCGCTGCAGGCGGTCGGTCGCCTTGCCGCCGAATACACGGTCGTGCAAAGCGCCTTCACGACGCCGCTCGATCCGCAGGTGCTCGCGCGCCTGCAAAACAAACGCATCGGCCGGCTCGACGACTTCGAGGACGGTTACTCGCCGATCGACGCGGGGAACTGGTCGGCCTCCGGCGCGACGCGCTGATCTTTGTTTCGAACAGACTGACAGGGAATATCCATGAATCCCACTCATCATCCGACCCAGCCCGCACTCGTGTTTATCCACGGATTCCTCGATGGTGCCGCGGTCTGGGACGACGTTACCCGGCATCTCGGCGAGCGCGCCGACGACGCGCTGCGCGTCGATCTTCCTGGAATGGGCGCGCGCGCCACCGAACCCGGCCCCTACAGCCTCGATCGCTTCGCGGCCGATATCACGACGCAGATCCGCGCGCTGTCGCGGCCGGTCGTGCTCATCGGGCACAGCATGGGCGCGCAGATCGCTGAACTCGTCGCGGTACGGCTGAACGAGCTGGTGCGCGGCCTCGTCTTGCTGACGCCCGTACCTTTGCGCGGCACTGGCCTGCCTGATGACGCGATGCGCGGTTTCCATGCGCTCGGCGGCAATCCGGCGGCACAACGTGAGTTGCGTCGCAACGTGTCGGTGAACCTCGACGACGCCCAACTCGAGCGGCTCGGCCGGCTCGGCGACCGTGTCGATGCAACCGCGACCGGCACCTTCGCCGACCTCTGGAACGAGGGCCATCCGACCGGTGCGGAACCGTCGCGATACCTCGGCCCGGTGCTGATTCTCCGCGGCGACGGTGACACCTTCGCCACCGCCGAGCTGATCTCGGTCGGCGTCACGCCGCGTTTCAAAGCGCCGGAGGTCATATCGATCGAGCGCGCCGGTCACTGGCCGCACGTCGAACAACCGGCCGCGATCGCGCGTGCCGTCGCCTCGTTTCTCGCGAACGTCGATCGAAACCAGGGTGAACTGAACACCTCCGATGTACCCGTCACGCCGCAGGGCTGGACCCGGGCATTCGGGCAAAAATCGGCCGATGCTTTCGCCGAGACGTTCTCGCCCGATGTCGTGCTCGAAGCGAGCGTGCTGGCGAAGCCGGCCGTCGGCATCGATCAGGTCAAGACCGTCATGACTACCGCGAGCCGGATCTACGAAGCGCTCTCGTTCACGCATGAAGCGCACAGCAGGCTACGCGATTACCTCGAATGGGAAGTGCAGGCCTTCGGCGGCGAACAGATGCGCGGCATTACCGTACTGACGAAGAACCCGCAAGGCAAGATCGTGCACGTGGCGATCCATCATCGTCCGCTCGGCGGCGCCCTCAAATTTTCGGCTGAACTCGGCCATCGGCTGCAGGGCCGGGTCGACGCGAGCCTCTTTTTTCGCAGCGCGTAATTCGCGCGTCCGATCACATTCCCTGGAGACTGCAATGGTGAAACGTACCGACGTCGAATTCGAAGTGGACGGCGGCGTCAAGCTGCGCGGCTGGCTCTTCGTTCCGCCCGGCGAGGGACGGCGCCCCGCGATCACGATGGCGCACGGCTACGCCGGCGTGAAGGAACACGGGCTCGAGCCGTTCGCACGCGCCTTCGCGGAAGCCGGCTTCGTCGTGCTGCTTCACGACCATCGCGGCTTCGGCGCGAGCGAAGGCACGCCGCGTCACGACATCGATCCGTGGCGTCAGATCACAGACTGGCGACGCGCTATCAGCTTCCTCGAAAGTCTCGACGTCGTCGATCCCAAGCGCATCGGCCTGTGGGGCACGAGCTACGCGGGCGGTCATGCGATCGTGCTCGGCGCGACCGACCGGCGCCTGCGCTGTGTCGTCGCTCAGGTGCCGACGATCAGCGGCTACGAACAGGGGTTGCGCCGCATTGCGCCGGAGAATGTCGCCGCGATCGAAGAAGCGTTCGCCGACGACGATCGCGCGCAATTGCGCGGCGAGCTGCCACGCCGTCAAGCGATCGTCAGTGGAGATCCTGCGGTTGCCGCGTCGTATCGCGCGAAAGACGCGATCGATTTCTATCTGCAGCCGCTGCCGCAAGGTGCCTGGGAAAACAACGTCACGATCCGCTCGACGCGTGCCGCGCGCATGTACGAGCCCGGCCATTGGATCGCACGCGTTTCGCCGACGCCGCTTCTGATGGTGGTCGCCACACGCGACGCGATCACGCTGACCGATCTCGAACTCGCCGCCTACGAACGCGCGCTGCAGCCCAAGCGGCTCGTGACGATCGAAGGCGGACACTTCGACCCGTATCTGTCGCAATTCCACGTTTCCAGCGAAGCCGCTGTCGAATGGTTCAAGCAGCACCTCGGCTAACGTCCGCTCCCACCACCAAGGACTCCTCCATGTCTCACCTGACTGTCAGTTTCGACGATGGCCTCGCGACGATCGTCATCGACCGCCCTCCGCAAAACCGCATCGACGACCAGATGATCGACGAGCTGGCCGCAGCCGTCACCGCCATCGAGCGCAGCGACGCGCGCGCGGTGCTGGTGCGCAGCGAAGGCGAAAACTTCTCGTTCGGCGGCGACATCATGACGTGGCCCGATGCGAGCGTGCGTGAACTGCGTGCGCGCTTCGACCACTACATGTCCGTGTTCAATCGCTTCGAGCATCTTCCTGTGCCGGTCATCGCCGCGGTGCAAGGGCTGTGCTTCGGCGGCGGCTTCGAACTCGCGCTGCGCGCGGACGTGCTCTTCGCGGCTGAATCGGCGACGTTTGGCCATCCCGAACAGACGCTCGGCATCGTCACGGTGCTTGGCGGCATCTACCGGGTCGCGGAGCGCGCGGGCCGCTCGCGCGCATCCGAGTGGGCGCTGACCTCGGAGAAAGTCCCCGCCGCGACGATGGAACGCTTCGGCATCGTCAATCGTGTCGTCGCCGACGCCGATCTGCTGCAGTCCGCAACCGCGTTCGCGCGCAAGCTCGCGCTCGGCCCCACTCGCGCCTACGCCGCTCACAAGGCGCTGTTGCGTGCGTGGGCGGTCGGCGGCGTAGCGGCCGCGGACGAAGCAATGTCCGACATTGCGATGCCGTTGTTCGAAACCGACGACGCCCAGCGCGGAATCCGCTCCGCCGTCGAAGCGCTGAAGGCGGGACGTCCGCGTCCGGTCATGGACTTCAACGGGCGCTAACAGTCAGCACTAACAGCGGGCGCGAGCAGCAGGCAGCGAAATTGTGCGGTCTAATGGCGTCTTCGCGATCGAACGGAGACGCCCGTCATGGACCGCATCGCAGCGATGAACGCTTTCGTCCGTGTGGTGGAAGCAGGCACGTTCACGAAGGCGGCCGAAACGCTCGACATGCCGAATGCCTCGCTGACGCGACTCATCCAGAAGCTCGAGGAAGACCTGAAGGTCCGCCTCTTGCATCGCACGACGCGCTCCGTCACGGTCACGCCGGAAGGAGCGATCTACTACGAGCGTGTCGTGCGCCTTCTTGCGGAACTCGCGGACATCGAATCGTCGACCACGCATGCGCGGATGAAACCATCGGGCAGGCTCCGCGTCGATGCGGCGACTGCAATCGGCGCGCTCGTGCTCGTGCCGGCGCTCGACGACTTCTACCGCACCTATCCCGACATCGGGATCGAACTCGAGGTCGGCAACGAGCGCGCCGACCTGATCGCCGAGGGCTTCGACTGCGCGATCCGCGCGGGCAAGGTCGACGAGCAGTTTCTGGTCGCGCGGCAGATCGGCAGTTTCGGTTTCACGACCTGCGCGACGCCAGCGTTTCTCGAGGCGCACGGCACGCCGATCTCGCCGGACCAGTTAGGCGATCTGCCGACCATCGGCATGATTCCGTCGCATGCAGGCTACCCGCCATCGTTTCCGTTTTTGTACGACGATCGGAAAGACGGTCTCCAGTTGAAGCACCGGCTCGTCGTCAACGATACAAACGCTTATCTCGCCGCGGGCCTCGCCAGTCTCGGGCTCATCCAGGCGCCGACCTACTCGGTGCGCGACGCGATTGCCGCGGGCAAACTCGTGCCGCTACTTGAAGACTGGCCGCAACCGACGATCCCGGTGCATGTGATCTACCCGCCCAACCGTTATCTGAGCGCGAAAGCGCGTGTCTTTATCGATTGGCTCGTCGAACTGTTCGAGCGCGACGAGCAACTGCGCCGGCGGTGATGCGTGGGTGACGTCTACGTCTACCCGGCGGCTTCAGCGACGTCAGCGTCGCCGATTGCGCGCCGCAGGCGTTCGATGCCCGTATCGCGCAAGCCGAGACGTTCGAGCGTCAACGTGGTTTCGTCGAAGTACGCGCGTGAGGTGCCGAGCGGCCCACGTCCCGTGCGGATCAGGTGTGCGACATGATGGATCGGACAGCCACCGATATAGCGATCGTGCGCGCGGTTGACGACGAACGTCAGCGCCCGGATGTGGCGATCGTCGACCGTCGCCGGAACCCAGCGCGCGTCGTATGCGCCGGCCAGCATCTCGCGCCGCCACAGCAATCGCAACTCGGCCTCGACCTTCGCGGCATCGATCCGGTATAGCAGGCCGTTGCACGCGCCGCCGCGGTCGAGCCCAAGCATCGCGCCGGGCTCTTCGGGCGTGCCGCGTCCGAAGATCATTCGCAGGCAGAAGCCGCGATGCCAGCCGTGCACGCGTGCAACGCTGGTCTCGACGACCTCGAGCGCCGGATTCCACATCAGCGAGCCGTAGCCGAACACGTGAAGGTCCCGCGCGGACTCGTGAGCGTCGAGCACCACCTGCAGCGTCCGTTCGAGCTCCGCGTCGCTGCGCAACTTCAGACCGGCCGGCGGGTCCGCTCGCAACGCGTGTAGCAGCGTGCCCTGCGCCAGGTGTTCGCGCGTCAGCTCGTAGCCGGAAGCGAGGTGTTTCAGATCGCGGGGCATGGGATGGATGTGGGTCGCCATGACAGAACAACTTTAGGTTGTCGAGGCTTGCCGACCAAGCAGGCGGCGAGCAATGCGTTTTTGTTGCGGCTGGAAAGGTCCATGTTGCGCGCCAAGGTTGAGCAGATTCACCAATAGATCGCTCTTTTCCATTTTTTCCAGTTCGATCTGCCCCTCGCTTGGCGCGGATCCTGTTGGATCGTGTATGCCCATGCTATATCCACGATCTCACAATTCCATTGGAGTTCGGCCTATCAGGCACAGCGAATGCTGCACCTGCATCGGATCGTCGCCAACTGTCGAGTCATCGCGGAAAAGCACGGCAGACGGCAACTCCGGCCACCCGTCCGGATCGGCCACGAAGATGGCGAGCGTTTTCATAGCGCATAGGCTTACCATAGAGAACCTGGTACACCGCTCACATTGCCGTGGCGGAACCAGGGGCGAACGCGCCGTACCGCGGCTCATTTCGGTGAGCACTCCGCAAGGGGACGGCACATGAACGTAGTGAATGGAAGGATCAGGTGAAACGATCCGAAGCGTGTTGGAATGTTCAGGCAGGCCACGCATACGCATTCGGGTGCAGGTAGCCCGGATGCAGACATCAAGACCGCACCGCCTTCGCGTGGCAGACGCCTCGCGCTTTGGGTTGCGTCGGCAAGCGTATTCGCTGTCGGGGTCATGGGTATCGTCGCGTCTGACGATCGGTTCGACGATGATCAGGCGCTCGGGATCATCGGATCGACGTCGCCAGCGCGAAACACGTCTTGGTCCGGTCATGTCGCGCTGCCATCGTCGCCTCCCCCTCGCGGAACCGCGGTTGCCAGCGCTGAGCTCGCCCCGCCTCTGTCTTCCGCTACGTCCGATCACCGCGCTGGACCTACTCCGGATTCTGCTGCGCCGCAGTCGGCTACACGAGAGCCCGATCAAGCAAGCTATGCCGCCACACAGAATCGCCGCCATTCGGCGCCACCCGTGAGAGCAATCGCGCGGCATGCGCCAGAGATCACCCGACTCACACCGCCAACGCAACAAGTGTCTTCGCCCGATCATGTCGCGAGATCATCGTTACCTCCTGCGCGGGGAACTGCAATTGGCAGTGCTGAACTCGCCCCGCCCGTGTCTTCCGCTTCGTTCGATCACCGCGGTGCTCCTTCCCGGAATTCTGCTTTACTGCGGCTGGCTCAAGGACAGCCTGCAGGCGGTCACGGCGGAGGCGGTTCGGGCGCGGGCAGTTCGGGCGCGGGCAGTTCGGGCGCGGGTGGTTCGGGCACGGGTAGTTCGGGCACGGGTAGTCCGGGCACGGGCAGTCCGGGCACGGGCAGTCCGGGCACGGGCAGTTCGGGCACGGGTAGTTCGGGCACGGGCAGTTCGGGCACGGGTAGTTCGGGCACGGGTAGTTCGGGCACGGGCAGTTCGGGCACGGGCAGTTCGGGCACGGGTAGTTCGGGCACGGGTAGTTCGGGCGCAGGTGGTTCGGGCGCAGGCGCAAGCGGTTCGGGTGCAGGCGGTCACGGCGGAGGCAGTTCGGGCGCAGGCGGTTCAGGCGCGGGCGGTTCGAGTGCAGGCAGTTCGGGCGCAGGCGGTTCGGGCGCGGGCGGTTCGGGCGCGAGCGGTTCGGGCGCGGGCGGTTCGGGCGCGGGCGGTTCGGGCGCGGGCGGTTCGGGTGCAGGCGGTTCGGGTGCAGGCGGTTCGGGTGCAGGTGGTTCGGGCGCGGGCGGTTCGGGTGCAGGCGGTCACGGCGCAGGCGGTTCGGGTGCAGGCGGTTCCGGCGCAGGCGGTTCGGGCGCAGGCGGTTCGGGCGCAGGCGGTTCGGGCGCAGGCGGTTCGGGCGCAGGCGGTTCGGGCGCAGGCGGTCACGGCGGAGGCGGTTCAGGTGGAGGCGGTCACGGCGGAGGTGGTTCGGGTGCAGGCGGTTCAAGGTAATCGGCCGCCTTGTTTTCAGCCGCCCTTTCGTGCAAGAGACGAAGGTCATGGCGGCTACCGGACGGGTAATCCCGACTGGATGGGACATGAAGCGTGAGATCCCTTGCGTTTGTCCATCTCTCTAGCGGAAGCTCCGATGGCTGTATGCAGCCGGCCGCCCCGTTCGGGGCAACACTGCGAGGCGAATGTCAGCTACCGAAGCGCATCGGCCATATGAGCGTCCATTTGCTCAGGTAGAGCAATGACGGGAACTGGCCTTCATGACCGATCTCGGCCAGGTGGGTCGCCTCGCTCCCTCTTGCCGGCAGCCCGACGATTTCCGTGTCTTCGAGCCTAACGAACGCGGCGTTAGTCCGACGAATTCCGTTTCCCTGCAATTCCACCTGGAGACGCCCTCATGCTCGTTGTAACGCAACGGTGATGTTCCATGTCGCGGATTCGAAGTATTCGGCGACGAAACCATCTGGATGAAGCACGGCCATATTGCGCCCCATGGGAGTTCGATGAAATTCATCGGGCACACCGGCGCCGAGCGCACACAACGGCCCGACGAAATCGTCGAGCGTATCGACGATCAGTGCCGATTCGATATGCCGAACTGGAGCAAGCGCGTCCTGCGTACCGGCGGGCACAATGAATGCGGCGATCACGGCAACGTCGATACCGGTCTCCGGGAAAGCGAGCCGGCGTTCGCATTGCATTTGCTGCAACATCTCGTAGAACGCGATGGTCGGCTCGAGTTGCGCCGTCTCGACGTAGCATCGATACATCGACTTCAGTATTCGCGTCGACATCACCCCTCATGGTCGATCAGCACACACTCGAGTCCCGATGCATCAGTGGCGCATCGCCATTGCGATGACGGCCTTGAAGCATTCCGACGAGCCGCTGATGTCGATCGCAACACGCATCGGCTACCTGTCGGATACGGCTTTCAGCATCGCATTCAAGCGCGCGACCGGCATCAGCCTGGGGCGCTATCGCGTCGACCAACGTCGGTAGCACGGCGAGATCATTTCAACCGGAGAAGATCGATGTCGACTCCCTGGCTGGGGCGCTGCCTCTGCGGCGCGGTGCAATACGAAGCTCGCGGCGATTCGCTCGCGCAACTGATCTGCCATTGCCGCGATTGTCAGCGTGCGTCCGGTTCCGCGGGATTGCCGGTCGTCGTGGTGAGCGCCGCGGGCTTTTCGTTCAATGGCGAAATCAGGCCTTATACGAAGATCGGCGGCAGCGGGATGCCCACGACGCGCAACTTCTGCCCTCATTGCGGCAGCCTGCTATTCGCAACACCGCATCACGCGCCGGACATCGTGACGCTCTATGCCGGCACGCTCGACGATCCTTCGCGCTTCAAACCCGAGTTCGTTCAGTTTGCGTGCGAACGTCATGAACTGGACGCCCATCAGCCGGACATTCCCCATCATCCGCGCAGAGCGCCCTGAGCGGCGGAATCAAAGATGCCGGATTTCCTCCGGCGAATTGCCCCAGTCGTTGCGCAGCCCATCCCGATAGGTCACGGGCGCATTCAGCGCTGCGTCGAGATCGAGTTCATCGATGCACATGATGTTCACGTTGATATACGGATACCCGGTGCCGTTGGGCATGTCGATGCGGTCGAATACGTGCACCCCGCACCGTTTGCAGAACGGGTGATGCGCGACCGGATTGTCACCCTGATATTCGCTCAGCGCGGCTTCATCGGAAAGCAGACGAAAGTCCTCCCGGCGAACCTGCACATGCCAGAAGCGCAGCCTGCTGCAGTAGCTGCAATTGCATTTCGACGTGCCCTTGTCGAAATCGATGCGAGCTTCGAACTTCACGAGTTGGCAATGGCAACTTCCGAGGTACGTGCGCAGCATGGGGTTCTCCGAGGTTGAGGGCCGCTGCCATTATGGACGGCACGACTTCGAGCTGCCAACGCACGAGCCGTCGCAACCGTCGCAGTAATGACGATCGCGCACCGCGCGATCCACCCGCCAGACGTTCGCCGCAACCGGCGTCGCAGTACCCGCCGAGCGCCCGTTTTCCTGCGCATGAAAGGTCGGCTCACCCGCCTTGCCACGGCGAATCACTTCATCGATGCCCTCTTCGCCGAACACCGCTTTCAGCTCGGCCACGAACGCCGCGATCTCCGGCATCGGATGCCCGACTGGCTTGCGCACTCGCATGTCCATGAACCCGTCCCCCCAAAAAAATGCCTGTTCGCTATCTCATAAAAAACATGTAGGATACTGTATATCCATACAGGTATTTTCGCAAATGACAGCCGCCCTGCCCGCACCGGAAGCCATTCACCCGTCCCTGTGGCGGGCGTCCCAGCTTGGCGCGGGCCGCGGCCGCAGCGTCGATACCGGCTATCCGGCCCTGTCGGCGGAATTGCCCGGCGGCGGCTGGCCGCTCGGCGCGCTGGTCGATCTGCTCGTGCAGCAGGCCGGCGTCGGCGAGCTGAGGTTATTGCGGCCGGCGCTCAGCGCCGTCGGCGAGCGTCCAATCGCCTTCGTGCAGCCGCCGCACACGCCGGACGGCCTCGGGCTCAACTACATCGGCCTGTCGCTGCAGCAGGTGCTGCGCATTAATGCGCCGAAAACCGCCGACGCGCTGTGGTCCGCCGAACAGATCCTGCGCGCCGGCAGTTGCGGCGCGCTGATCTTCTGGGCGCAGTACGCGCAGGCGTCGTCGCTGCGCCGTCTGCATCTGGCGGCGCAGTCGTCGGAGACGCTTTTCATCATGGTGCGGCCGCTCGCCACCGCGCAGGACGCGTCGCCCGCGCTGCTGCGGCTCGCGCTCAGGCCATCGGCCGAAGGCCTCACCATCGACATCGTGAAACGACGAGGGCCCGCTCGCGCAGAGCCCCTGTCGATTCCCCTTCAACCCACCCCCGTTCTGCTTTCCCGACATGCGCGTCTTTCTCGCCGTTCATCTGCCAAAGTTGCCGCTCGAGGTCTTCAGGCCGAAGTGGTCGCCTGAGCCCGCGCATGGCTGCGCGGTGCTGGAGAAAGACAAGGTGGTCATGGCCGACCCCACCGCGCGCTCGGCGGGCGTGCGCCCCGGCATGAAGCGCGGGGGCGTGCTGACGTTGTCACCGGAAACGGAGATGTTCGAGCGCGATAGCGGCCGCGAGGCGGCTGCCCATCGCGAGGTGGGTGTCGCGCTGATGCGCTTCTCGCCTGAAGTCGCGCTGCTCGACGAAGCGACGGTCATCGTCGAGATCGGCGCGAGTCTGCGGCTTTTCGGCGGCCTGCTCGTGCTGTGCCGCGACGCGAAGGCCATCCTCGCTGCGCTCGGCTTCACCGCGCGCATCAGTGCCGCGCCGACCGGCCAGGGCGCGTGGCTGCTCGCGAAATATGGCAACCGGCGCGTGTTGAAACTCGCATCGCTCGAACAGCGCCTGTCTGCCCTGCCGATGCTCGCCGTGCCCGAAGTCCGCCCGTTCGCCGACTGGTTCACCGGCCTAGGTTGCGAGTGCATCGCCGATCTGCGCCGCCTGCCCCGCGCCGGCTTGCAGCGCCGCTGCGGCGAACATCTGCTCGACTCGCTCGACCGCGCGTTCGGGAGCGCGCCCGAACTGTTCGACTGGCTCGAACTGCCGCCCACGTTCAGCGCGCGCATCGAGATGCCGGACCGGCTCGAACACGCGGATGGCGCGGTGTTCGGCGCGCAGCGGCTGGTCGTGCAGCTGTGCGGCTGGCTGTGCGCGAAACAGCTCGCGGTCACCGGCATTCGCCTGTCGCTCGAACACGAGCGCGGCCGCGCTGCGATCGAGCCGACCACCATCGACGTCGCGCTCGGCGAGCCGAGCTGGCGCGAAGAACATCTGATGCGACTCCTGAAGGAGCGGCTGCATCGTATCGAGCTGAGCGCGCCCGTGATTGCGTTGCGGCTCGATGCGTCGAACGTCGAGTCGGCCGCGCCCGCGTCCGACTCGCTGTTTCCCGAACCGGGCGGCTCGAAGGAGGATCACGAGCGCCTGCTCGAACTGCTGGTCGCGCGGCTCGGCGAAGAGAATGTGCTGAAGCCCGCGCCGAGCGCCGATCATCGTCCGGAGATTGCGAACCGCTGGCTGCCGGTGGCGCAGCCCATCAAGCCCGGCCCGCTGCCGCAGAATCTGCCGCGCCCGACGTGGATGCTCGACACACCCGTGCGTCTGCTGATGCGCCAGCACCGCCCGTTCTATGGCTCGCCGTTGCGCATGGTGTCGCCAGGCGAGCGCATCGAGAGCGGCTGGTTCGACGGCGAGCTCGTCACGCGCGACTACTTCGTCGCGCAGGCGGACGACCAGAGCTGCTACTGGATCTATCGCGAACGCGTGAGCAGCCGCGACGCGGAAGAAGAGCAACGCTGGTTCCTGCATGGCCTGTTCGGCTGACAGGCGCGGATGAGCGGCCATGGACACCCCCTTCACGATGCTGCCGGCGTATGCCGAGCTGTTCTGCTTTTCCAACTTCACGTTTCTGCGGGGCGCGTCGCACGCTGAAGAACTGGCCGGGCGTGCCGCGCAACTCGGCTACTCCGCGCTCGCGATCACCGACGAGTGTTCGCTCGCGGGTGTCGTGCGCGCGCATGTCGCGGCGAAGGAAGCGAAGCTGCCGTTTATCGTCGGCGCGTATTTCCGGCTCGTCAACGCCGATGGTTCACCGGCGTTCGGCCTGATCCTGCTCGCCCGCAACCGCAACGGCTACGGCAATCTGTCCGAGCTCATCACGCTTGCGCGCATGCGCGCGCCCAAGGGCGAATACCGGCTCACGCCGCAGGATCTGTCGCGGCCGGAGAAGGACTATCGCCATCTGCTCGGCATGCCCGACTGCATCGCGATTCTCGTGCCGGATTTCCCGGCCAGCGAAGACGCGCTCGACGCGCAGGTCGAATGGCTCGACGCAACGTTCACCGGCCGCGCATGGGTCGGCCTCGTGCTCCATCAACGCGCGATGGACGACATGCATCGCGGCGCGGTCGAGTTCGTCGCGCGCAGTCGTGACGTACCGGTGGTCGCGCTCGGCGAAGTCGTGATGCACGTGCGCTCGCGCAAGCCGCTGCAGGACACGATGACCGCGATCCGGGTCGGCAAACCGGTCCATGAGTGCGGTTATGAGCTCGCGCCGAACGCCGAGCAGCATCTGCGCTCGCGGTTGCGGCTCGCCAACCTGTACCCGCAAGACGCGCTGGCCGCGACGCTCGACATCACGAGCCGTTGCACGTTTTCGCTCGACGAGCTGCGCTACGAGTATCCGGACGAGCTGGTACCGGCCGGCCATACGCCGGCCTCGTATCTTCGCCAGGAGACCTACATCGGCGCGCAGCGGCGGTTTCCGGCGGGGATTCCGCATCACGTGCAGCAGCAGATCGAGCACGAACTCGAACTGATCGCGGACCTGCAGTACGAGCCGTATTTCCTGACCGTCTATGACATCGTCCGCTTCGCGCGCAGCCAGCACATTCTGTGTCAGGGGCGCGGGTCGGCGGCGAACTCGGCGGTTTGCTACTGCCTCGGCGTGACCGAAGTGGACCCCGCGCGCGGCAACATGCTGTTCGAGCGCTTCATCAGCAAGGAGCGCGGCGAGCCGCCCGATATCGACGTCGACTTCGAGCACCAGCGGCGCGAAGAAGTGATCCAGTACATCTACCGCAAGTACGGCCGCGACCGGGCGGCGATCGCGGCGGCGGTGTCGACCTATCGTCCGCGCGGGGCGCTGCGCGAAACCGGCAAGGCGCTCGGCGTCGATCCGCAGATCGTCGATGCGGTCGCGAAGTCGCATCACTGGTTCGATACCAGCCAGGGGCTGCTCGCGCGCTTCGCGGAATCCGGCCTCGATCCGGACAAGCCCCTGATTCAGGCATGGGCGAAGCTCGCCTCGCAACTGCTGAATTTTCCGCGCCACCTGTCGCAGCATTCGGGCGGCTTCGTGATCAGCCGCGGCAAGCTCACGCGGCTCGTGCCGGTGGAAAACGCGGCGATGGTGGACCGCTCGGTGATCGAGTGGGACAAGGACGATCTCGAATCATTAGGCTTACTGAAGGTCGACGTGCTCGCGCTCGGCATGCTGTCGGCGATCCGGCGCACGCTCGACCTCGTTTCGGAACAGCGCGGAGAACGCTTCGAAATGCAGGACATCCCCGCCGAGGACGAGGCGACCTACGCGATGATTTCGGCCGCCGATACAGTCGGCGTGTTCCAGATCGAATCGCGCGCGCAGATGAGCATGCTGCCGCGCATGCAGCCGCGCGAGTTCTACGACCTCGTCATCGAAGTCGCGATCGTGCGGCCGGGTCCGATTCAGGGTGGCGCCGTGCATCCGTACCTGCAGCGCCGCCAGGGCTTCGAGCCCGTGACCTATCCGAGCGACGCCTTGAAGACCGCTCTGGGCCGCACGCTCGGCGTGCCGATCTTCCAGGAGCAGGTGATGCAGGTGGCGATTCTCGCGGCCGGCTTCACGGCCGGCGAAGCCGACCAGTTGCGGCGCGCGATGGCCGCCTGGAAACGCAAGGGCGGCCTCGAAAAATACTACGACCGCATCGTGCTCGGCATGCAGGAGCGCGGCTACGACCGGGCCTTCGCGGAGGCGATCTTCGAACAGATCAAGGGCTTCGGCGAATATGGCTTCCCCGAAAGTCACGCGGCCAGTTTCGCGCTGCTCGTCTATGCGAGCAGCTGGCTCAAGTGCCACGAGCCCGAGGCCTTTCTCGCCGCGATGCTGAACAGCCAGCCGATGGGCTTCTATTCGCCGTCGCAACTGGTTCAGGATGCGCAGCGGCATGGCGTCCAGGTATTGCCGGTCGATGTGACGATCAGCGGTTGGGATTCATCGCTCGAACCCGTTGCGGGCGCGACGCGCCCTGCCGTGCGGCTCGGTCTTTCGCTGCTGCGCGGCATGAAGGACGGCGCCGCCGAACGGATCGAGAACGCGCGCGCCGTTCGTGCGTTCGCGAGCGTCAACGATCTCGCGCGCCGCGCGCAGCTCGACCGCAAGGACCTGCATGCGCTCGCGCAGGCGAATGCGTTGGCATCGCTCGCGGGAAACCGCCGCGAAGCGCTGTGGCAGTCGGTCGCCGCGGTGCCGGACAAGGATCTGCTCGCGGCCGCGGCGACTCAGGACGAAACACCCGAGCTCGGCGCACCGAGCGAAGCGAACGACATCGTGGCGGACTATCGCTCGCTCGGCCTGACGCTCAACCGCCATCCGCTGGAACTGCTCAGGCCGCAGTTGCTCGCGAACCGGCTGATGCCGGCCTCGACGCTGCGGACCTATCGCGACGGCCGCCTCGCGCGCGGCTGTGGACTGGTGACGGTCCGTCAGCGTCCCGGCACGGCCAAGGGCGTCGTGTTCGTCACGCTCGAAGACGAGACGGGCAACGTCAATGTGATCATCTGGCCGAGCCTCCTTGAAAAGCAACGCAAAGAGGCGTTGGGCGCCGCGCTGCTCGCCGTGTACGGTACATGGCAGTGTCAGGGAGAAGTACGGCACCTCGTGGCGCAGCGCCTCGTCGACATGTCTCATCTGCTGGGCGAGTTGCAGACGACGAGCAGAGACTTCTGCTGACCGGAGCGCGCAAATGCGTATCATCGGCAAAAGCGAACGGAGGCATCCATGTGCTATTCGGCTCAGATTCTGGCGGACTACCGCCGCTATGTCCGCATGTTCGGCGCGCAGATGAGCATTCATGAATTCGCGCGTCTTTTCTTCGAACGTGCGCAGGACAGTCAGGCCAGAATTCCCAAGGCGATGGAAGACGCCTTCTCGGAACCGCAGTCCGACGCGGAACGGGAAGTCTGGGCGCTAATCGAGCGCTTCAGATCGCAGCAAACGGTGAAGCTCGAACAGGAACTGTTCAAACAGCGCACCCGCTTCGCCGATGCCGAGCGCTCTCTGCAGACCAAAGTCACCAAGGCGGCCAGCGAGAGCAAGCGGATCGCGCAAGACAAGATCGAGCGCACGCTCGAGCGGCTCGAAGACCTCGGGCGAACCGATCCGAAAGCCGCCGACTCGCGCATCTTCCCGGGCTACTACGCGCCTGTGATGGTGATGGAAAACGGCCAGCGTGTCGTCAAGCCGATGCGCTATCAGTGCCGCCTTGCCGGCAAGCCCGCATCGTACGACACCCGCTATCCCGGCACGTATAACGCTCGCCGGGACAGTCTCGAAGGTTTCTGGAAAGCGCTATTCGGCCATTCGCATGGACTCGTTCTGGCCAGCGCTTTCTATGAGAACGTGTCGCGCGCGCGGATGGAAGGCCGTGAGCTGGCGCCCGGCGAGAAGGATGAAAACGTCCGCCTGGAATTCAGGCCTAACCCGCCTCACGACATGCTGGTCGCGTGCTTATGGTCCCATTGGAGCGGCAAAGGCGAGCCGGATTTATTGTCCTTCGCGGCGATCACCGACGAGCCGCCACCCGAGGTTGCCGCCGCGGGGCATGATCGCTGCATCATTCCGATCAAGCCTGAGCATATCGACGCGTGGTTGAATCCCGATCCGCGCGATCTGGGCGCACTGTACGCGATTCTCGACGATCGGGACCGGCCGTTTTACGAGCATCGGATCGCGGCGTGAATGCGCCAATGCGGCTCTGCAAACCGCTCGAGGGGCCAACGGATCATCCTTGCAATCTGCGCGCAGTAACATATTCTGCGTTATTGAATGTTCACCGGTTGACGAAGAATCCCCCGTTGTAGATAGAGGTCCGCCAACAGGCGCGACTCGGACCCCATCACTCATCGAAGCGCCTGCGCAGCGCACCCGGCACGATCCACACCCTCGGGTGCAGGCTGCAAAACCAGGAGAGGTCGGCATGGGCAATCAATCCGCGGCGGACGCTTCGCAGCAGACCGCGCTCGGCGGCGACGAACTTCGGCTGATCGATGCATGGTGGCGCGCATGCAATTATCTTTCGGTCGGCATGATCTATCTGCTGGACAATCCGCTGCTGCGCGAGCCGCTGAAAGTCGAACACGTCAAGTATCGCCTGCTCGGACACTGGGGCGCGAGCCCGGCACTATCGTTCGTCTGGGCGCATCTGAACCGCGTGATCAAACGCGACGACCTCGATGTCATTTTTATGGCAGGTCCGGGACACGGCGCACCGGGCGTGCTCGGCCCCACCTATCTCGAAGGCACCTACTCCGAGATCTATCCCGACAAGAGTGAAGATGCCGAGGGCATGCAGAAGTTCTTCAAGCAGTTCTCGTTTCCCGGCCATATCGGTTCGCATGTGACGCCGGAGACACCCGGGTCCATCCATGAGGGCGGCGAGCTTGGCTATAGCCTGTCGCACGCGTATGGCGCCGCGCTCGACAACCCCGACCTGATCGTGGCCTGCGTGGTTGGCGATGGCGAGGCTGAGACCGGGCCGCTCGCCACCGCGTGGCACTCGAACAAGTTCATCAATCCGGCCCGCGACGGCACCGTGCTGCCGATCCTGAATCTGAACGGCTACAAGATCGCCAACCCGACCGTCCTGTCGCGCATCAGCAGCAGGGAACTGGAAGCGCTCTTTGTCGGCTATGGCTACACCCCGCATTTCGTCGAAGGATCGGATCACGCGGAAATGCATCAGAAGATGGCGCACACGCTCGATACCGTGCTCGGCGAAATTCGCGAGATCCATCAGCAGGCACGCGTGAAGGGCAATCTCGAACGGCCGCTGTGGCCGATGATCGTGCTGCGCACGCCCAAGGGCTGGAGCGGACCGAAGGAGATCAACGGCCACAAGGTCGAAGGCTCATGGCGCTCGCACCAGGTGCCGTTTGCGGACGTGCGCAACAACTCCGCCAATCTCGAAGTGCTCGAGCAGTGGATGCGCAGCTACCGGCCCGACGAACTTTTCGATGCCGACGGCACGCTGATCCCCGAACTCAAGGCGCTTTCGCCCGAAGGCCAGCGGCGCATGAGCGCCAATCCGCATGCGAACGGCGGCGTATTGCGCCGCGAACTGAAGCTGCCCGACGTTCGCGCGTACGCCGTGGATGTGCACCATGCGGGCAAGGTGCTGCAGGAGAACACGCGGCCGCTCGGCGAATTTCTGCGCGACACGATGCGCTGCAATATGAACACCTTCCGCGTGTTCGGCCCGGACGAAACGGCATCGAACCGTCTCCAGTCGATCTACGAGGTCAGCAAGAAGGTGTGGATGGCCGACATGCTTCCCGAGGATGAGGACGGCGGCGAACTGTCACGCGACGGGCGCGTGATGGAGATGCTCTCGGAGCACACGCTGATGGGATGGCTCGAAGGCTATCTGCTGACGGGCCGCCACGGTTTCTTCCATACCTACGAAGCCTTTGCGCACGTCGTGGATTCGATGTTCAACCAGCACGCGAAGTGGCTCGACATCAGCAGGACTCACGTGCCTTGGCGCGCGTGGGTGTCGGCGGAAAACATTCTGCTGTCGTCGACCGTGTGGCGGCAGGATCACAATGGCTTCTCGCATCAGGACCCCGGCTTCATCGATCTCGTCACCAACAAGAGCCCCTCGGTCACCCGCGTCTACCTTCCGCCCGACGCGAACACGCTGCTGGTGGTCGCCGACCACTGCCTGCGCACCACCGACTGCATCAACGTGATCGTGGCCGACAAGCAGAAACACCTGCAATTCACCACCATCGACGAAGCCATCGTGCACTGCGCCAAAGGCATCGGCGTCTGGCCGCGCGCGAGCAACGACGCGGACGCCGAACCGGACGTGGTGATGGCCTCGTGCGGCGACGTCGCCACCCAGGAAGCGCTGGCGGCGACGGCGATCCTGCGCGAACGCCTGCCCGAACTCAAGCTGCGTTTCGTCAACGTGGTCGACCTGTTCAGGATGCAGCCGGCGAGCGAGCATCCGCACGGCTCGACCGACCGCGAGTTCGACAGCCTGTTCACGACCAGCAAGCCGGTGATCTTCAATTTCCACGGTTACCCGTGGCTGATTCACAAGCTCGCCTATCGCTTTCGCAATCACGAGAATCTGCACGTGCGGGGCTACAAGGAGAAAGGCAACATCAACACGCCGCTCGAACTGGCCATTCTCAATCAGGTGGACCGCTTCAATCTGGTGATCGACGTGCTCGACCGCGTACCGCGTTTGCAGGACAGATCGGCGCATCTCAGGGAAGACATGAGAAACGCGATCGTCAGCAACCTCAACTACGCGCATACGCACGGCACGGACCGCGCCGAGGTCGCCGACTGGGTCTGGCCGTTCTGAACGTCACGCGCAGCATGCACCGGGGAAAGCACCATGGCCGACGCTCCCACCACGACCCCGCCGCCCGGCACGGATGCGGCACGCACCGGCCTGAGCGCCACGGCGCTCCAGCGCGGCGTGCTCGACAATCTGCTGTGCCTGCGGGGCCGCTATCCGGCGATCGCCGGCCCGCATGACTGGTACATGGCGCTCGCGTACAGCGTGCGCGACCGCATGCTGGCCCGCTGGGCAGCCTCCGTGCAGACCTACGCCGCACACGATGTGCGGGTGGCCTGCTACCTTTCCGCCGAGTTCCTGATCGGCCCGCAACTCGGCAATAACCTCGTCAATCTCGGCATCGACACCAACGCGCGCGATGCGCTGCGCGCGCTCGGCGTCGAGCTCGACACCCTGCTCGCGATCGAAGAGGAACCGGGGCTCGGCAATGGCGGGCTTGGCCGGCTCGCGGCCTGCTATCTGGATTCGCTCGCGACCCTGGAAATACCGGCCGTCGGCTATGGCATTCGCTACGAGTTCGGCATCTTCGATCAGCAGATTCGTGACGGCTGGCAGGTGGAAACCACCGACAAGTGGCTGCAAAAGGGCAATCCATGGGAGATCGTGCGTCCCGAGGTCTCGTACTACGTAGGGTTCGGCGGCTACACCCACAACGAAACCGATGCACAAGGGCGCCTGTGCGTGCGCTGGACGCCTACGCGGCAAGTCAAAGGCGTGGCTTGCGACACGCCGGTGCCCGGCTATCACGTCAACACGTGCAACACCTTGCGGCTGTGGAAGAGCGAGGCGGTCGAGTCGTTCGACCTGCAAGACTTCAACGCCGGCGACTATTACGAGGCCGTCAACGAAAAGGTCATCTCCGAGACGCTGTCGAAGGTGCTCTATCCGAACGACGAGCCCGAGGCCGGCAAGCGCCTGCGTCTCGCGCAGCAATACTTCTTCGTGTCCTGCTCACTGCAGGACATGCTGCGCCTGCTCGACATCAAGGGCGAACCGGTCGGGCGCTTCGCACAGACGTTCAGCGTGCAGCTGAACGACACGCACCCGTCGATCGCCGTCGCCGAGCTGATGCGTTTGCTGGTGGACGAACGGCAGGTGCCGTGGGACGAGGCCTGGGAAATCACGCGGCACGCGCTCGCTTACACCAATCACACGCTGCTGCCCGAAGCGCTCGAGACCTGGGGGCTGCCGCTCATGCGCAACCTGCTGCCGCGCCTGCTCGAAATCATCTATGAGATCAACCGTCGTTTCGTCGAAGAGATCCGGCAACGCTATCCGGGCGATGAAGCGCGCGTCGCGCGCATGTCGCTGATCGACGAGCGCGGTGACAAGCTCGTGCGCATGGCGCACCTGGCGACGGTCGGCAGCTACGCCATCAACGGCGTGGCCGAACTGCATTCCAGGCTGCTCAGGCAGACCGTGCTGCGAGACTTCGCCGAATTGTGGCCCGAGCGTTTTCACAACGTCACGAACGGCGTCACGCCGCGCCGCTTCCTGCTGCTGTGCAATCCGGCGCTCGCGCGGCTACTCGACGAAACCGTCGGCGTTGGCTGGGAAACCGATCTCGCGCAACTGCGCAAGCTCGAAGCGTATGCCGACGACGCCGCGTTTCAGGAGCGCTGGGCTCGCGTGAAGCAGTCGAACAAGGCCGTGCTCGCTGAGCGCATCCGCAACGCGACGGGCATCGGCGTCGACACTGCCGCGCTGTTCGACGTGCAGGTCAAGCGCATCCATGAATACAAGCGACAACATCTGAACGCGCTCCTGATCGTCACACTGTACCGGCGCCTGCTGCGTAACCCGCAACTGGCGCTGACACCGCGCTGCTTCGTATTCGGCGGCAAGGCGGCGCCCGGCTATGCGATGGCCAAGCTCATCATCCGTTTGATCAACGGCATCGCCGAAGTCGTGAATAACGACCCGCTCGTGAACGGGCGGCTGAAGGTCGTGTTCTATCCGGACTTCAACGTGAAGAATGCGCACTTCATCTACCCCGCCGCCGACCTGTCCGAGCAGATTTCGACGGCCGGCAAGGAGGCATCGGGCACCGGCAACATGAAGTTCATGATGAACGGTGCGCTGACGATCGGCACGCTGGACGGGGCCAATATCGAAATCCGTGAAGAAGTCGGCGACGACAACTTCTTCCTGTTCGGCCTGACCGCCGACGAGGTGGAAAGTGTCAGGCATGCCGGTTATCACCCCGCGGACTATGTGAAGGAGAATGCGGAACTGGCCGACGTGCTGGATCTGATCGCCGACGGTCATTTCTCGCGCGGAGACCGCGAGATGTTCCGCCCACTCATCGACAATCTGATGCAGGCGGACCCGTTTCTCGTGCTGGCCGATTACGCCGCCTACGTGGCGCGTCAGGACGACGTCAGCGCCGCCTGGCAGGACACGCGGCGCTGGACCCGCATGTCGATCCTGAACACCGCGCGCTCGGGCAAGTTCTCTTCCGACCGCGCAATCGACGAATACTGCAAGAAGATCTGGAACATCCGCCCGGTGAGGATCGCCCTTGACCGATGACCCTGAAACGGGATTGAGCCGTGCTTATGCGGTTCGCCCCGGGTCGCGTTTTCCGCCAGGCGCGAGCGCGGTGCCCGGCGGCATCAATTTCTGCATCTTCTGCCGCCACGCGACGCGCGTCGAGTTGCTGCTGTATGAGGCTGCGCGCAGCCCCGAGCCGTTTCAGATCGTCACACTCGCTGCCGACAGCAATCGAACTTTCTTCTACTGGCATGTGATGGTGGAAGAGTTGCCGCTCGGCACGTACTACACGTGGCGGGTGGACGGTCCGCGCGACACGCAGTCAAGCGGCGAGCTGTTCGATCCCGACAGGGAGCTCCTCGACCCTTATGCCCGCGCGGTCAGCGACGTTCTGTGGACGCGGCCTCCACCGGGCGAGCCGAATCCCACCGGGCACGCGACGCATCGCGCGATCGTGACGGAAACCCTGCCCGTGTGCTCTACCCTTGTCTCGCGCGGGCTCGACGACGCGATCATCTACGAGCTGCATGTCGGCGGCTTCACGCGTCATGCGTCGAGCGGCGTGGAGCATCCCGGCACCTTCGCCGGCCTGATCGAGAAGATTCCGTACCTCAAGCAACTCGGCGTGACTCACGTCGAGCTGCTGCCTGTGATGGCCTTCGACGAGCAGGACGTTCCGCCCGCGGCGGCGGCACGCGGACTGACCAACTACTGGGGTTACAGCACGCATAGCTATTACAGTCCGCATCCCCGATACTGCCGCGACCCCGCGCGAGCGCCGCAGGAGTTCCGCGCGCTCACCGACGCATTGCACACCGCCGGCATCGGCGTGCTACTCGACGTCGTGTTCAACCATACCGCCGAAGCGGGCGAGACGGGACCCATCATCAACTTCAAGGGCCTCGTGAACGATATCTTCTACCACCTCGACGCGGCCGACTGGCGCCGCTATCGGGACTACACCGGCTGCGGCAACACAGTCAATTGCAACCATCCGCTGGTGACGGCGTTCATCGTTCACTGCCTCGAATACTGGGTGGTACGGATGGGCGTCGATGGTTTCCGGTTCGATCTGGCGAGTATCTTCGCGCGCGACCAGCACGGCGAGCTGATGCCCGATCCACCGCTGCCCTGGGCGATCGAGTCTTCGCGTGTGCTCTCGCATGTGCCGTTGATAGCGGAGGCGTGGGACGCCGCGGGCATGTATCAGGTCGGCGCCTTTCCCGGCATGGCGTGGGCCGAGTGGAACGGCCGCTATCGGGACGTGATTCGCCGTTTCGTGCGCGGCGACCCGGGGCTCATCGGAGAGGTCGCCACCTGCATCGCGGGCAGCTCGGACCTCTATGCGGACGACGGCAGGCTGCCCAACAACAGCATCAACTTCGTGACGTGCCACGACGGTTTCACGCTGATCGATCTCGTGAGCTACGAGTCGAAGCACAACGAAGCCAACGGCGACGAGAATCGCGACGGCAATTCCGACAACCTGTCGTGGAACTGCGGGGCCGAGGGCGAGACCGACGACGCGAAGATTCTCGCTCTGCGGCACCGCCAGGCGCGCAACGCGATGGTGCTCCTGTTTCTGAGCCAGGGCGTGCCGATGATGCTTGCCGGCGACGAGGTGCTGCGCAGCCAGCGCGGCAACAACAACGCGTATTGTCAGGACAACGCGCTTGGCTGGTTCGACTGGACACCCACGGAATCCGGCTCGGCCATGTTGCGCTTCGTGCAGGCGCTAATTGCGCTGCGCAAGCGCCACGCGAGTCTGCGCCGGCGACGTTTCCTCACCGGGCGGCCCTCGCCCGGGCAGACGAGACCGGATGTGGCATGGCACGGCGAGCGCCTGCACGAGCCGGGCTGGCACGATTCAGGCGCACGGCTTCTCGTCGTCACGCTGGGCGGCGAAGTGCCCGGCGAACCTGCGCTGCACGCCGTCTTCAACATGGACGATTGCGCGCGCACGGTCCAGCTACCCGCGCCCGACGGGCGGCACTGGCGACGTATCGTCGATACCGCGCGCGACACGCCGCATGACATCGTGCAACCTGCGCAACAGGCCGCCATCGAGAGCGAACAATGTCGCGTGGAGGCGCGCAGTGTCGTGGTTCTGGAAGAAGCGAGCTGAACCGGCACAAATAAAACGGGCCCTTGTCCTGTAATGCCGATGCTGTGGCGGATAGGCCGCACGCAGATTCGATTTACTGGCGGAAGAATCCACCTGCAACGAATCGCGAAGGGCATCATGAGAATCAGCGTATCGAGGTCGTCCGTTGTTGTCGCGATGGTTGCGGCCGTGATCCATGGCGGCGCATTCGCCAGGTCCGAAGCCTGCCATCCCACCTCGCAGAAACAGATTTCCGCGCTGTTCGATCGCTGGAACGACTCGCTGAAAACCGGCGACCCGCAGAAGGTCGTGGCGAACTATGCGCCGCACTCGATCCTGCTGCCCACCGTCTCGAACAAGCCGCGTTTGACCGCTGACGAAAAGATCGACTATTTCAAACACTTCCTCGAAAGCAAACCCGTCGGCACGATCGACTTCCGCGTCATCATGATCGAATGCAACACGGCGATCGACGCCGGTCTCTATAGCTTCAGGCTCGCGGACGGCTCGGTCGTCAAGGCGCGCTATACGTTCACCTACGCGTGGAATGGACACAAGTGGCTCATTACCAGCCATCATTCGTCGAAAATGCCGGAAGGCAATTAGCCCTCAGTCACGAATGACCTGAATCCGTCCCGCCTTGACTGCCGCTTTCAAAACCGTCCAATCCGCCTCATTCTGTTCCGCGTAAGCGAGCGCGAATTGCACGATGGCTTCGTCGAATGCATCCGACTTGCCGAGATATCCACTGAGCAACGCGGGATCGCTTGCTTTCGCCATCGAATGAGCCAGCGCGTGCGCGCAGGACACCGCGTATTCGCCGAGATCTTCGACGTCGAACGTGGTGAAGTCGAACGCGCCCTTCATGTCGCGCAATTGCCGCACATAGAAGTCATTGCCCGTGTGACGCATCTTCGACCAGCCGAGGAAAATATCGCTGGCCGACTGCAGCAGACGCTGCCCGTTCACCACCCGCTGGCCGTGATTCGGATAGCGGCTCGGCGGCAGGTACCCCTCCAGCACCGAAGCCCGCGCCTCCTTCAGTTGAAGGAACAGCGGGCACTCTCCGTCGGCCATGAAGAGCGCCTCGTAGCAACGGGTTCCCACCGACCCGATGCCGACCACGCGAATGGCGACATCCACCAGTTCATAGCGATCGAACAGGGCGCGCCTGTCGTCGGGCAGCGTCAACCGGTAGTCGGCGAAGAAGCGCCGAACCATCGCATCGTATTGCTTACTGTCGTGGTGGCTCTCCAGCGGGATGTGGTACACGAGCGGCGGTGCGTCCTTGATGCGCAGCTTGCCGTTGACAAGCTCGGTCGCGTGAGTCATCACGGAGCGCGACGACTGCTGCCTTGCTTTTTCGATGACAGCCAGTTCTTTCCTTCTTTCCTCTATCGAATCGGCGATCGCCAGCATGCTCGCCGCCTTGAACTGGCAGTACCAGACGTCGAGCGTATCCATGCCGCTGAAGTCGGCGATCCGTTGACGAAACGTCTCGCAGAGCCGGCGCACTACGGCCCGCTGGTCACGCAGCGCAAAGCCGCGTTCGCGCGCGGCAATCACGAACGATGCAGCGAGCCTGCGCACATCCCAGTCAAACGGGCCCGGCAGTGTTTCGTCGAAGTCGTTCGGTCCAAAAAGAATGCGCCGCTCAGGACTCGCGAACAGTCCGAAATTGGCCAGATGCGCGTCGCCGCCCAGTTGCACGGTCACGTCGGAATGCGGCAGTTTCGAGAGATCATGTGCCATCAGCGGCGCGGCACCCCGATAGAACGCGAACGGACTCGCAACCATCCGCCCGTAACGGATGGGGATCAGCTCCTCCACCCGGCCCACGTTGGACGCGTCGAGCAGCTCGATGGGATCGCGATCCCCGATCTTGCAGACCGCCAGATCCGCGCGCGGCGCCTTTTTGCGCGCCGCCTTGCCCTGCTCGACGCGCGCGGCCAACGAGCCACGCCCCGCAAACAGTGTGGACGGATCTTCTGGTGCCGCCAGTGTCCCGGAAGCGGCGTGATCCGTGGCGGGTTGGGCGGGCTTTGCAGCAGTGGAATCAGACATCCGTCACTCCTTTATCGATTCAAGCTCGGACCGCCTTGCATCGCTTCGCTTTGCCTCATTTCGATTTGGGGTCCGGCGCAGGTGCAGGCGCGGACGCGGGTGGCGAGAGGTTGCGTAGCGCCTCGATCGCCGCTTCGACTGTGGCAAAGATCTCGCGATGCGCGTTATTCACGCGCAGTGCCCCATACCGGTCGAGTTCGTGCCGCACGCCCTCCGGTAGCGCGACCACGGCGATACCGAGGCCGCGCTGATCAAGCTCCACACCCAACTGCAGCAAGGTTTTGCCCGCCGTGTAGTCGATATTGCTGATCTCGGTTGCGTCGATCACGATCCAGCGCAACGGAACGCTTGCCTCGTTGGCCAGTTTCAGCACTTCCGCCGTGAAGCGCCCCGTGTTCGCATAGAACAGATCCGCCTCGAACCGGTAGACGACGATGCCGGGCGCCGCAAGCAGATTCGGCTCGACGTGATGCGGGATCAGATGGCCAGCGGGGCTACGCGCCAACACGCGGGTGCGCAGGCGGTAGCTATGCCGCGCATGCGCGATCAGCGACAGCACGACGGCAGCGAGAATACCGTGCATCACATCGACGAACACGACGACACCGGCCGCGAGCAACGCAACGACGAATTCGTCCTTCTGCATGCGATAGAGTTCGACCATCCCCTTCACGTCGATCAGCTTCACGCCGATCATGAAGACGATGGCCGAGAGCACGGCGGCGGGCATCAGGCTGAGCGGCCTCGTGAGAAATAGCAGCACCAGCACCACGATCACGGCCGTGGTCAGATGGGCGAACTGGGTACGGCCTCCCGCATCATCGACGATCTCGGTCTTGGTCGGACTGCCGTTCACGACGAAGGTACCCGTCAACGCGGCCGCCGCATTCGCCGCCGCGAGTCCGATGATGTCGGCATTGTCGTCGCCCTTCTCGTTGTAGCGGTTGGCGTAGGCTCGCGCCGTCGCCGCGCTCTGCGCGATGATGACGATGAAGCACGAGGCCGCCGTCGCCAGCACCTGGTTGATCTCGTTCGCATGCAGCGGCGGCACGAACAGCGACGGAAGTCCGCCGGGCACTTCACCCGTTACCGCGATGCCACGTCCGGCGAAATTGAATACTCCGCTGGCCACGATGGAGCCGATGACGGCGATCAGCGCACCCGGTGCGCGCGGCGTGAGGCGCTTGCACCCGATGATCACGACGAGCACGGCCAGCGACAGAAGCGTGGTCGCATAGTTCGCCTCGCCGACCCGTTGAACCACGCTCACCAGTTGCATGAGGGGGCCGTGCCCCTGCTTCGCGAGCCCGATCAAGCCGGCGAGTTCACCCGCCGCGACCTGCACGCCCACCCCTGTCAGGAAGCCGATCAGTGCGCTGCGGGAAAGAAAGTCGGCCAGAAAACCGAGCCGAAAGATACGCGCAATCACCAGCATCACGGCGACCGTCAGGGCCACCGTGCTCGTAAGGGCGACGTATTCCTTGCTGCCCAATGCGACCACGGTCGTCAGCGTACCGGCGAGGATGGCGGCTGTCGCCGAGTCCGCCGCGACCACCAGTTGACGCGAGGCACCCAGAATCGCAAACGCCACCAGCGGCAACACGATCGTATAAAGACCCGTGACGGTGGGCGTGCCGGATATCTTCGTGTATCCCATCACCTCGGGAATGCCGAGTGCCGCCAGCGTGAGCCCGGCGATGATGTCGTGCGGCAGTTGAGCGGAATTGAAGGGCAAAAGCCCTTGCAGCAAGGGCATGCGATGCTGATGAGACGGCGTGGAAGCCGCTGGTTTCATCTGTCTACCTCCACTCGGGTTGTGAGCTTGCCGACGAGCGCGTTCGCAATGATCTCGTCTGCGATCACCACGTTGGATGCCCCCGCGCTCTCGAACAGCATCTTTCTTAAGGGGTTTTCGCCGGGCACCGCAATCGGGAGCGATGCATTCAGCGCATGCGCCATCAACGTGACCGCCAGATTGTTATTGCTGTCGGGGGTCGTCACGACCAGCGCTTTGGCCTTCTCCAGCCGCGCAAGCTCGAGCACGTCGTCGAAGTCGCCCGGCGAACCGAGCACGACCAGGTGGCCGCGATCGGCCGCCCGGTGGGCCTGAACCTGATCGCCCACGAGGACGAGCACAGTCTGTCCCGCGTCGTGCAGACGCTCAGCGACCAGTTCACCGAGCGCATGGAATCCCACCACCACGACATGATTGGCAAGTTGATCGAGCTTGGGTTCCATGAGCCTGTTCTCCCCATAAGCCATCACATCGTCGCTGGATAGCATGCCCGTGAGCCTCGAAACCGCGAATCCGCCGATCACCAGCGTCGCGATCATGGCCAGCAGCATGAAGACCTTTTGAGGCTGATTGAACTCGCTGAAGGCGCCGAGTGTCGTGACGAGGTTGAGCCCATTCCACAGGGCTGCAAGCATTTTGTCGGAGAACGAGGTATTGGACTGATCGAGGATGACCAGCCCCGTGACGGCGCTGCCCAGCAGCAGGACGAGAAGGCCGATCGTGTGGCGCGCGCGGCGGCGCCATTCGCGAATCCGGACGGCCCCGAGACGAGGCTCATCCACACGGAAGATCCACATGGTTACCTCGGATAATTGGTCTGATCGAGACAACAGCGAACCCAAGCCCAGACCGACACGCTCCCCCTTTTCGCGCCCGCAGTCAATACTCAAGAGTCCCGACGGCCCGGCGCCTGAACATGCGGGCACGAACGGATCGCAAGCAGATCGCAGCCAAGGCTAACCACCCGCCTCCGTCCGACGCGCAGCCTCCTGCACACCTCGCACTGCCGCAGCCACGAACAACCCCGTGAACACCAGTCCGATCAGCCCAAGGCATACGGCGTCGATCCGGCCGAATGTCGAAGTCGGCACGACATCGCCGTACCCGATCGTCAGCGCCGTGATCGCGCAGAAGTACACGGTTTCATCCATCGACGAGGGTGTCCGGTTCGCTGTCTCGACAGGCGCGCCCCAGTAGTACATGCCGAGCGTCAGCAAGACGAACAGCACAAGCAGGCCCAGCAGGATCGCTCTCAGATGCCAGAGCGTCCTCGCCATTTCCTTGAGGATCTCGCTGGCCCGAAGACGGCCAGCATCATCGTCTCTCGCATTTCCCATTGCGCGCTCCTCTTGCGATCACCGGATCGGCGTTGCGGCCATCAGTCAGGGCCCGGATGCTGCATGCCGCATCGCCTCATTCCACACGGCGGCGCTGCTCGAAAAACAGAAGCATCAAACACGCGTAGACCGTGACAGCCAGAAACAGCCCCATTCGCACCGCAAACGCGGTGTAGACGTCCTTGCCCGCGACGCTGTCCTGCACCGACTGCCCCAGCAGAATGATCATCGTCACGAGGCTGTTGAGCCAGAAGCCCGGCGAACAACGCGTCGCGTGAAGGCCGTAGAGCTTGCGTCCCACGAACAGGCCGAACAGCAGCATCCACAGAAAGAACATCCAGAGATGCACGAAGAGCCTGAGCGCGAACCAGAACGCGATGGCGAGCAGGCCGCCGAGCAGCGTCGAGCCGATCAGGTCGCGTGCGGCGCTGCGGGCCGAGGTCGTGCAGGTTTGTCTGCCGAGACTGACGGACTTCATGATGATCGGCATGTAGTTCGCCGGATCGGTCATCGCGAGCAGATAGGCCGGCATGACGACGAGCGCGGCACGCAGCGCGATATAGGCGGCCTCGTCGTCCGCCATGGCGCCCTTGACGGGCTGCTCGCGCGCGCCCGCGCGTTCGGGAAACAGCGTGTGAGCCAGGGTCGACGCCAGCACGGCCAGCAGAAGTCCCTTCGCCAGCGCGCCGACGACCGTCAAGGCCAGCTCGAAGTCGGCCGTGCCCGCGGCGGAAATCATGGTCAATCCGGCGACCAGAAACGTCGCGACGAGATTGTTACCGCCGCGCAGCCCATAACGAAACGCGAAGAACAGCATGAGGCCGATCAGCATCACGCCGGCCAACGCGTAATGACGAAGCAATGGAACGAGCAGCAGGCCGCTGCCGGTGGTCGACGCCACCACCAGCGAAAGAATCAGCCCGGCCTTCAACGACAGCGGACGGCTCTGCGTGGCCAGCAGAAAAACCGCAAATACCGGCGCGACGACGGGGATCGGGAAATCGAGCCCAAAGCTGACGACGAGAGCCAGCGCCGTTCCCGTGGCAACGCGTATCGCACGATAACCGAGGCGCTGGGTCACGGGCTGCATAGGGCTCTCAGTAGACGTAGGAAAGCCAGCTCATCAGCCGGATGAACACGTGTCCGAGCGGATTGAGCGGATTACCCTCAGTCGGAAATGCCATCACTTCGGCCTGCCCTCCCACACGCAGATCGCGCAGACGCGCGCGCTCGCTCTCGTCGAATTCGACGATCACCGGGAAACGTTGCGCGGGACGCAGCCAGTCGCGGCTATTCTGCACGGTGGGCAAACTGCCGGCCGGTGTGCTCTGGCCCACGCTCACGCCGTAGCCGATACTGCGAACCCGCCCGTCGAACACTTCGCCCGGCAACCCATCCAACCCGATCACGACACGAGTGCCGGGTTTGAGATGGCCCAGATTGTTCTCGGTCATATCGGCGCTGATCCACACATCGCGGATCGCGATCAACGTCATGACCGGGCTGCCCGCCGCCGCGTACTGCCCGACTTCCGTGCGCAGATCGGTCACGACGCCACTCGAGCGGGCTCTGATCCGTGCATTGGCGAGATCGAGTTCGGCCTTTTCCAGCGCGCCCGCGGCGCTGCGCAACTGCGCATTCTCGGCCTCGTTTCCGCCCTGCTGCTCCCGGGCGCGTTCGACTTCGGCACGCGCGCCGTCAACCTGGCTCTGGGCCTGTTCGTGCGTTGCCCGCGCGATCTCGAGGCGTCGCAGCGAGACGGTGCCCTCGTCTTCGCGATAGAGCCGCTCGAGTCGCTCGCTGTCCTGCCGTGCCTTGACCTCGTTCGCGATGGCGGCCCGCAACCCGGCAAGCGCCGAGTCGATACCGGCCGTGCTGGCACCGACCTGACGACGCGTGGTCTGGAGATCGGCACGCGCCCGGTCAGCGGCAATGCGGTAGGGCTCGCTATCGACTTCGAACAGCACGTCGCCCGCGTCGACATCCTGGTTGTTATGGACGAACACCCGGGTCACGCGTCCCGACACCTCGGCGGCAACGGGTACGACGTAGGCCTGGATTCGCGCCTGATGCGTATACGGCGTGAAACGGTCAGCGAGCAGATACCAGATCAAACTCAGCACGATCAGACCGACAACCCATTTGACCGCTCTCGCCGAAGGGTCGGCAGCTGGCGTCGACGACTTCGGCGAGGTCGCCGGCTGAGATTCTGAGGTATCGCTCATCGTGGCGCCCCTTCGGCTTGACCCGGCGTGGCGGAAGACGGCGACGTGTCGTTCAGCAGGTCGCCCCAGTCGGTGCGTTGCCGCATCTGCGCGCTCGTCGCCGCGTCGACGAGCGGCTGTTCCGTCTCCCAGCCTCCTCCTAGCGCCTTGTAAAGCGCGATCACACTGCCGACGGCGTTGCTGCGATTGACCACGTACGCGTCCTGCTGCGCGAACAGCGCACGCTGCGCATCGAGTACCCGCTGGAAGTCCGAATAGCCTTCGCGGTAGACCGTATTGGCGAGCGTGAGCGAGCGCCGCGCCGCGCCTTGCGCGTCATTCAGAATGGTGTCGCGCTGCAATGCGGCGATCAGTGCCGTGGCGGCATCATCGGCCTCGCGCGCCGCCTCGCGCACCGTGTTCTGATAAGCGACCGTCAACTCCTGCAGCCGTGCGTCCTGGACGCGCACGTTGTTCGTGATCCTGCCGTAATCGAACACGTTCCACGTCACGCTCGGGCCCGCGGCGAAAATCAGCGTGCTCGGTGCGCCCGTGAGCGAACTGGCGGTCCACGCGAGCGAGCCGAGCAACGATACGGACGGGTACAGATCCGCTTTTGCCACGCCGATGAGGGCCGACTGCGCAGCCATCTGATACTCGGCAGAGCGAACATCCGGGCGCCGCAACAGGAGATCGGCCGGCACGTCCTGCAGCACGGCGCGATCCACGAGCGGCACCACGCCCTCCTTGCCGGCCTGTACCTCGATCTCCGGCAACGGACCCGGCGGCCGCCCGATCAGCACCGACAGCGCGTGACGCGCAAGCACGATCTGGCTTTCGAGTTCGGGGATGCTGCTCAGTGTCCCCAGGTACTGCGTCTTCGCCTGCTGGAAGTCGAGTTCATCGGTTTCGCCGGCCTTGAAAAGCTTTTGAGCAATGTCGTAGCTGCGCTTTTGCAACTGGGCGTTCTCGCGAGCGATGCCTAGCCTCGCCTGCGCAACGCGCAGCGTGAAATACGTATCAGCGACCTGGGCGTGCAACAGAACCAGCGCGTCATCGCGATTGGCTTGCGCGGCGAAGAACGCGGCGTCGGCCGACTCGATCGCCCGACTGAAACGCCCCCAGAAATCCAGCTCCCAGCCGACGCTGAAGCCCGCGCCGTACTGCACGTAGGCACCCGAGCGCGGATTGAATCCATCCGAGCGTTTGCGCGCCGAAGCGAGTGCATCGGCGCTTGCCTGTTGCACCTGGGGATAGCGTCCCGCCTGCGCAATGCCGAGCTGTGCGCGTGCCTCGAGCACGCGCAGCCCGGCGATCTTCAGGTCACCGTTGTTCGCATCGGCTGCGGCGATCAGACGTTCGAGGTTCTGGTCATCGAATATCAGCCACCATTGACGCACATCAGGCTGTGAGCCCTGCTGCGTGACCTGGGCGATCGACTCGCTACTCCAGTGCTCGCTCCACGCTTCATGCCGCGGCTGAAAGTCCGGTCCGACCCGCATGCATCCGCTCAGGCAGACCGCCCCGAAGAGCACGGCGATCCCGTCCGGACGCATGAGCGGTGACACGGAGCCATCCTCGACCTTCAGGCCTGCTTCTGTTCCTGGGGCTGCTGAGGCTGCTGGGGTTGTTGCGGCTGGTCCTTCACCCAGCGCCAGAACAGCTGATAACCGACCGCGAGCATCACGGGCCCGACGAACAGCCCGATCACGCCACCCGTCACCATGCCGCCGATCGCTCCGATCAGCACGACGGGCATCGGCACCGCGACGCCGCGGCCCAGCAACAAAGGTTTGAGCACGTTATCGGAGAGGCCCGCGACGAAGACATAAACCGAGAAGATGACCGTTGCGGTGGTCACGCCTTCCGTGACGATCACGAAGACGATCACGGGAATGGTGATCAGCGTGGCCGGTAGTTGCATGATGCCGAGCAGCAGCACGGCCAGCGCGAGCAGCCCCGCGCCGGGTATCCCCATCACGACGAAGCCGATGCCGATCAGCAGCATCTGGATAAACGCGATGCCCACTACCCCCTGTGCCACTGCGCGAATCGTCGACGTGCACAAATCGGCGATCTGAGTCCCCTCCTGGGGGCCCGAGATGCGCGAGGCGATCTGCACAGCGCTCTGGTAGCCCTTCTCACCGTAAGCCATCAGGATTCCAGCCACGATCAACGCGACAAAAAATATCACCAGTGCGGCACCGAGCCCCGTCACCGCTGCAAGCAGCGCGAGGCCGACTCCCTTGAGCTGCGGGGCGAACTTTTGCGCGAGGCCGGTCAGGTCCGTCGAGGCCTGCAGCCAGAAGTCGTACACACGCTGGCCAACCACCGGCCAACTCGACACCGACTCCGCGGGAGGCGGAATGTGGAAGCCACCGCCTTTGAAAATGGCTATCGATTTCTCGATCGAATCACCTACCGCGAGACCCAACACATACGTTGGCACGAGAATCACGACAAACGCGACGAGCACGATCAGCGTAGCGATCAGACCGTCCTTGCCGCCGAACACAGGGCGCAGGAGGACCTGGAGCGGATAGAGCGTGATCGCCAGAATCACCGACCAGGCCATCAGGTCAAGAAACGGAGCGAAGATCCGGAAACAGAACACGGCCAGGATCGCAATGAGTCCGGCGCGGATCAGTACATCGAGCATCTCTCTGGACGGAGTCCGCTGGGTCGTCGGTGTGAGCAGCATAGGTTCTTCTCCCGCCAGGTCGCGTCGCGGTTCGGCGGCGACCCCGTGATAGGCCTGCAAAACGCGAAAACTCAAACCCACAGGAACTTTTTTGACGGCAATACCAAGCCCTGCCTGCAATTCCGGCATCGTCAGGAAGAAAGTCGCGCTGGTTTTATTGTCAATAAAACCCGACTTTTCACTACTATTGAACCCGATCCTGAAATATTCAATTGGACTTTGGTCTCATAGCCTCGCGCCGCCCAAAGTTCAGCTCAGCGACGACAACCATGCAGCGCACCGTGAGATTGATGAGCCTCGTTGCTGCCCTTTTGGCCTTGGTGCCTGCCGCGCCCGTCCTCGCCGCCGATGTCGGCTTTGAGGAGGTCGACATACCGAACGGCGCCGAGCCGCCGCTGACTGCCGGAATCTGGTATCCGACCACTGCGCCGGCAGCGCCGCGCACTCTGGGCAATGTCACGCAGACCGTCGCGCCGGACGCCCCGATCGTTGGCCAACACCTGCCGCTGGTGGTGTTGTCGCACGGTGGCGCAGGCTGGTATGGCGGCCATTACGACACGGCTCTCGCTCTCGCTCGTGCGGGCTTCGTCGCGGCGGCGGTCAGTCACGCCGGCGACACTTTCGATGACCAGAGCCGCGTGCTGGAACTCTGGCGCCGTCCCGCCCAGCTTCATCGGCTGGTGGACTACATGCTCGACGCCTGGCGTGGGCACGAACAGCTCGATGCGGACCGCGTCGGCGCATTTGGCTTTTCCAACGGCGGCTTCACCGCGCTCGTGGCCGCGGGCGGCATCCCGGATCTGTCGACCATCGCCCCGTTTTGCGAGGCGCATCCCGATCATGATCTGTGCGAGGCCTTGCGGCATGCGGATGTCGACGTTGATTTCGGCGCGCATGTTCCCGCCGGCGCATGGGTCCACGATTCGCGCATCAAGGCCGTCGTCATCGCCGCGCCTTCGTTCGGATTTGCGTTCGGTCGCGCGGGGCTGAGCGGCGTTCGCGCGCCCGTGCAGCTCTGGAGCGCCGCCGAAGATCGTCATCAGCCGCATCCCTGGTACGATGAGCCGGTACGGGACGACTTGCCCCATGCTCCCACCTGGCACGTCGTTGCTAACGCAGGCCACTACGACTTCCTGCCGCCCTGCGACGCGCGTCTTGCGCGGATGCGGCCGGAGATCTGCGACAGCAAGCCGGGTTTCGACCGGGCCGCGTTCCATGAGCGATTCAACGCCGCTGTGGTGCAGTTTTTCGAGGCCATGCTGCGGCGGCAATGACGTTACTCAAAGACCGCGCATTTACCCGAATTCGTCGTGTTGCGGCAGCTGGTCAGTGATGGAATACCACGGTGCCTTTGAACCCACAAAAATATGGGCAGTGGGACGCATGGTGGGTGCGTCCGTGAGTGTTCCCAGCGTGACATGAACGTATTGCCCTTGACGAACCACCGAGAACATCAGGCTTCCGCATATTTTGCAGCGCACATCGTGCTCCGCCCGTTCATCGCCGAAAATCAACAGGCGGTCTTCGCCCTGAGTGATACGCAGCTTGTCGCGCTCGATGCCCGCGAATGGTTTGAACGCCGAGCCCGTCGCGCGCCGACAGTTTGAACAGTGGCAGTTCAACGCATAGACGAACTCGTCTTTCACCGAGTAATGGACAGCACCGCAAAGGCATCGGCCGGCAAGCAATGGTTTCATGGCAGGCTATGAATAGAAAGGCACATCGCAGATTGACAAGTCAGCGCCTGAAAATGACCTGTGCCGTGCCGACCTCGATCGGAGAGGACGTGTGCTGGTGGACAATCTTCCACCCATCGGCCTGCTGCCTCAGCGTCATGGTCAGGCGATTGTCCATCGAGCGCAGTTCCAGGCCGTCGGCATCGACGGCTTTGTAAGTCGCGAAGGCGTGAACCACGGCGAGGTCCGCGGCCACGATCGTTCGCGCATCGCTGAAATTCACGATCACACGTTCTTTACCCAGCGAGCCGAACCAGCCCTCGGCCACTGCCCGCCATGATGAGATGCCATTGTGCGACCATGCCCCCCACATGTCGAAGATCACCGCGTCCCGGTCGTATAGCGCGACGAACGAGTCCACGTTTTTTGCCCATACCGCGGCTGTGTAGTCTTCCAGGACTTGCAGGATCGGATTGTCGGGTTTGTTCACAGCGTGTTCTCCTGAGTCGGGTTGTGATGGCGGCCAGAACCGGCGCAAAACAGCGAGTCCGAAGTTCCTGACCGATTGTCCTACCAGGCAACGACGATCGACGAACCTCAGAATCGACACCTGAGCGACGAAAGACTTCGATTCGATAGCGCGCCGCCCGCTGCGCCTACTACTGGGCGGTCTGCTGGCGCTGATACTCGTTGTGCTTCATCTGCATGTAGTCGGCGCGGCTGACCTCATGCAATTGCCGCGGATACTGCTCGGTCGCATCGAACCAGTCAGCGAAGCGTTTGTCGACGCGGGCGTTGGGCGGGCTGGACAGCGCACCAAGATAAGCATCGATGGCGAGGTAGTAGCGCATGGTATTGCGTTCCACCAGACCTCGCACGCCGCCGATGTATTGCGTCTCGCCCGTCGATGGATCGGGCGTTGAGGAGAAGCCGACCTTGTCGCTGCCGATCGTCGCCAGATAGGTTTTCATGGCAAACCGTCCCGCCGTGCCGTAACCGTAGGCGTAAGTCAGATGGATAAAGGTGCGGCTATCGCCCACGGGTATCGCTTCCAGCGCGATACGATAGTCTTTCGTGCTCAGCGGACCCGTCGCGGCGCTGAGCTCGACGCGAAAATAATCCGGGGTGCTCGCGACCGGGAGAAAGTTGAATTGCACCCGGTAGGACGACGAAAGTGATTCCTCGGTTTTCTTGCCGATGTTCACGGCGAGAACCGTACCATTGGCGCCAGTCGAGGCATGACAGTATTTGGTGTTCAGATGCAGGATCAGCACGTCGCACCAGTTGGCCGGGCCCTGAACCGGGTCGCTGAGCGCGCCGCTGACCAGCGCGAAAGAATAATTGACCACACCGTAAATATCGCCCTTGAGTGCCGACGGCAACTCCTGCGATTCGAGGTACAAGGGTCGCTGAAACTGGTTGTGCGCAAGTTGCTGCGTCAGACTCTGATATTTGTCGCGCAGGCGAGCCGCGCTGTCGTCCGTTTGCGCGAAGGTGCTCTGGCACAAGAAGCAGAACACCGTCGTCATCATGATTTTCCACCACCGCCGGGTCCGCTGCTCGCCGGCCAGGGATCTGGCAAGCCTGCTCATGGTCCGCCTCCTACTTTGGCTCAGGTTGCGGCGCACCGGATAGGGATCGGATCGTGGCGCCCCTGTTGCTTTCGCATTCTTGCAGGCGGCGGCGTGGCTTGTACATCCGTAATCGCCGCTGACGGCAATTATCGGCGGGCCCTCTCTGGCGGGAACGGTGTTTCGATTACTTCTTCGCGAGATAACGATCGACTTCGCCAGCGGCCTTCGAGAAGTCAAATGCACCGATGGCGTCTTTCAGACCGGCATAAAAAACGTCCGCGGCCACGTCCTGGCTTGCACCGGTGCCGGTCCGCGTTGAATACCGAAACGTATCCGAACGTACACCCGTCCCCAACCTGGTCAAACTGACAGCCACCCATGCGATGGGCATTCCGGAAAGAACCGTGGCGTCACCCTCAACATCCAGAGCCAACCCACGTTTATTCAGGAACTCGCATGCTTCATCGGAGATTGGGTAGCCGCCGTGCTGCCTGACGATTTCACGGACGCTTTCTGTGTCTGAAGTTTTGAACTTACATGCCTGGCTCGAAGAGGCTGCGAGCAGAAGTGCCAGGAATAGTATTTTTTTCATTTTTTCTCATCCAGGGTTGGATTCGTGTGAAGCGTTCACTGAATCAATTACGGCCATCGAACGCCGATCTTTAGTCGATGCGGCGTTGTCCGTGACTATCCGACGACTAGTCCGCCATGACCGCGATAACCTCGAATGGCTGATGGGCGCCATGGACATCGGAGATATAAAAACCGCGCCCGTTGGCTTGGGCCACGCTAAGGCCCAAATGCTGAAGGACTGGGCCCAGCTCTACGACCGAATCGTTGCCGAGGCCGGTCCAGCACGTGGGATCGCCGCCTGGTCGATCAATCGCGACGTTGAAACTGATTTCATCGACGTTCTCGGGCGTCCCGGTTACCAGGAAGCGTATCGCGCCATATTCTCCTCCCGGCGGGTCCAGAAACCGGTCGTTGCTGGCTCGTGCATGTTGCGCTTCGGACCAGTTTTTGCCGTCCCAGACACCCTCGGGCAGCGGGCCGTCGTGGGTGGGCCAGCTCGCCAGAATGTTGGTCGGGGGCGTCTGGCCGCCTGCGTATAGATAGCTGCCCCAGCTACCGCCGCTTTTCATAAACATCTGGATCGTGTAGGGGTCGGCTCCGCCTGGGGTCGCCACATCGCTCAGGGCCGAACCGTTGTGATCGACCATGGTTCCGTCCATGCTGGACTGGTTGCGAAGGTTGCGCAGGTACGCCGCCTTGCCCGCGCCTGCCAACGCCTGAGAGCCGCTGCCCATCTGATCCGCAGTTGCCTCGGGATTTTTCAGACCGGAATAGACTTCACCGCCCGAGGCGATCCAGTTAACCACGCTTCCTAGCGTTGCCGGATCGAACAGGGAAGCCGGGTAGTAACCCATCCAGACGTCCTCGGCACTGACCCACCAGTTCAATTCCCCGGTGCCGGGGTCGGCATAAAGCTGAAACTTCATTTGCAGGTCGTATTGCGGACCGTCGAATGCGCTGATGCTGGTGATCGCGATACCAGGGTGAACAGTGCGGCCTGTGGTACTGGGACCGCTGTATTGCACCCATCCTTTATGGAGCGCGTTATAGCCGCCAATATAGTCGCCGTCTTTCGTATACGTGTTGGTCGTGTAGTAAGTGAAGACGTGTGGGAGCGTGTCGCCGTTGAGGTGCCTGTCAACGGTCCAGCCGCCCTCAAGGGATTGAAGCGCCTTGTCGCTGCTATTCTGCAGCCAGACCTGAAGGATGGAGTGGTCTTCGCCGCGACCGCCGGCGGGGACGTTGATGGTCGGATCCCAAACATTGAAATAACCGTCCCAACCGTAAAACGTCCCTGACTGGCCCGAGGTATTGTGGAAATAGCCGGCAGGGGTAGGATCGGCGGGCGCTTCACTGCTGCGCCCGCGATTCACTCGCAATCCTCCACGTTTGGTCAGGTAATCCGTCAGCGCGACGGTACGATCCAGACGCGAAAGATCCGGTCGCACGATTGGAACGGTGCCGGATGGACCGCGCTCCACGGATGGATCGTCGAGTTCGAAAACGACCGGTCTTATACGACGCAAGGACTCATCGACACGCGCCTCTGGGGCCGGCGGCGGTGTAGCGGTCTTGCCGCCAGGGGCCTGACTCTCGATCGGCACCCAATCCAGCACCATTCCGCTCGGCGTACGGGTGGTCTTCACGATGTGAAGCGCGCTCTGCCGTTCAGTGAGCCACCGAACGAGTTCCGGGTTCAAAAGATCCTGTTTCGCTGACATCGATGATGTCTCCCATGACTGGTTCAGCCACGAAGGACGCTACTGTGGCTAGAGATTGAACGAGAACCAGTCCCGGCGATTTAAAAACGGTCCGTCGAACCGGGATGAAACGCACCCATCAATCTTCAGAGGCTGCGCGCATTGAACTGCTTCGTGCGAGTGTTAAGGAGTTCTTCAGGTTTCAAAGCTACCATTGCGCGCGTCTCACGATTGCTCAGGAACGCTCTCTTGTCCCCACTCACGAACGACGTCACTCACGACAACTGGTCCAGATGGATTCTCAGCCTGCGTCATGGCGACGATCGCGCTCATCAGGACAACGTCCGCGCCGATATCACGAGGTACGCGGACCGTGTCCTGGATTTCGTTCACCTTCGTCCGGGAATGACGTTGGCCGATATCGGCACTGGTGATGGTCTCGTCGGGTTTCGGGCGATCGAACGAGGTGGCGTCTCGATCCGGGTGCTGATGACAGATATTTCGGCGCCGTTGCTCCGGCACACGCAAGAGACGGCCCGGACTCTGGGTGTGAGCGGGCAATGTGCGTATTTGCACTGCTCCGCCGAGAATCTGGAAGGTATTGCCGACGAAGCTGCCGATGCGGCCGTGATGCGCGCGGTTCTGGCGTACGTGCAAGACAAGCCCGCGGCCATGCGTGAGCTTTACCGCATACTCAGACCGGGCGGCCGCTTCGCCATCGCGGAGCCCATTCTGCGCGACGAAGCGCTCGAGGTTTGCATGCTCAAGCGGTTGATCGACACACGCGCGATCCAGACCGATGACCCGTTCTTTCCCCTGCTGCTCCGATGCCGGGCAGCACAATTCCCCGACACCGAAGAAAAGGCGCGCTCGCTGCCCATGACGAACTACGGTGAGCGCGACCTTGTCCGGTTCGCCATCGACGCGGGATTCACTGACATTCATCTGGAATTGCACATCGATGTGCAAACCGAGGAGTGTCTGCCCTGGGAAACGTTTCTTCGGACTTCACCTCACCCATTGGCACCCACCCTCGAAGAAATCTTCGAGACGCAATTTACGCGTGAGGAGCGAGGCTTCCTGGAAGGTCGAATGCGGGCGATTTTCGAAAGCGGGAAACAGCTCGGCGCAACGCGCATCGCGTACCTGACGGCGAAAAGGCCGTAGATCCCGGATGGCTGCGCGCGCCGCGCTCAACTGTCTTGCGTGGCGATATCGACCGCGGCCCGCAAATCTTCCGGATGAACCATCAATTCGCGGACCTCGCGCAGCGTCGCGTACTGGTCGAGCACCGCCCGCCAGCGCGGCGATTCGAGCAACTGACGCCACACCGGTTCGAGGTCCGCGCAATCGGCGTCGCGCCCGTCCGCCAGCGCGCCCGCGAATTCGAGGCTGGCGTGGGCCGACAGCAGCTGCATCCGGCTCGCGGGACTCAGCACGCGCGGCGCCGCTTCGACGGGGGCGTCGCAGCAATAGAGTACGGTCCTGCGCAGATCAGGCCCGTCAACTGTCAGCGCGGCAAGCGACGCGCCGCGCAGCCGCACCGCCCCCTGCTGCGTGCGAAACGAATAGACGGTGTGCGGGTCCGCGTGCGCCAGCAGCGTCAGTCCGCGCACGAGCCGCGGCAGATCGGTGGTGGCCGCGTCCACCGATGCCTTCGCTTCGACGAGCAGGCACACGTCCCACGTCGCCGCGTCGGCCGGGGGCTTCGCCTGGCTCAACAGCACCACATCCCATTCGGTTTTCGCGCGCTCGTGGCTCGCCGGTATCGCGGCAGGCACGCGCATCGAGTTCACGACACGGTAAGTCGCGAACTCACCCTGCGCGTCGTTCAGCCGCCGCGCAAGTGCGCCGAGCGCACCGGTGGCCGATGCTTCGACCGCGGCGCCGCGCTGCTTCGAGCTCAAACCTCGCGCGACGGCAATCGAGCTTCCTGGGCGCGGCCCCTGGCGATCCCACAGCGACTGGTAGTGACGCACGCGCTCGTCGCACGTGAGCGCGTCGAGACGCCGCAAGCGATGCAAAGCGTCACTCTCCAGCAATTGCGCAAGGCCGCGTTGCAGTACCTCTTCGTGCGCGATGCGCGGTGTTTCAAGGCAACGTTGCACGGCTTCGGCGAGCGCGGGCCACGCTTCGGCGAACGCGAGCGCGTGCAGCCGCGCCAACGCATCGCGTTGCGGACCGGGTAGCAGCCGCTCCTGTTTGGCCGGATGAGCGATCGCATTGACGGCCGCGTGAATCAGCCGGCGATCCACACCCGCGTGCGCGGCCAGCGACGCGTACTCGCGCACCACGGCGTTGCGATGCCGCAGCAGCATCGCCTGAAACACCGGGTCGCCGGCTTCCTCGCGCATCGCGTCCCGAATCATGCGTGCGAGCGTCTCGATGAAGAGCCGCCGGTTCGCTGCGTCCGGCGCTTCACCACGCGCGCTCGCCTCGCGAGCCTGCTCGATCGCGAGCGCGAGCACGGTGGCGGGACTCGCCTGCTTTGTCGACGCACACACGGTCGCGAGCGCCGGCAGGCGATAACGACGCGCGACAGCGTCGAGCTTCTCGTCGAGCAACGAAGGCGATGGCTTCACGGACATAGCGATGTGTCGATACGTTGGCGAAGTAACTGTACCTGAACGTTCGGTGCGGCGCGCGGCGCGCCTGCCGGTCTACGAGTCATCGTAGGGTGCGCGGCGCGGCTGAAGCGCAGTCGTCCAGCCAAAACGTCATTGCCATCAACTCGATCAAAAATTCTTTGTCGAGTCCCGATCAACATTACAAAAAACAAACGCGAATCGATCCCACAATTACATTTGACCGACATTAAGTATGCATGGCGGATTCAGCACGAAATTTGCGCTCGGGATTAACACCGATAAGCGCGGCTTCAATCACGCAGCCGCTTAACGCTCGGCGTACACTCGCCGGGAAACACCTGCCGTGAAGCGCAAAGGGCAATGGAGCGGCCCGTCGTCAAACGCGGGCTTCTGGAGATCTGGAGACTCAGGAGAACGATCCATGAGCTGGACCCGGGAACAAAGAAACGTCACGATCGCCGCCTATCTGGGCTGGACCCTCGACGCATTCGATTTCTTCCTGATGGTGTTCGTATTGAAAGATATCGCGCAGGAATTCAATACGGACATTCCGTCGGTCGCGGTCGCGATCATGTTGACCTTGATGATGCGTCCGCTCGGCGCATTGATTTTCGGCTGGCTCGCCGACAAATACGGCCGCCGTCCGACGCTCATGCTCAACATCGCGTGCTTCTCGCTGCTCGAACTGTTGTCCGGTCTGTCGCCGAACCTGACGACGCTGCTGGTGCTGCGCGCGCTGTTCGGTATCGCGATGGGCGGCGAATGGGGTGTCGGCGGCGCGCTGACCATGGAAACCGTGCCGCCGAAGTCGCGCGGTATCGTTTCGGGTCTCCTGCAGGCCGGTTATCCGAGTGGCTACCTGCTCGCGTCGATCGTGTTCGGCCTGTTCTATCAATACATCGGCTGGCGCGGCATGTTCTTCGTCGGCGTGCTGCCCGCGCTGCTCGTGCTCTACATTCGCGCGCACGTGCCGGAGTCGCCGGCGTTCCAGACGCTCGAAAAGAAGGTGCGTCCTGGTCTCGTCGCAACGCTCAAGCAGAACATCGGCCTGTCGATCTACGCGATCATCCTGATGACCGCGTTCAACTTCTTCTCGCACGGCTCGCAGGATCTGTATCCGACCTTCCTGCGCGTGCAGCATCAATTCGACGCGCACACGGTGTCGTTGGTCACGATCACGCTGAACATCGGCGCGATCTGCGGGGGGCTCTTTTTCGGCTGGACGTCGGAGAAGATCGGCCGTAAGCGCGCGATCTTCATCGCCGCGCTGATCGCTCTGCCGGTGCTGCCGCTGTGGGCTTTCTCGAGCACGCCGATGCTGCTCGCGCTCGGTGCGTTCCTGATGCAGATCTCGGTGCAAGGGGCATGGGGCGTGATTCCGGTGCACCTGAACGAAATCTCGCCCGATGAAATTCGCGCGACCTTCCCCGGTCTCGTCTATCAGCTCGGCAATCTGATCGCGTCGGTCAACGGTCCGCTGCAGGCGAAACTCGCCGAACTGCACAACAACGACTACGCGCTCGTGATGGCGGTCGTGATCGGCATCGTCGCGATCGTGATCTGCGCGCTGATTCCGTTCAGTCGCGAGCGCCGCGGCATCGACATGACGCAGTCCGCGCGTGAAGTCGTCGGGGCAGGCTCGACGGGCAGCGCGGTCGGAGGACAAGTTTAGGAGCGTCAGGCACAAGCCAGATCACCTCGCAAGGCGATACGAGGCCGTTCCGATCCGTTCGGAACGGCTTTTTTTATCGTCCGCGCGACATGACGCGCCGCACGCTTCGCCACCGCGCTCCTGCCGAATAAACTGTCGACTCGGTACCGCAAACCGTACCAGCGTCACGCAACTCAAGGCACACTGACGCACGTCCGGCGCCTCTCCAGACCAAAGAGGCTAGCTGCGGTGCGTCCAGCGGAGCAACCGATAACATGAACGACTCCTATCTGAAGTTCGTCAACTCGCCGTTCGGCGGGCGTCTCGCGCGCTCGCTCGGCCTGCCGAAGCCCGAGGTGCTGCGGCGCTATCGCGCGGATCGCCCCGAGTTCGAAGGTCTGATCGCGATCGGCGCGGGCCGCGAGCCCCGGCTGCTCGATGCGCTCGCGAGTCTCGTCGCGAGCGTCGGCATGACGAGCGTCGCGCACGAAAGCGCCGGGCTCTGGGTGGCGCTCGCCCATCGCCACGGCCTGATGACCGGCCGCTTCGAGCCGGCCGAAGCCGGCTCGCCGGGCAAGCTCGCCGCGCTGCTGTTCGACGCGAGCGGCATCGACGACAGCAGCCTGCTCGAACCGCTCTACGGCTTTTTCCACGATACGCTGCGCTCGCTCGGCAAGTGCGGGCGCATCGTTGTGCTCGGCCGGCCGCCCGAAGCCTGCTCGAACCCGCGTCAGTGGACCGCCCAGCGCGCGCTCGAAGGGCTCGTGCGCTCGCTCGGCAAGGAGGCGCGGCGCGGCATCCCCGCGAATCTCGTGTACGTCGCGGAGGGCTCCGAAGGTGGCATCGAGGCGACGCTGCGCTTTTTCCTGTCGCCGCGCTCGGCCTATGTGTCGGGGCAGGTGGTGCGCATCGCCGCCAACGGCGCGATCCCCCGCCCCGCGCCCGCATTCGGCTGGCGCCAGCCGCTCGCCGGACGGCGCGCGCTCGTCACGGGCGCCGCGCGCGGCATCGGCGCGGCGATCGCGAGCGTGCTCGCGGCCGAGGGCGCGCACGTGATCGGCCTCGACATTCCGTCCGCGCGCGACGCGCTCGACGCGACGATGCGTCAGCTGAACGGCAGCGCGCTCGCGTTCGACATCGCCGCGCCCGAAGCGGCTGCGCAGATCGCCGCCGCGCTCGACGAACTCGGCGTCGACATCGTCGTGCACAACGCCGGCATCACGAAGGACAAGACCATAGCGAAGATGACCGACAGCGCGTGGCAAAGCGTGATCGACATCAACCTGAGCGCACAGGAGCGCATCGACGACGCGCTGCTCGCGGGCGGCATCCTGCGCGACGGCGGGCGCATCGTCGCGGTGTCGTCGATCAGCGGCATCGCGGGCAATCCCGGCCAGACCAATTACGCGACCTCGAAGGCTGGCGTGATCGGCCGCGTACAGAGCATGGCGCCGCACCTGCGCGAACGCGGCATCACCATCAACGCGGTCGCGCCCGGCTTCATCGAAACGCAGATGACCGCGAAAATTCCGCTCGCGATCCGCGAGGCCGGCCGCCGCATGAACTCGATGAGCCAGGGCGGGCAGCCCGTCGACGTCGCGCAGACCATCGCGTGGCTCGCGCATCCGGGCTCGGCGGGCGTGACGGGCCAGGTCGTGCGCGTGTGCGGTCAAAGCCTGATTGGCGCCTGAACGGGAGCAACAGCATGGGCGAACCGGGTGATCCGTTCGGCAGCCGTCAGCATGCGAGCGCACCGCGCGGCGACGGCGCGCGGCCGAAAACCATCGTCATCGAAACGCTGCCCGCACCGGCAAAGCTGTATGGGCGTGCGCTGACGGGCATCGCCAAGCGCGGACGCGACTCGCGGCTGCCGGCGCTGCGGCTCGTACGGCCCGCCGTTGCGCTCGAGCCCGGACCGGTGTGGCGCTATGCGCGCGTGTGCGGCTTCATTCCCGAGCACGGCGTGCCGCTCACTTATCCGCATCTGCTTGCGTTTCCGCTCCATCTGCTGATGCTGACCGACCCGGCGTTTCCGTGGCCCGCGCTCGGCCTCGTGCATCTGGCCAATCACGTGCGGCTGCGGCGGCCGCTCGCGTACAAGGACCTGCTGCGCATCGAGGTCGAATTCGGCGCGCTGCTGCGTCACGCCAAGGGTCAGGCGTTCGTCGTGCATACGCGTATCTATCGGCGCGGCGAGGCGGTGTGGGACGGCGACAGCATCTATCTGAAGCGCGCGGTGCCGGCGCTCGGCCATCCGCTCGAAGCGCTGACGCTCGGCCCCGATGCGCTGCAACGGATCGCGCGCTGGCAGCTCGCGCCGCAAGTGGGCCGCGACTACGCGAGCGTGTCGGGCGACTACAACCCGATCCACATGAGTGCGTTGTCGGCGAAAGCGTTCGGTTTTCCGCGTGCGATCGCGCATGGCATGTGGACGCTCGCGCGCGCCGCGTCGTCATTGCAGCCTCCCAAGCCGCTTGCCGAAGCGACGCTCAGCGCCGAGTTCAAGGTGCCGATGCTGCTGCCGGGCGAAGCGTCGCTGTGGAGCGCATCACCGTCGCTGATCGAGCGCGATATCGAGGTGCGCGATATCGCTGGGGAAAAGCCCCATTTGCGCGGGCGCATGCAGTGGCGGCTGCTGTGAGCCGCGAGCACACTGTAGCCGGGTAATCCGGCAACAACCCAAGGAGCCGAGCATGTCCCACCCGCAACCCGCCGTGCGCCGCGTCGCCATCGTCGGGGGCAACCGGATTCCGTTTGCCCGCTCGAACACCGCGTATGCAACCGCATCGAATCAGGACATGCTGACCTTCACGCTGCAAGGCTTGATCGATCGCTACGACCTGCACGGCGTGCGTCTCGGCGAAGTCGCGGCGGGCGCGGTCATCAAGCATTCGCGCGATTTCAACCTGACGCGCGAGTCCGTGCTGTCCACCACGCTCGCGAAGGAGACGCCCGCCTACGACGTGCAGCAGGCCTGCGGCACCGGCCTCGAAGCGGTGATCCTCGTCGCCAACAAGATCGCGCTCGGGCAGATCGACGCGGGCATCGCGGGCGGCGTCGATACCACGTCCGACGCGCCGATCGGCGTCAACGAGCGCATGCGCAAGATCCTGCTCGAAGCGAATCGCGGCAAAAGCACCGGTCAACGGATCAGCGCCCTCAGCAGGCTGCGGCCCGGCATGTTCTTCAAGCCGCTGCTGCCGCGCAACGTCGAGCCGCGCACGGGGCTATCGATGGGCGAGCATTGCGAACTGATGGCCAAGCGCTGGAACATCTCGCGCGAGGCGCAGGACGTGCTCGCCTACGAGAGTCACCGCAAGCTCGCCGACGCGTACACGCGCGGCTTCGTCAACGATCTGATGACGCCGTACAAAGGCCTCGCGCGCGACAATAACCTGCGCGCCGACCTGTCGCTCGAAAAGCTCTCGAATCTGAAGCCGGTGTTCGACCGCGACGCCGGCACGCTGACCGCCGGCAATTCGACGCCGCTCACCGACGGCGCGTCCGCGGTGCTGCTCGCGAGCGAAGCGTGGGCAGCCGCGCGCGGCTTGCCGGTGCTTGCGTATCTGAGCTGGTCGGAAACGGCGGCCGTCGACTTTTTCGACAGGAAGGAAGGCCTCCTGATGGCGCCCGCCTATGCGGTACCGCGCATGCTCGCGCGCGCGGGCCTCGCCTTGCAGGACTTCGATCTCTTTGAAATCCACGAAGCGTTCGCGGCCCAGCTTTTGTGCACGCTCGCGGCATGGCAGGATGACGAATATTGCCGCACGCAGCTCGGCCTCACCGGCGCGCTCGGCGCGATCGATCGCGCCAGGCTCAACGTGAACGGCGGCTCGCTCGCGACCGGCCATCCGTTTGCGGCGACGGGCGGGCGCATCGTCGCCGCGCTCGCGAAGATGCTCTCGCAACTCGACAAACCGGCCGGCAGCGCGCGCGGGCTGATCTCGATCTGCGCGGCGGGCGGCCAGGGGGTGGTCGCGATTCTGGAGCGCTAGCGCGACGCCGGATACCAACATTTCAGGAGACAACCGATGATCCAGCCCACCCAGGCCCCGCCGCAAATGCACGCGCCGAACACCGACGGCATCTGGTACGCGTCCTACCCGCACGACGTGCCGCGCGATATCGACGTCACGCAATACGAGTCGATCGGCCAGTTCTTCGACGAATGCACCGCGCAGTTCCGCGAGCGCGTCGCCTACGTGAGCGTCGGCGCGAAACTGACGTACGGCGAGCTGGGCCGTAAGGCGAGCGCGTTTGCCGCGTACCTGCAAAGCATCGGCGTGCAGCCGGGCGAGCGCGTCGCGATCATGCTGCCGAACACGTTCCAGTATCCAGTCGCGCTGTTCGGCGCGATCAAGGCGGGCGCCGTGGTCGTCAACGTGAATCCGCTCTACACGGTGCGCGAACTCGCGCATCAGCTGAAAGACAGCGGCGCCCAGACGATCATCGTGTTCGAGAACTTCGCGAAGACGCTCGAAGATGCATTGCCGCGTACCAAGGTGCGCAACGTGATCGTGACCGGCCTCGGCGATCTGCTCGCCGACGGCCTGAATCCGAAGGGGCGCCTGCTCAATTTCATGTTGCGTCACGTCAAGAAGTTGGTGCCCGCCTACAAGCTGCCGCAGGCGGTGTCGCTGCTGAAAGCGCTATCAAGCGGTTATTCGCGGCCGCTCACGCCGGTGAACGCGACCCATGAAGACATCGCGTTCCTGCAATACACGGGCGGCACCACGGGCATCGCGAAAGGCGCAATGCTCACGCACCGGAACATCATCGCCAATCTGTTGCAGGCGAAGGCGTGGGCCGCGGGACAGCTGTCCGGCGAAGGCGAAACGGTGCTCACTCCCCTGCCGCTTTATCACATCTACTCGTTGACCCTGAACGCGCTGATCTTCATGGGGCTCGGCGGGCGCAACATTCTGATCGCGAATCCGCGCGACATGAAGCGCGTGATGATGATCATCCGTCACGAGAAATTCACCGGCATGACCGCGGTCAACACGCTCTATAACGCGTTCCTCGACAACGAGGAATTCTGCCGGCGTGACTTCTCCGACCTGAAGCTCGCGATGGCGGGCGGCATGGCGACGCAGAAAGCCGTCGCCGAGCGCTTCAAGGCGGTGACGGGCAAGCCGATCGTCGAAGGCTACGGGCTCACCGAGTGCTCGCCGATCGTATCGATGAATCCTGTCGATCTGTCCAATCTGCGCGACTTCGAAGGCTCGATCGGCCTGCCCGCGCCATCCACGCAGGTGCGCTTCAGAAAGGACGACGGCAGTTGGGCCAATATCGGCGAAGCGGGCGAATTGTGCGTGAAGGGTCCGCAGGTCATGAAAGGCTATTGGAACCGTCCCGAGGAAACCGCGAAGGTCATCGACGACGACGGCTGGCTCGCGACCGGCGATATCGGCGTGATGGATTCGCGCGGCTTTATCCGGCTGATCGATCGCAAGAAGGACATGATCATCGTGTCGGGCTTCAACGTGTATCCGAATGAAATCGAGGACGTGATCGCCGCGCATCCGGATGTGCGCGAAGTCGCGGCGATCGGCGTGCCCGACCCCACGCAGGGCGAGCGTGTGAAGGTCTTCATCGTGCGGCGCGCGCCGACGCTCACCGCCGAGCAGGTGATCGCGTACTGCCGCAAGAATCTGACCGGCTATAAGGTGCCGAAGCTCGTCGAGTTCCGCGACGAGCTGCCGCAAACCAACGTCGGCAAAATTCTGCGCCGCGCGTTGCGCGACGAGGAACTCGCGAAGCAGAAGTCTGCCTGACGGGAATAAGCGCTGCTTCAGAGCGTTATTACTTTGTTGCGTTGCCTTTGCCTCGCCGGGTTGCATGAGCGGCCGAGTCACTTTCTGGAGAGATTCATGAAGCAGCGCATGTCCGCCCGTTCGCACCGCCTGCGACAACGCTTACCGACGAGTGCACTGCTCGTCGCGCTCGCCCTGCTTTCGGTACCCGCGGCCTACGCACAGAACGACGATCCCCCTCCTCCACCCGACGCCGCAAGCGCCGTCAAGCCGCCGGTCACGCCGGCCGCTCAGGTCGGCAAGCTGAGGCTCGACCAGCAGGTCAAATGGCTGCGGGCCGCGCAGCAAAGCGGCCTGCTCGAAAAGCTCGACGACGCGCAACTGGTCGCAGTGTTCCAGTCGCTCGATCCGCTCGCGCTGCCGCGCTATATCAAGGAAGGGCCGCACGGCTACCCGTCGTACGAGTTCGTGATGTCGCGCTCCGAACGCATTCACGGCCAGTGGCCCGACGAGCCCGATCACATGCTGGTGCGCGTCGCGCACGACCCGCTGCGAATCTACGCAAAGTGGCTGCCCGACGGCGCGCACGCGGGACAGGAAATCATCTACGACGAGTCGACGCGCGGCGACGAAATGCTCGGCCACCTCGGCGGCATCATGAACGTGATGCCGTTGTGGACGTCGCTGACCGGTGCGCTCGCGCGCTCGCAATCGAATCACAACGTGCGCGATCTCGGCATCGAGTACATCGCCGATCAATATCTGAGCGAAGGCAGGAAATACAGCGAAGCCGGCCTGCCGCGTTCGACGCAGATCGCCGTGAAGACGATCGACGGCGTGCGCGTCGTCGCGTTCACGTTCGAAACGCCGGTCGGCCAACCCCAGTTCTACGCGAAGAAGGAAACGCTCGGGCTCGATCTACGGCATCCGTTCTTTCGCAGCGTCGAGTCTTATGACAACGACGGCAAGATATTCGAGCGGATCGTGTTCGAGAAGATCACGCCGGCGACGTTCGATGATGCGACGTTCGATCCGGAGAACAAGGACTATAAGTTCTAGCCGCGCGTGCGGCGCGGCGTCAGCGCGAAGGCCACGTACACGGGCCTTGCATGCGGTCCCTCGCGCGCTTCGTGACGATGCTCGACGAAGCGTCCCGTGCGAAGTGCGAGGTGTTGCAGGACGAAGTAATCAGACGCGCGCGTGAAGCCGATCAGCGAGGGCGTCGCGGGTGGGATTTTGCCGGCGTCGAGCAGCGGCGCGAGTGTGCTGAACCAGAGCACGCCGGCATCGTCGCCGGTTTCGAAGGTCGGCAAGCGAAGATGCGCGGCATAGCGCGCGAACGACGCGCCGCATTCGAGCGTCGAGTCGACGATCGCGAACGTGCGCGTGGCATCAGCGCACGCGGCGGCTTGCGCGAGCCACGGCCATGCGCCGCCCGCGGCCGTCGAGAGCCACGCGCCGGTGACGAGGAAAGTGCGTCGATCCATTGGCGTGCACGTCCAGTTCAGTTTTCCGTGCGAGTTGGCACGCGTCGTTCACGTGTACCCTCGCCGGTCACGCCACGCCGCCGGCCAGATCCCCTGCTTGCCCGGCGCGAGAATGCCGTTCGGGTCGAGCGCATCCTTCAGCGTTTCCGCGAAGCGCAGCGACGCGCCATCGTTGAAGCTGTATTGCGCGGCCGCAAAATCCATGTACGCGAGATGCGCGCGATATTCGCCATAGCCGGCCGCGCGGGCATCGCTCATCAGCGAGCGCAGCAGCGCGCCGGCCTGCTCGACCTGGTTCGCGTCGCCGCGATCGAAAATCGCCGCGAAGATGTGATGCAGATGCCGCGCGCCCACGGTGAAGCCGCCGTAGTAGTCGAAACCATATTCCGCGGCGCGCGCTTTCACCATCGTGTACTGGCGCATCGCGTCGCGCCCGGTCGCCGGACAGATCGGCGAAAAGTCGACGTGCGCGCCCGCGCCGCCACGCCAGTCGAGCATGCGAAACGCGGTCATCGCCGGAATGCCGGCCATGTTGCGGTCGCCGCCGCCTGTGGGCTGTGCATCGCCCGCATAACGCGCCGCCGCTAGCCGCGCCTGCGGCACGCGCGCGAAGGCGTGCTCGATCAGCGCATAGCGCGCGTCGATCAGCTCGGGCGTGCCGTACAGAGCGAAATGCAGGTTCCAGCGCCCGACGCCGAGCTTGTCGAGCATGGCCTGCACAGCGGCCTCGGGCATCGCGCCCGCGCCGTCGTACCACTGCTGGCGCGCCGACAGGCTCGCCGCGCGCCGCAAGCCGCCCTCGATCACCGCATGATTGCGGATCGTGCCGTCAAGGCGCAGTGGCCGCAGAATCTCGACGATCGCCTCCAGATCCGCCTCGCGACGAAACTGGATTTCGCCGAGCAGATAGGAAGCCGGCGCCGGCATCAGCCACACGCCGAGCTTCGTGACGACGCCGTAGTTCGACTGCATGAACATCGCATCGAACGAGGGTCCATAGCCCGGCTGATACAGCTGCCACGCGGTGCCGATCTCGATGCCGCCCATGCCGGTGCGCAGCACGTCGCCGTTGGCGAGCACCACCTCCATCCCGCATTGCGCGGCCGCGTGATCTCCGTAGTCGGTATAGCCGAAGCCGCGCTCGAGCGTGTTGCCGACCACGCTGCCCCAGCCGGCCGCGGGCGGATCGACCCAGAGCTTGCAGCCCTTGTCGCGCAGATGCGCGTACAGGTCGAAATAGCTGACGCCGGGTTCGACGAGCGCATAGGCAAGCGTTTCATTCACTTCGAGGATGCGGTTCATGCGCTGCAAGTCGAGCACGACCGAACCGGTCAGACGCGGCGCCGCGCCGCCGTACGCAAAGTTGCGCCCGGTCGACACGGTCCATAGCGGAATCCGGTACTGGTTGGCGATGCGCAGCACCGCGCGGATTTCATCGACTGACGCGGGCAGCAGCGCGGCGCTCGCGGCAAATGCGCCGGGCTCGCCGGGCGCGAACGGATCGAGATAGGCGGAGAGGCCGGCGTCGGAGTTCACCACGTGCGGGTCGCCGACTATCGCGCGCCAGCCGGCGAGCGCGCGATCGAACTGCGCGGCGGACAGGTTGGGCGGCAGCGTCTGGGGCAAGAGGTCTCCTTGTCGGGCAACCGGCGGGCACGGGCGCGATCAGCGATTCGCGCGCTGGCGCCCGCTACTGCTGCCACGTCTCGGGCTTACCACCGAGCTCGTTACACACGTCGATCGCGATCTCGCGCAGCTTGCCTTCCGCGATCGCGCCGGACAGTGCGTAGCCCATGCCGTCGCTGATCCAGTAGAAGGTGCGGCGCTCGCCATCGCGAAGCAGACGGAACGCGGTTTCGTCGCGCGCAATGCCGGTCACGTACAGCGTCAGACGCGCACCGGCCTGGTTCTCGTACATGAACTGCGCTGCCGGCCCCGCCTCGCCCGGCAACAGCCGGCCGCCTACCAGCGAATAACCATACTCCTGCAGCGACGGCACTGACAGCGGACGGTTCAGCCGCTTCGATAGCCACGTGATCAGATGCGCCTCTTCGCTCGCGGCGACTTCGACCGGATGACGCCGCTCCGGCGAGTACACCGCGTACGCGATGTCCGCGCGCTGCGCCCAGCCGGCCGGCTGGGCGCCGAAGCCGCTCCACGCGCCGCCGGTCAGGCGCGGCGCAAGCGGACCGAGCGCCAGCGCGAGCCCGGCGCCGGCCGCGAGCCAGCAGGCGGCGAGACCCGCGCGCTGCCACCACGGCCGCGTACGACGCACGATGATGAAGGGCGGCTCCTCCGCCGCCGCGGCCGGGCTGCCTGCGTGATGTCGCCCGCCGGGTTCAGCGTCCTGCTGCTGATCGTGCGCCTGCTGCCCTGCTTGCGCTTGTCCCGCATCGCCGCTCGGCACGCCGCACAGCGCGCGCAGCGCCGCCTTCTGCGCGCGCCACGCGGCGACGCGGGCGGCAGCCTGCGGATGCTGGCCAAGCTGCGTTTCGATCGCGGCGCGCTGATCATCCGGCAATTCGCCATCGACATAGGCCGACAGCACGCGCAGATCGAGCTCGTCGGGAAGGCCGGAATCCAGATCGTCGTTGTTCATTATCGGTTTCTCACCACTTTCAGCGGCGCGACTTTATGCGCCGCCTGCGGCGCACCGGGCTGCGGCCCGTGCACCGGCCCCTGCGGCTCCTCGCACAGCAACGCGCGCATATGCTCGCGCGCCCGCGACAGCCGCGACATCACGGTGCCGACCGGCACCCCCAGCGCGCTCGATGCCTCCTGGTACGACAGCTCCTCGACGCACACCAGCAGCAGCACCTCACGCTGCTCGTGCGGCAGGCAGTACAGCGCGCGCTGCACGTCGCGCAGCACCAGACCGTCGACCTCGCCATGCGGCGCCTCGAGATTGCGCCACGGCGCGCTTTCGTCGTCGACCGCGATCTCGCGGCGGCCGCGCAACTGATCAATGTACAGATGCCGCAGGATCGTCAGCAGCCACGCGCGCAGGTTGCTGTTCGGCCGGAACGCCGACCAGTGCGCAAGCGCACGCTCCGCCGTATCCTGCACGAGATCGTCGGCCCAGGCGCGGTCGCCCGTCAGTGCGCGCGCATAACGGCGCAACTGCGGCAACCACGCGATCACTTCTGCTTCGAATGTCACCCGGTGTGCCAGGCCCGTTCGCGGCGTTAGTAGCCGCCGCCGCTGCTACTGCTGTTGCTGCTCGAGCCCGACGCCGCGGTGTCGGTATCGGCGGCGTGCGCGAGCGAGCCGCACGCGAGCGCGAGCAGGACGAAGAGCGCTGACAGAATACGGGATGCTTTCATGGTGAACCTCCTGGCGGTTGCCCGGCGCGCGATCCACCGACCGGCGCGGCGGGCGGCAGGCCGCCGAATGCGGTGCTGCCATACTGAGCTTAACGCCGCGAGCGCGCGGTTTATTCCACGGCCGTCGCGGTGCTCCTTTCGCCGGGCTTTTTTTCGCGGCGCTTCGAGGCCGGCCGTTTCCGTGGCCGTGCAATGCTCTACTATGTTCTTCCTTTTCCGCCAACCATGCCGGCAATGCCTGGAGAGGCAGGAAGAAGCCGCCATTGATCAGCAGATTCGTAACTCAACGTTACAGCGCCGCGTTATCAGATGCTTATGCGCTCACAAGTAGTTATAGTGGACGAAGTTCGTCCCGTCGACGTGCTCTGCCCCCGCCTGGAGTAGAAGGGGTAAAATCGCGGCGAACCACCGTTTATCTAACCTGAATTATCCATGGCCTCCGCAGAATCGCATCCGCAAAACGACTTCATGAACGCCGCGCGCAAGGAACGCAAGCGCGTCGAAATCTATCTGGTCAACGGCATCCGCCTGACCGGATGCATCGAGTCGTTCGATCAGTACCTGGTGATGCTGCGCACGCCGGTTGGCCTGCAGGGCATCTACAAGCGCGCGATCTCCACGATCCAGCTCGACACCGGCACGCGGCCGGCGCCGCGCACGGGGGGCAGAACGTCGCACGGCGAGCACGGCGCGCGCGGCCCGCATGGTTCGCGCGAACATCGTGAGCCGCGTGAAGCGCGTGAATCGTACGGCGCGCCGTCGCCGGAGCGGGCACCGGGCGAGCGCGGCAGTGGCAACTCCGAAGGCCCGGTGGTCGTCACGCGGCGTCGGCGTCTGTTCGGCACCGGCGGCGAAGGCGGCAATCACGGCGGTGGCAGCCCCGGCGGCAATCAGGAATAAATACGCAGAAGCGGTAACGGCCGCGCCTCGCTGCTCCGTGGGCGGACCTAGGCGCCGCAGAACTTTCTCCGGTTGCATCAGCTGCCGCTCAGTCAGCTCGACTCTCCCCTTGACCGCCAGAACGCGGCGGCGCCAGTAGTCGGCGTCGAGCAGGTGCAGCGCCGGTCGCTGCCTCGCCCAATCCAGGTCTTCCAATTCGGCTTCCACGACGTGGGCTGCGTGCACACGACGCGCCTACGCCATTCAACCGACCTTCGCCGATTGCCGCGATGGGCTATGCTGAATGATTGACCTGCTACTGATGGAGTTCGACATGACCAGCAAAAGCCAGCACGCCTCCCAGCCTGCGCGCACGCGCCGGACGTCGTCGACGTCTTCTGCCGAGACGCGGCTCGACGAAGCGCTGATGGAGAGCTTCCCCGCCAGTGATCCGATCGCGGTCGACGTGACGAAGCCGTCTCACGAGCGGATGCGCAAAACTCACGCGGATACGCGCAAGCGGCATTGAAGTCGAGTCATCCTGGCGCGCGCGACGGCCGCGGGCGCACGATGTTCTCGTGGCTCGCAAAGAAATGCGGGGGAAATGCCGAAGAGCCCGGCGGCGCAAGTGCGATGCACCGGTTAGCGGTGTGCAAAAAGCACCAAACGACCCGTTCGGCGCTTTTTGCAAGCGGCGGGAATGGCAAAAGCCGGGCGACGCATCGGTTGCCGTGCCGTCCCGTCCATCCACGAAGGCTCACTCCGCTGCGTTCAGTGCAACGGCAATCCGCTATCGAGCTGACGCTGCAGGTCGCGAACCTGACGCTGGGCAACGCGCAACTGATCCTGCGCGGCAGCCTTCTGCTGTGCCAGTTCGGTTGCCTCAGCACGCTTCTGCTCCTGCTGGCTCGCAACGATGCTCTGCTGCTGTCGCGCGATGTCGAGGTCGGCCTGCAGCCGGCTCGCGCGATCCTGCGACAGCGCGACCAGGCGCTGTGTGAACGCCTTCTGCGCTTCGAGTTGCGTACGACGGATCTCGACGTCCGACAGCTGCACCGTCTGCCGCACGAAATCCTTGTAGATGAGCTCGGCGCGCGCGGCGTCCTGAGTCTTGATCACGCGCCAGAAGTTCTTTTGCTGGAACAGCGCGACGTAGTAGGTCATCTCCTTGCCGTAGAACATCATGCTCGCGCCATACGTGCCGTTATACGTGGTGCGCAGTTCGCTGAGTTCCGAGCCGTGGATCATCTGCTGCAATTCCGCAACATTGCCGGTGGCGGATTGCCGGTTTTCGTCCGGCGTCAGTGCAGTGGTCTCAGCCTGGCCGGCCTGCGAGGTGTCGGGCAACGCCGTCGTCGTGCCCGGCTGGGACACGACTGGACTGCTTGCGCCACTGTTCTCCAAGGCCTGTGCGTTCGCGCCCTGAAGAGCCCCCAATGCGATGCATGCGGCCAGAGCAATCTCTCGTAGCTTTGACTTTCGGTCCATGTATTACCTGCTGAACAGATTTTGTTTTAGGTAGAAGCTGGCCATTATTACTCACTTTCGCGGGTTTCGGGCTCTCCATCAAAAAATTGGTATTTGGGCGTTTCTGCCCCGGAACGAGCACAAGCGCAATCCCGTCCCGCCCGCGCGGCAGCGGGAGGCAATCCGCTCGATTCGCTGCCGCGATGCGCGCTACTACGGTCTCGATCTGTCCGTCGCGAAAGCGCTCGGCGATGCGCCGGAGGAAAACGCATCGCGCAGTCCGCGCATCAACGCGACGCTCCCCCACCAGCCTAATTGACACACCTTGGAAGTGACTCGTGCTGTTTAGAAGCTCCACTATCAGACGGCAGGGGCACTTTCGCGTATTCTCCGCTGTCGATGCGAACGGCACGCCGCTGGCATCGTCTCGCATCGCGAAGGCCGCTACCGCACATCGGAGCGAGATGCTCATAACGCCGCGCGACCAAGATCGCGCTGTATCACAACAAGGAGGAAGGCAATGACCCAATTCACTCAACGTGCTCGCGCGCTCGCGCTGCGCACCGCCCGTCACGCAGCACTCGCCGGCGCTCTGCTCGCCAGCGCCATAACCGCGATGGCACAGACCGAAACCCCGGTCGGCACGTGGCAAACGATCGACGATCAGACGGGCCAGCCGAAGGCGCTCGTGCAGATCACGCAGGACGGCACCGGCGAGCTGAACGGCAAGGTCATCAAGGGACTTGGCGCAAACAACCAGCCGGATCGCCGCTGCACACAATGCACCGACGCGCGCAAGGATCAACCGATTCTCGGCATGACCATCATCAACAGCATGAAGAAGGACGGCGACGCGTGGGATCATGGCCAGATTCTCGACCCTGAAAACGGGAAGGTCTACAAGTGCCAGATGCATCTCGAAGACGGCGGCAACAAGCTCGTGGTACGCGGCTACATTGGCGTTGCGCTGCTCGGCCGCTCGCAGACGTGGATCCGGCAGCAGTGAGATTCGATGCGCGGCGCATATGTAGCGCCCGTTGCTAGAGTAAGTGCAGCATAAAAAAACGGCCGGCGATCACGAATCGCACGGCCGTTTCAATTGTGGCCAGCTGTTTGCAATGGTCATGCGGCCTGTTTCAACGATGCAGCGCAAACAAATGGCGACGCGGGCACCGGCGCGGCCGATGCCGGGTTGCAAACGACGGGCGGAACACGGAACGCCGCGGGCTCGACCACACCGCGCTTGTGCGGCGCGTTAGCGTGCGTGCGCATACGCGCTTCCATCAATTTGCAGAGATCTTCGCTCGCGGCGCCGAGCAGTTGCTCCGTGACGGGCTTGAGCACGCCCGATTCGTACCACGACTTGAAGCGGCGATGACAGGTCTGATACGACGGATAGCGCCGCGGCATTGCGGACCACGTCGAGCCGCTATACATGACCCACAGCACGCCGTTGAGCACCGAGCGGGTATTGGCAAGCGGGCGGCCACGCAGTTCGGTACGTGGCCGGAGTTCGGGCAGCAGTGGCGCAACGCGCTGCCATTCTTCATCGGTGATATCGCGATATGGGTTCATGCTTCCTCCTTTGTCAGAACAACGACAAAAGATAGCCAGTCACCCGTACGCCGAATATAAGACCACTCCGATTCCTAAAAATGCGTCGTTCGCCCTGGTCAGAATGGCGGCATCTGCGAACGCGCGCTCGTCGCGACTCAGGTCAGCGACGTATCGACGATCCGGCGCGGCGTATCGAGATACTCCTTCGACTGCATCTCGACGATGCGCGACACCGTCCGCGAAAATTCGTTGGCCATCGGACCGTCGACGTACAGTTGCTCGGGCGGCACCGCGGCCGACATCAGCAGCTTGACCTTGTGGTCGTAGAACACGTCGATCAGCCATGTGAAGCGGCGCGCTTCCGACGCCATACGCACCGACATCTGCGGCACGTCCGACAGGATCACCGCGTGAAAGCGGCTCGCGAGTTCGAGATAATCGTTCTGCGAGCGCGGACCACCGCACAGCGTCGCGAAGTCGAACCAGACGACGCCGTCCGCGCGGCGCAGCGCCTTCAGCTCGCGCTTCTCAATATGCAGCAGCGGGCTTTCGTCGGGCACCGCGGCGAGGCGCGCGAAGGCGTCGCGCAGCGCCTTGCCGGCGGCGGCGTCCAGCGGCGTGTGATAGACCTCCACCTGCGCGAGTGTGCGCTGCCGGTAGTCGATACCCGCGTCGACGTTGATCACGTCGAGCTTCTGCTTGATCAGCTCGATCGCGGGCAGCATGCGGTCGCGATGCAGGCCGTCCGGGTACAGCGTGTCAGGATCGTAGTTGGACGTCATCACGAACTGCACGCCATTCTCGAATAGCTTGTCGAGCAGGCGGTACAGGATCATCGCGTCGGCGATATCCGAGACATGGAATTCGTCGAAGCAGATCAGCCGATAGCGCTTCGCGATGCGGCGCGCGAGTTCGTCGAGCGGATCGGCCCGGCCTTTGAGTTCTTCGAGCTCGCGATGCACTTCACGCATGAACTCGTGGAAATGGAGACGCGTTTTGCGATTCAACGGCACAATCGTGTAGAAGCTGTCCATCAGGAAGCTCTTGCCGCGGCCCACGCCGCCCCACATGTATACGCCGCGCGGCAGATCCGGGCGAATGATCAACTTCTTGAACGCGTTCGAGCGGCGCGACTTGTATTCGACCCACTCTTCATAGCACCGCTGCAGGCGGTCGACCGCCGCGCGTTGCGCCGGATCGGATTGATAACCGCGCGTCTGCAGTTCTTTTTCGTAGTATTCGGTGACGTTCATCGTGTTGCTGCAAAAAGAAAGGCGGGAGGGAGTGAACCCCGCCCGCCTTCGGTGATGCCAAGGTTGCGTTTCGGTCAGGCGTGCGCGCTTACATGTTCAGCGCGCGCTTGTCGACGGCGAGTGCCGCTTCGCGCATGACTTCCGACAGCGACGGATGCGGATGGCAAATACGGCCGATGTCTTCCGACGCCGCCTTGAACTCCATCGCCACCACGGCTTCCGCGATCAGGTCCGATGCGTTCGCCGAGATGATGTGCACGCCCAGCAGTTCGTCGGTCTTCGCGTCGGCGATCATCTTGACGAAGCCATCCGCCTTGTTGATGCCGAGCGCGCGGCCGTTCGCCATGAACGGGAACTGGCCCGTCTTGATCTCGCGGCCCTCGGCCTTCAGCTGCTGCTCGGTCTTGCCGACCCATGCGATTTCCGGCTCGGTGTAGATCACCCACGGAACGCAGTTGTAGTCGATGTGCGGCTTCTGGCCGTCGATCACTTCCGCGACCATCACGCCTTCGTCTTCAGCCTTGTGCGCGAGCATCGGGCCGCGCACCACGTCGCCGATCGCGTACACGTTCGGCACAGCCGTCGCGCAGTGGTCGTCCACGTCGATGAAGCCGCGCTCGTTGGCCTTCAGGCCGATCGATTCGAGGCCCAGATTGTCGGTGTTCGGCACACGGCCGACCGACACGATCAGGCGGTCGGCTTCGAGCGTCTGAGCTTTGCCGTCCTTGTCCGTGTAGGCGATCGTCACGCCGTTTTCGCTCGTCTTCACTTCGCCGACATTCACGCCGACGTGGACGTCGAGACCCTGCTTCTTGAACTGCTTGGCCGCTTCCTTCGACAGCGCCTGGTCAGCCGCGCCGAGGAATTCCGGCAGCGCTTCGAGCACGGTCACGTCCGCGCCGAGGCGGCGCCACACCGAGCCAAGTTCCAGACCGATCACGCCCGCGCCGATCACGGCGAGCTTCTTCGGTGCCGTGTCGAAGCTCAATGCGCCTTCGTTGTCGGCGATCAGCTTGTTGTCGACCGGAATGCCCGGCAGATGACGCGCCTTCGAACCCGTTGCGATGATCACGTTCTTCGCCGTGACGACTTCGGTCTCGCCTTCGCCGCTCACTTCGATCTGCACGCCGGCGTCGGTCTTGCCGGTGAACTTGCCGTGGCCCTTGAGCCACGTGATCTTGTTCTTGCGGAACAGGAATTCGATGCCCTTGGTCATCTTCTCGACGATGCCGTCCTTGCGGGCCATCATCTTCGAGAGATCGACCTTCACGTTGTCGACCGAGATACCGTGGTCGGCGAGGTGATGCGATGCGTTTTCAAACTCTTCCGACGACGCGAGCAGTGCCTTCGACGGAATGCAGCCGACGTTCAGGCAGGTGCCGCCGAGCTTCAGCGCGCCGGCCGGGTTCTTCCATTTTTCGATACATGCGACGGTCTTGCCGAGCTGCGCTGCGCGGATGGCGGCGATATAACCGCCAGGGCCTGCGCCGATCACGACGACGTCAAATTCTTTGGACATGACAATCCCTTTGATGGCGGAACGGCGCCGGGCCACCTGACGTGGCGCGCGCCGTTCCTGTACTGCGGAATGCTAAAGACGTGCTACGGATGACCCCGGCCCGCGCAAACGCGGGCCGGGGTCAGTGGAACGTACGCTTACAGGTCGAGCAGCAGGCGCGCCGGATCTTCCAGCGCATCCTTCATCGCGACCAGCGACAGCACCGCTTCGCGGCCGTCGATGATACGGTGGTCGTAGGACAGCGCGAGGTAGTTCATCGGGCGGATCACGATCTGACCGTTTTCGACCACAGCGCGTTCCTTCGTGGCGTGCACGCCGAGAATCGCGGACTGCGGCGGGTTGATGATCGGGGTCGACAGCATCGAGCCGAACACACCACCGTTCGAGATCGAGAACGTACCGCCGGTCATTTCTTCGATCGACAGCTTGCCGTCCTTCGCCTTCTGACCGAATTCGGCGATCTTCTTCTCGATGTCGGCGAGGCTCAGCTGATCTGCATTGCGCAGGATCGGCACCACCAGACCACGCGGCGAGCCGACAGCGATACCGATGTCGAAGTAGCCGTGATAGACGATGTCGTTACCGTCGATCGACGCGTTCACGAGCGGGAACTTCTTCAGCGCGTGAACAGCCGCCTTCACGAAGAACGACATGAAGCCGAGCTTAACGCCGTGTTCCTTTTCGAACTTGTCCTTGTACTTGTTGCGCAGATCCATGACCGGCGCCATGTTCACTTCGTTGAACGTGGTGAGGATGGCGTTGGTTTGCTGCGACTCGAGCAGACGCTCGGCGATACGCGCACGCAGACGCGACATCGGCACGCGCTGTTCCGGACGGTCCTTCAGCCACTGGTCGGCCGATGCCGGTGCCTTGACGTCCGGCAGCGACGGCTTCGCAGCCTTTGGAGCGGCAGCCGGAGCCGGCGCAGCCTTGGCAGCCGGAGCGCCTGCGGCGAGCACGTCGCCCTTCGTGATGCGGCCGTCGCGGCCCGTGCCGGCGACGTCGCCAGCAGCCAGGCCCTTCTCGGCCATCAGCTTGCCGGCGGCCGGCGAAGCAGCGGTGTTCGAGCCCGTTGCGACAGCGGCCTGAGCAGCCGGCGCGGGAGCCGCAGCCGGTGCGGCGACCGGAGCCGGCTTCACTTCGGCTTCAACAACCGCGGCGCCTGCGGTGCCTTCGGTGTCGATCTTCGCGATGACCTGATCAGCCGTGACCGTATCGCCGTCGTTCGAGATGACTTGCGCGAGCACGCCTGCTGCCGGTGCCGGCACTTCAAGCACGACCTTGTCGGTCTCGATTTCGATGAGGATTTCGTCCTGAGCGACAGCCTCGCCGGGCTTCTTCTTCCACTGCAGCATGGTCGCTTCCGAGACCGACTCGGACAGCTGGGGAACCTTGACTTCAACAATAGCCATTATGAGTATCCTGAATACGTATCGGGTGACGGCGCTTGAGCACGACCGCCTGCGAACCGTGAGCGCCGCGCCTGAACCTCATGAGAAACGTTCAGCGCGGCGCGGGAAAACGCATTGCGCTTTCCCGGCCCGTCTGTTTCTTTATTTAGCGATCGACGCGCTCTTGAGGCGGCCGAAAGCGCCTTCGACCAGCGCCTTCTGCTGCTCGTAGTGCTTCGCGTAGTAGCCGACTGCAGGCGAAGCCGAAGCCGGACGGCCGCTGTACGCCAGCTTCTGCCCTTCCTTCATGCCTTCCTTCAGATGGTGCTCGATGTAGAACCACGGGCCCTGATTCTGCGGCTCGTCCTGCACCCACACCACTTCGGTTGCGTTGTCGTACTTCTTCATTTCCGCTTCGAACTGCTTGTGCGCGAACGGATAGAGTTGTTCGATACGGATGATCGCGACGTCGTTCGCCTTCGCTTCACGGCGATGTGCGACCAGGTCGTAGTACACGCGACCCGAGCAGGCGATCACGCGCTTGACCTTCTTCGCGTCGATGGTTTCGTCCACTTCGCCGATGACCGGCTGGAACGAACCCTTCGCGAGTTCCGACAGATCCGAGACGGCTTCCTTGTGGCGCAGCAGCGACTTCGGCGTGAAGACGATGAGCGGCTTGCGGAACAGGCGGATCATCTGGCGACGCAGCAGGTGGAAGACCTGCGCCGGCGTGGTCGGCTGAACGACCTGCATGTTGTGGTCTGCGCACAGTTGCAGGAAACGCTCGATACGCGCCGACGAGTGCTCCGGACCCTGGCCTTCGTAGCCGTGCGGCAGCAGCATGGTCAGGCCCGACACGCGGCCCCACTTCACTTCGCCCGACGAGATGAACTGGTCGATCACGACCTGCGCGCCGTTCACGAAGTCGCCGAACTGCGCTTCCCACGCGACGAACGTGTTCGGTTCAGCGGTCGAGTAGCCGTATTCGAAGCCGAGCACCGCTTCTTCCGACAGCACCGAGTCGATCACCGTGAACTTCGCCTGACCTTCGGCGATGTTCTGCAGCGGCACGTACGTGCCGTCGTTCCAGCGTTCACGGTTCTGGTCGTGCAGCACCGCGTGACGATGCGTGAACGTGCCGCGGCCCGAATCCTGACCGGTCAGGCGCACGGCATAGCCGGATGCGACCAGCGATGCGAACGCGAGGTGCTCGCCCATGCCCCAGTCGAGCTTTGCTTCGCCGCGGCCCATTGCGCGACGGTCGTTGATCACGCGCTCGACGAGCGGGTGAACCTTGAAGTTTTCCGGAATCGTGGTGACGCGCTCGGCGAGGCGCTTCAGTTCCGCGAGCGGCACGGCCGTGTCGGCTGCATCGGTCCACTTGCGGTTCAGGAACGGCACCCAGTCCACCGCGTACTTGCTCTTGTAGTTCGAGAGCACCGGGTCGATCGTGTGATGGCCTTCGTCCATCGCCTTGCGATACGCCTTGACGAATTCGTCGCCTTCCGTGGCGCTGATCACGCCCTGCTGCACGAGCTTTTCAGCGTACAGCGCACGCGTGCCCGGGTGCTTGGCGATCGTCTTGTACATCAGCGGCTGCGTGACCGCCGGGGTGTCCTGCTCGTTGTGGCCCAGCTTGCGGAAGCAGACGATGTCGACGACGACGTCCTTGTGGAACTGCATGCGGAAGTCGATCGCCATCTGGATGGCCAGGACGACCGCTTCGGGATCGTCACCGTTCACGTGCAGAACCGGCGCTTCGATCATCTTGACGACGTCCGAGCAGTACAACGTGGAGCGCGAATCGCGCGGGTCCGACGTCGTGAAGCCGATCTGGTTGTTGATGACGATGTGCAGCGTGCCGTGCGTGCCGTAACCGCGCGTTTGCGCGAGGTTCAGCGTTTCCATCACGACGCCCTGGCCGGCGAAAGCCGCGTCACCGTGGATCTGCACCGGCAGCACCTGGAGGCCGTCTTCGTCGCCGCGGCGGTCCATACGAGCCTTCGCCGAACCCTCGACCACCGGGTTGACGATTTCGAGGTGCGACGGGTTGAACGCGAGCGACAGGTGAACCGGGCCGCCTTCCGTCGCGACGTCCGACGAGAAGCCCTTGTGGTACTTGACGTCGCCAGCCGGCAGATCGTCGACGTGCTTGCCTTCGAATTCGGCGAACAGGTCAGCCGGCATCTTGCCGAGCGTGTTGACCAGCACGTTCAGACGGCCGCGGTGAGCCATCGCGATGACGATTTCCTGGACGCCGCGCAAACCGCCGTGACGCACGACTTCGTCCATCGCCGCGATGAAGCTCTCGCCGCCTTCGAGCGAGAAGCGCTTCTGGCCGACGTACTTGGTGTGCAGGAAACGCTCGAGGCCTTCGGCGGCCGTCAGGCGATTCAGGATGTGCTTCTTCTTGTCGTTGCTGAAGCTCGGCGTCGAACGGATCGATTCGAGGCGTTCCTTCCACCAGCGCTTCTGTTCCGGATCGCTGATGTACATGTACTCGGCGCCGATCGTGCCACAGTACGTGTCGCGCAGCGCCTTGACGATCTCGCGCAGCGTCGCGCGCTCGAACCCGAAGTACAGATTCGTTGCGCTGAACTCCTGGTCCATGTCGGCTTCGGTGAAGTCGTAGAACGCGGGTTCAAGTTCGGGGATCGCGGGACGTTCGCGGCGCTTCAGAGGATCGAGATTGGCCCATTGCGAGCCGAGGAAGCGATATGCGCCGATGAGGGACTGGACGTAAACCTGTTTGCGGGCGGTGGCGAGATCTTCGCCGCCGGCCGTTGCGCGCGGCAGGAAGGCATTGGCCTTGGCGCGCTGGGCAAACGATTCGACGATCGGGCCGTGGGCCACGTCGTTGGCGTTGCTGCCGTCCGATGCGGGCACGTTCTGCAACGCATCGAAATAGCTGCGCCAGGTCTCGGGCACTGACGCCGGATTATCGAGATACGCTTCGTACATTTCTTCAACGTACGGAGCATTGCCGCCGAACAGATAAGAGTTCGACTGGAATTGCTTCATCATTTTTACGCTCACCTTTCTTCGAGCTTCTCGAGAAATAGCGGGTTACAGAACCTTCCGCGACACGGCCTGACCGTTTAGCGGATTGCGCGAATCAAGTCTTGCTTGGAAGGACCTAAAACTTTGCACCCGGGAGCATAGCACAGAACGAATAGCCCAGATAGCGAACCGCGTAGGCGCAAATGCCTGTAACGGCGGGCGTTTCAAGGGTGGTCAGGTACCTCTTCAAGGTGCGCAACAGTGTTCTGTGGGAAATGGCGGCGAACAGCGCGACAGGTCGCGACACGTGGGCCGCCGCGGCGAGTAACGGGCGTGATGCGGCGCCGCAAAGTTTGATGCATCAAAAACGACGAAGCCACCCGAAGGTGGCTTGCGTTTCCTGCTATCCGGACAGGTTGAGTCCTGCTTACTCGCCGGCAACCTTGTTGCGGCTCGCGCTGCGGCGCTCGTGTTCCTTCAGGTAGCGCTTGCGCAGACGGATCGACTTCGGCGTGACTTCGACGAGCTCGTCGTCGTCGATGAACTCGACCGCGTATTCGAGCGACAGTTGAACCGGCGGCACGAGACGCACGGCTTCATCGGTGCCCGACGCGCGCACGTTCGTGAGCTGCTTGCCCTTGATCGGGTTCACGACGAGGTCGTTGTCGCGGCTGTGAATGCCGATGATCATGCCTTCATACAGCGCCTCGCCCGGCGATACGAACATGCGGCCGCGATCCTGCAGCTTCCACAGAGCGTACGCGACGGCCGCGCCGTCGTCCTGCGAAATCAGCACGCCGTTGCGACGCTCACCGACCGCGCCGTCCTTGACCGGCTGGTACGAATCGAACGTGTGGCTCATCAGACCCGTGCCGCGCGTGAGCGTGAGGAATTCCGACTGGAAGCCGATCAGACCACGCGCCGAAATGCGGTACTCGAGACGCGTGCGACCACGGCCGTCCGACGCCATGTCGAGCATTTCGCCCTTGCGGCGGCCGAGCTCTTCCATCACGCCACCCTGGTGCGTGTCTTCCATGTCGACCGTCAGGTTTTCGTAGGGCTCGTGCTTTACGCCGTCGACTTCCTGCATCACCACGCGCGGACGCGACACGGCCAGCTCGTAGCCTTCGCGGCGCATGTTTTCGACCAGAATAGTCAGGTGCAGCTCGCCGCGGCCCGCCACTTCGAACGTGGTTTCGTCGCCGGTGTCGCGCACGCGCAGCGCGACGTTGTGGTTCAGTTCCTTCATCAGGCGATCGCGAATCTGGCGGCTCGTGACGAACTTGCCTTCACGGCCCGCGAGCGGCGACGAATTGACGAGGAAGTTCATCGTCAGCGTGGGTTCGTCGACGGTGATCATCGGCAGCGCTTCCGGCTGTTCCGGCGAGCAGATCGTCACACCGATGCCGACTTCCTCGATACCATTGATCAGCACGATGTCGCCGGCTTCTGCCGAGTCGACCTGCACGCGATCGAGGCCCTCGAACGACAGCACCTGGTTGATCTTGCGATTGAGGATTTCGCCGTCCGGACCCGAGCGCACCGCGACGGCCATGCCCGGCTTGATGCGGCCGCGCGTGATCCGGCCAATGCCGATACGGCCGACGTACGACGAGTAGTCGAGCGACGTGATCTGCAACTGCAGCGGACCTTCCGGATCGGCCGGGCGAACCGGCACGTGCTCGAGAATCGCTTCGAACAGGGGACGCATGTTGCCGTCGCGCACTTCCGGCGTGAGACCGGCATAACCGTTCAGGCCCGATGCATAGACGATCGGGAAGTCGAGCTGCTCTTCGTTCGCGCCGAGCTTGTCGAACAGGTCGAAGGTCTGGTTGATCACCCAGTCGATCCGCGCGCCCGGACGGTCGACCTTATTGATCACCACGATCGGCTTCAGACCGAGCGCGAGCGCCTTCTTCGTGACGAAGCGGGTTTGCGGCATCGGGCCTTCGACCGCGTCGACGAGCAGCAGCACCGAATCGACCATCGACAGCACGCGCTCCACTTCCCCGCCGAAGTCGGCGTGTCCCGGCGTGTCGACGATGTTGATGTGCGTGCCTTCGTACTCAACCGCGCAGTTCTTCGACAGGATCGTGATGCCGCGCTCTTTTTCGATGTCGTTCGAGTCCATCACGCGCTCAGCGATCTGCTGGTTCTCGCGGAACGTGGCGGTCTGACGGAGGAGCTGGTCGACGAGCGTGGTCTTGCCGTGGTCGACGTGAGCAATGATGGCGATGTTGCGTAGGGCGCGGGTCATAGGAAACCTGAAGACGGTTGAGTGCGCCGCTTGCTTATGCTGCTGGTTGAGGAGATAAACCACGACAACAAGCCCAAAGCGCACTTTTGGGAACCCAAAATTATAGCACGCGCGGATGATCCTTTCTGGTATTCCCCGATAGACCATCCAATCTTCGCACCGCCGAGGCGAGGGTGACGGGCAAATGTCCGCCTCGCCGCGCCCTACGCCAATCCGTACCCGCTTGCTGCTTGAGCGCAAAAAATCCTTGCCTAAGCTGTAATAACGCTTGTCGTGTCAATCAACAGCCCGCTATACTGATGCATAGTCAACCATTGCATTCGCACGAGAATCATGACGGAGCCGTCCAACGAACCCACGCCGGACCTCAGCGAGTATCAACTCGGCGAAAGTGTCGGCTATCTCATCTCGCGCGTGAGATCGACGCTGTCGAACCTGGTCACGCAACGCAGCATGGCTGAACTCGGCATCACCAGCCAGCAAGGCAGCATCCTGTTCATGGTGGCGAGCGGCAAATGCCTGCTCGCGGCCGAGCTGGCGCGTGAATACGGCATCGACGCAAGCGCCGTCACGCGCCTGATCGACCGGCTCGAAAAGCGCGGCCTGCTCACGCGGGTGCGCAGCAACGAAGACCGGCGCGTCGTGCGGCTCGCATTGACACCGGAAGGCCATGCGATCGCGGCCCGCATGCCGGGCATTTTCACTGGCGTGCTCGATAGCCTGCTGAACGGGTTCACCCCCGAAGAAGTGGGCTTCCTGAAGAGCATGCTACGCCGTGTGCTCATCAATTCCGGCGAACAGACGGGCCTTACCCGCGACGCCGCAAGCCATCTCGACAGCAAATCGTAAAAAATTGCTTGCTGCGTCCACCATTACATTCCACTCAAAGAGTCGAGCGATGAAATCCCTTTCCCTGTCCGCGCCCGCGCTGTCGAGCCGGGCCGCTGTCGCCGCCGCGGCGACAGCGCTCGCCCTCACGGGGTGCGCGAACTACTTCGGTGTCAAAAGCGACAAGCAGATCGCGTCGCCGACGCAGTACGAGTCGACGCAGAGCCTGCCCAACGAGGGCGGTCAATGGCCATCGCTCGACTGGGCCAACCAGTTCGGCGACCCGCAACTGCCGAAGCTGATCGCGGAAGCGCTCGACGGCAACCCGTCGATCGCACAGGCACAGGCGCGGCTCGCGAAGGCTTCGTCGTATATCGAAAGCTCGCGCGCGGCGCTGTTCCCGAAGGTCAACGCGAGCTATTCGTGGACCCGCGAGCTGTTCTCGGCGAACGCCCTCTACCCGCCTCCGTACGGTGGCACCTGGTATAGCGAGAACAACGTGCTCGCGAGCGCGTCGTGGGATCTCGACCTGTGGGGCAAGAACCGTCAGCGCCTCGGCCAGGCCGTGTCGCAACAGAAGGCCGCCGAGGCCGACATGCAGCAGGCGCGCGTGACGCTCGCCGCGTCGGTCGCGAGCACCTACAACCAGCTCGCGCAGCTGTATGCGTTCCGCGACATCGCCGCGCGCGAAATCGCCAACCGCCAGGACGTCGGCCGCATCACGAATGACCGCGTGAGGGCCGGCCTCGACACCAACGTCGAGAAGCAGACCGCCGCCGGTAACGTCGCGACGAGCCAGTCGAACCTGACCGACCTCGACGGCCAGATCACCGTCGTGCGCTACCAGTTGGGCGCGCTGCTCGGCAAGGGCCCGGACCGGGGCCTGCAGATCGACAAACCGGTGTTGACCGGCGGCAACGTGGTCGCGCTGCCGGACAACATCCCGGCCGACCTCGTGGCGCGCCGCGCGGACATCGTCACCGCGCGCTGGCAGGTCGAAGCCGCGATGCACGACGTGAAGGAAGCGAAGGCCGAGTTCTACCCGGACGTGAACCTCGCGGCCGGCTTCGGTTTCGACGCGTTCGGCTGGGGCCGTTTTCTGACCGCGTCGAGCCGTCAGATCCAGTTCGGGCCGGCGATCCATCTGCCGATCTTCGACGCCGGCGCGTTGCGCGCTCAGTTGAAGGGCCGCTACGCGGACTTCGACCTCGACGTCGCGAACTACAACCAGACGCTGATCAACGCGCTGCAGGACGTGTCGACTCAAGTGTCGTCGATCCGTTCGATCGACCGCCAGCAGGGCGACGCTCAGCGCGCGCTCGATGCGTCGAGCCAGGCGTATCAGCTCGCCGTGATCCGCTACAAGGCTGGCCTGTCGCCGCAGCTGCAGGTGCTGACCGCCGACGAAAACCGGCTGGCCGCCGAGCAGACGGTCACGGGTCTGCAGATGCGCCGCCGCGATCTGCAGATCGGTCTGATCAAGGCGCTGGGCGGAGGCTTCGACGCGACGCAGACTGGTCTCGTGGTGCCGACCGACGCGCCCGCATCGGCCAACGCCGCGAATCAAGCCACGAGCACAGCCGCGAACTGAGCGAGCCCGTCTGCGCCAACGAACACGCATACGCACGAACACCTGAATAAACGACGACGTTTAAAAGAGCCCGGAGCAAATCAATGAGCACCCCCCAGCAGCCCGCTACTCCACCGCAAGCGGCGACCAACGGCAAACGCAAGCGCATGATGACGCTGCTCGTCATCGTGATCCTGATCGCGGCCGCCGCCTACGGTCTCTACTACTTCCTCGACGCACGCTTCCATGAAGATACCGACGACGCCTACGTGAGCGGCAACGTCGTGCAGATCACGCCGCAGGTCACGGGCACCGTGATTGCGGTCAACGCGGACGACACCCAGGTCGTGAAGGCCGGCGACCCGCTCGTCGTGCTCGACCCGGCCGACGCGCGCGTTGCGCTCCAACAGGCCGAGGCGAATCTCGCTCAGGTGGTGCGCCAGGTGCGTGGCCTGTTTGCCGACGACAGCCAGTACGAAGCGCAGGTCGCGGCGCGCCAGGCTGATCTGTCGCGCGCCCAGGACGACCTGAAGCGCCGTCTGACGGTCGCGCAGACCGGCGCGGTATCGCAGGAAGAAATCTCGCACGCACGCGACTCCGTGAAGTCCGCGCAGGCCGCGCTCGACGCCGCCAAACAGCAGCTCGCGGCAAACCGCGCGCTGACCGCGAACACCACGATCGCCGATCACCCGAACGTGCAGGCGGCCGCCGCAAAGCTGCGCGACGCCTACCTGAACCACGCTCGCAACACGCTGCCCGCGCCGGTCACTGGCTATGTCGCGAAGCGCTCGGTGCAGGTCGGCCAGCGCGTGTCGCCGGGCACGCCTCTGATGGCGATCGTGCCGCTGCATGACGTGTGGGTCGACGCGAACTTCAAGGAAGTGCAGCTGAAGCACATGCGTATCGGCCAGCCGGTCGAACTGACGGCTGACGTGTATGGCTCATCGGTGCCGTTTCACGGCAAGGTGGTCGGCTTCTCGGCCGGCACGGGTTCGGCGTTCTCGCTGCTGCCCGCGCAGAACGCGACCGGTAACTGGATCAAGGTCGTGCAGCGTCTGCCGGTGCGTATTTCGCTCGATCCGCAGGAACTCGAGAAGCACCCGCTGCGTATCGGTCTGTCGATGCAGGCTGACGTCAACATCAAGGACGGCACCGGCGGCCAGCTTGGCCAGGCACCGACCACGACTTACCAGACCAACGTCTTCGACAAATACGGCGCGGAAGCTGACGCGGAAATCGCACGCATCATCTCGGAAAATGCCGGCCCGAACGTGAACGGCGGCTCGCAGAAGCCGACGGCGCAGAACGGCGCGGCCGCGAAGCCGGCGGCCAAAAAGAGCTAAGGCTCAGCCCGACGATTCATAGAAGGCTCTTTTAATGGCTCAGGCTCAGGCGCAAGTCCCTCACCCGCCGCTCGAGGGCGCGCAACTGGTAATCGGCACTATCGCGGTGTCGCTCGCCGTGTTCATGAACGTGCTCGACACGTCGATCGCGAACGTGTCGATCCCGTCGATTTCCGGCGACCTCGGCGTGTCGTCCGACCAGGGCACGTGGGTGATCACATCGTTTGCGGTGGCCAACGCAATCTCGGTGCCGCTGACTGGCTGGCTTACCGACCGCATCGGCCAGGTGCGTCTGTTCATGGCGTCGATCGTGCTGTTCGTGCTGTCGTCGTGGATGTGCGGGCTCTCGCCGAACCTGCCGTTCCTGCTTGCGTCACGCGTGCTGCAAGGCGCGGTGGCCGGCCCGATGATCCCGCTGTCGCAGACGCTGCTGCTCGCAAGCTATCCGCGCGCGAAGGCACCGATGGCGCTATCGATGTGGGCAATGACCACGCTGATCGCGCCGGTTGCCGGTCCGATTCTTGGCGGCTGGATTTCCGACAACATCTCCTGGCCGTGGATTTTCTACGTCAACATTCCGGTCGGGGCGATGGCGGCCGTCGCCACGTGGACAATCTTTCGCAACCGCGATTCGGTCATCAGGAAGGCACCGATCGACGGCGTCGGCCTCGGTCTTCTGATCGTCTGGGTCGGCTCGCTGCAAGTCATGCTCGACAAGGGCAAGGATCTCGACTGGTTCTCGTCGACCACGATCGTTGTGCTCGCGCTCGTCGCGGTGCTCGCGCTCGCGTTCTTTATCGTCTGGGAGCTGACGGCCGAGCATCCGGTGGTCGACCTGTCGCTGTTCACGCGGCGCAACTTCACCGGCGGCACGATCGCGCTATCGATCGGCTATGGGCTTTACTTCGGCAACCTCGTGCTGCTGCCGCTGTGGCTGCAGACCGATATCGGCTACACCGCGACCGAAGCCGGACTCGTAATGGCGCCCGTCGGTCTGTTCGCGATCCTGCTGTCGCCGCTCACCGGCAAGATCCTGCCGCGAACCGATCCGCGCTACATCGCGACCCTGTCGTTCCTGATTTTCGCGCTGTGTTTCTGGATGCGCTCGCGTTACACGACGGGCGTCGATACGTACTCGTTGATGCTGCCCACGCTGATCCAGGGCATCGGCATGGCCGGCTTCTTCATTCCGCTCGTGTCGATTACGCTGTCGGGCTTGCCGGGCCATCGGATCCCGGCCGCGTCGGGGCTGTCGAACTTCGTGCGGATCATGTGCGGCGGTATCGGCACGTCGATCTTCCAAACTGCGTGGGATCACCGCACGATCATGCATCACGCGCAACTGACCGAGCAGGCGAACGCTTACAACCCGGCATTTGGCCAGTCGATTCAACAGATGGGCGCGGCGGGCCTGAATCAGCAGCAGACCTATGGTCTCTTCAACACCATGGTCACGCAGCAAGCCGCGCAGCTCGGCGTGAACGATCTGTTCTTCATTTCGGCCGGTATTTTTGTCGCGCTGATCGCGCTCATCTGGATCACGCGACCGGAACGCGCAGGTGGCGATGCGGGAGCGGCGGCGGCCGCGGCGCATTGAGCCCGTAGGTTGTGCTATTGCGCTAGTTCGACACTGCATCGTAGACGGCATGTAAAAAGCGGGATCGCTATCGGGCGATCCCGCTTTTTTATTGTCCGCATGCGACTGACAAAACTGCGCGTCTAGTTCTCCGTCGTCACGACCAGACGTTCGGGTGCAAGCACGCCTTCGGCTGGCCTCGCGACACCGAGAAGCCGCCCTTGCGCCGAGTACACCCTCACGCGCGGCGCATTCAAGGCATCGGCGGCAATCGTCAACGACGACAGCTTCAGCCGCTGTCCGTGGAGGAAGCGGCGCGTGTCGTCGTCGTTGAGACAGACCTGCGGGAACGTCGATAGCAACGCGTCGACCGGTTGCAGCCATGCGTCGCGTTCGGCCGGGGCCGCGTCGGACAACGCGTCGAGCGTGACCGAATGCTCGAGGGTCAGCGCGCCGACGCCCGTGCGCCGGAGCGCGACCAGATGCGCACCGCAGCCAAGCGCCTCGCCGATATCCTCAGCGAGTGTGCGCACATAGGTGCCCTTGCTGCACGTCACGCGAAACTTCACTTCCGGCAGCGCGCAGGCGATCAGCTCAAGCGCGTGAATCGTCACCTGCCGCCCTTCCCGTTCGACCGTCTGGCCGGCGCGCGCGTACTCGTACAGGGGCTTGCCGTCGCGCTTGAGCGCCGAGTACATCGGCGGAATCTGAACGATCTCGCCGATCAAGCGTGGCAAGGCCGCCCGCACCGCCGCTTCGTCGCAATTGACCGCTCGAATGTCGAGCGCCTCGCCTTCGGCGTCGCCAGTGGTCGTGCGTATGCCGAGGCGCATCGTAGCCTCGTAGGTCTTGTCGGCTTCGAGCAGGTCTTGCGAAAACTTGGTGGCCTCGCCAAAGCACAGTGGCAACAGGCCGGTTGCGAGCGGGTCGAGCGTGCCGGTGTGGCCCGCCTTTTTCGCCAGATAGAGACGTTTCGCGCGGACCAGCGCGTCATTGCTCGACAGGCCGAGCGGCTTGTCGAGCAACAGCACGCCGTCGAGCGCGCGACGCGGCACGCGGGGGCGTTGAGGTGCGGTCATGTCGAGTGAGGCAGAACGTTCGGGAAATACGAAAATCGGCGCCGCGCGCTACATCGAGCACCGCGGCGTAGCAGTCGCTCAGTCGTCCTTCGCGCGCGTGGAATTTGCCTCGTCGATCAGACGCGACATTTCGACAGCGCGCTCGATCGTCTTGTCGTAGTGGAAATGCAGCGTCGGCACCGTATGGATATGCAGGCGCTTGAACAGCAGATTGCGCAAATGGCCGGCCGCATGCGTCAGTGCTTCAAGCGTCTGCTGCGGGTCGCCCGTCAGCGTCGTGAAGTAGACCTTCGCGTGCGCGTAGTCGGGCGTCAGCTCGACGCTCTGAAACGTGACGATGCCGATGCGCGGATCCTTGACCTCGCGCAGCAGCTCAGCCAGGTCGCGCTGGATCTGATCGGCGATCTGGACGTTGCGATTGGGAGAAGTACGTTTTTTAGACATGGTGTTGTGTGCTCCGCGATGACGGATGCAAAAAATGGTTCGCGCGAGCCGTGTTTGTTATCCATTCGATACGACGGCGTCGCGCGTCGCCGCAGCCTGTGAGCGGCCCGTCGATGCGATGGTCTCGCGCTTTGGGCCCATTCACGATGAACGCGGCAACGAAGCCGGCAACAAACTCGACGTAGCGGGCTCAAAAACAACGGGCGGAGCGGGCGTCAAGCCCGTTCCGCCCGTTGTGCCGTGCCGCGTGAATTACAGCGTACGCGCGACTTCGGTGACCTCGAAAACTTCGAACTGATCGCCTTCGACGATATCGTTGAAGTTCTTGATCGACATACCGCACTCGAAGCCCTGACGGACTTCCTTCACGTCGTCCTTGAAGCGCTTGAGCGAATCGAGCTCGCCCGTGAAGATGACGACGTTGTTGCGCAACACGCGCACCGACGACGAGCGCTTGACGAAACCGTCCGTAACCATACAGCCGGCCACGGAGCCGACCTTCGGCACCTTGAAGACCTGGCGCACTTCGACCGTGCCCGTCACGACTTCGCGCTTCTCCGGCGCCAGCATGCCCGACATCGCCGCCTTCACGTCATCCACTGCGTCGTAGATGATGTTGTAGTAGCGGATATCGACGCCATTGGCTTCCGCGAGCTTGCGAGCCTGCGCATCCGCGCGGGTGTTGAAGCCGATGATGACTGCCTTCGACGCCGTCGCGAGGTTGACGTCCGACTCGCTGATGCCGCCAACCGCGCCGTGCACGATCTGCACGCGCACTTCGTCAGTGGAAAGCTTCTGCAGAGATTGCACCAGCGCTTCCTGCGAACCCTGCACGTCGGCCTTGACGATGAGCGGCATGTACTGCACTTCGCCTTCGCCCATCTGTTCGAGCATGGTCTCGAGCTTCGCGGCCTGCTGCTTCGCGAGCTTGACGTCGCGGAACTTGCCCTGACGGAACAGAGCAACTTCACGCGCCTTGCGCTCGTCCGGCATCACGATCACTTCTTCGCCCGCCTGCGGCACTTCCGACAGACCCTGGATTTCGACCGGGATCGACGGACCAGCGGACTTGGTCGGCTTGCCGGTTTCGTCGAGCATTGCACGCACGCGACCATAGGCGCTGCCTGCCAGCACGACGTCCCCGCGGTTCAGCGTACCCGACTGGACGAGGATCGTTGCGACCGGACCCTTACCCTTGTCGAGCTTCGCTTCGATCACGAGACCCTTGGCCGGCGATTCGACCGGTGCCTTCAGTTCAAGCACTTCGGCCTGCAGCAGCACGTTTTCGAGCAGATCGTCGATGCCCGCGCCAGTCTTCGCCGACACCGGCACGAATGGCGAGTCGCCACCGTACTCTTCCGGCACGACGCCTTCGGCGACGAGTTCCTGCTTCACGCGCTCCGGATTCGCATCAGGCTTGTCGATCTTGTTGATCGCGACGACGAGCGGCACGCCGCCGGCCTTCGCGTGGGAGATCGCTTCCTTCGTCTGCGGCATCACGCCGTCGTCGGCGGCAACCACCAGAATGACGATGTCGGTCGCCTTCGCACCGCGGGCACGCATTGCCGTAAAGGCTTCGTGACCCGGCGTATCGAGGAACGTGATCACGCCGCGCGGCGTTTCGACGTGGTAAGCGCCGATATGCTGCGTAATGCCGCCCGCTTCGCCCGCGGCAACCTTCGCACGACGGACATAGTCGAGCAACGAGGTCTTGCCGTGGTCGACGTGGCCCATCACCGTGACGACCGGCGGACGAGGCAGCGCTTCGGCATCGGTCGCTTCGCCTTCGACCAGCATTGCTTCCGGATCGTCCAGCTTCGCCGCAACCGCACGATGACCCAGTTCCTCGACGATGATCATCGCCGTTTCCTGGTCCAGCATCTGGTTGATCGTGACCATCTGGCCAAGCTTCATCATCACCTTGATGACTTCCGACGCCTTCACCGCCATCTTGTGCGCGAGATCCGCGACCGTGATGGTTTCCGGCACGTGTACTTCACGCACGATCGGCTCGGTCGGCGCCTGGAACGTAGTGGCCTGTTCCTGATGCTTGCCGCGGCCCTTCGGACCGCCGCGCCAGCCGCGGTCGACACCGCCGCTCGAGTCGCCGCGCGTCTTGATGCCGCGGCGCTTCGCTGCGTCGTCCTGCCAGCCGCTCTTACCGCCGGCCGGCTTCTTCTTGTCGCCCGCAGACGGTGCGCTCGCGGGTGCCGGCGCCGCGGCAGTTGCCGGCTTCCTGGCTGCCGGGCGCGCCGGCGCTTCGCCAGCCGGACGCGCCGGCTTGTGCAGCGTACCCTTGGCTTCGGCTGCCTTGGCCGGCTCGGCGGGCTTCGGCGCAGGTTCCGGCGCCTTCACCTGCGCCTTGCGCGGCGTGTTCATCATTTCGCGAATCGCGCGCGCTTCGGCTTCGGCCGCCGCGCGGCGCTTGGCGATTTCTTCCTGTTCGGCACGCGCCTTTTCAGCGGCGACACGCGCGGCGTCTTCCGCTTTCTTCGCGGCTTCGCGTTGCGCAGCGCGTTCCGCGGCTGCACGCTCGTCGTCCTGCTCGCTTGCCTTCGCGGCAGTCGGTGCAGCGGCTTGAGCCGCCTGCTGGGCCTTCTCGCGAGCCACCGCCTCGGCCGCAGCCGCCGCGCGCTTCTTCGCCTCATCTTCCGCGCGCTGACGTTCGGCTTCCGCAGCCTGCTCGCGCGCCTGACGCTCGGCCTCTTCGCGCTCGAGCTGTTCCTGGCGCGCCTTCAGCTCCTGCGCCTGCTTTTCGAGCAGCTCCGCTTCGTGACGTGCTTCTTCCTCACGACGCTGCAACTCGAGGTCTTCGGCGTCCGCGTTTTCGGCCACATGATTCGATGCATCCCCGCCTTCCGCGACGGCCTCATCGCGGCGGACGAACGTGCGCTTCTTGCGCACCTCGACCTGAATGGTGCGAGCTTTGCCCGTCGCATCGGATTGCTTGATTTCCGACGTATGCCGTTTCGTCAGCGTGATCTTGCGCTTGTCCGCATCAGTCGAGCCGTGGGACTTGCGCAAGTGGTCGAGCAGACGCGCCTTGTCCGCCTCGGACAGGTTGTCGTCTTCGCTCGCTTTTGTGACGCCCGCCGCCTGCAGCTGCTCGAGCAGCACGCCTGCAGGCATTTTTAGTTCCGCGGCAAATTGGGCTACGTTGTTACTCGCCATTCATTCCTCTTAATGCAAGGACCGATTCCTTGCGGTTAGCATCGTGTCATGCGGCCTAACGGCCGCGTCAATTTAGTGCGCCATGGTCATTTCTCACTGGAACCAGTGTTCACGTGCTTTCATGATCAACGCCTTAGCGGCATCCTCTTGCATACCGGTCATCTCGACCAGTTCATCCACGGCCAGTTCGGCGAGTTCGTCCCGCGTCTGGACCTGGTGTTCAGCCAGCTTTGCGAGCAGGTCGGCGTCCATGCCGTCCAGGCTCTTCAGGTCGAGTGCCACATTCTCGACCTTTTCTTCGTTCGCGATTGCCAACGTCAACAGCGCGTCGCGCGATCGGTTGCGCAGTTCGTGAACGGTATCTTCGTCGAATGCCTCGATTTCGAGCATTTCGTTGAGCGGCACATAAGCGATCTCTTCGAGGCTCGTGAAGCCTTCGTCGATCAGGATGTCGGCGACTTCCTCGTCCACATCGAGACGCGCCATGAACAGGTCGCGCAGGACGCCGCGCTCCTGATTCTGCTTCTGCGCAGATTCGTCCGGCGTCATGATGTTGATTTGCCAGCCGGTGAGCTCGCTGGCAAGACGCACGTTCTGGCCGCTGCGGCCGATCGCGACCGCAAGTTCGTTCTCGTCGACGACGACGTCCATCGAATGCTTTTCTTCATCGACGACGATCGACTGCACGGCTGCCGGCGCGAGCGCGCCGATCACGAACTGGGCGGGGTCTTCCGACCATAGCACGATGTCGACGTTTTCGCCACCGAGCTCGTTGCGCACGGCCTGCACGCGCGAGCCGCGGATACCGACGCAGGTGCCGATCGGATCGATGCGCTTGTCATAAGCGACCACACCGATCTTCGCACGCACACCCGGATCTCGAGCCGCCGCCTTGATCTCGAGCAGGCCCTGCTCGATTTCCGGCACTTCCATCTCGAACAGCTTCATCAGGAATTCCGGCGCGGTACGCGACAGCTCGATCTGCGGACCACGGGCAGTGCGATCGACCTTCGCAATATAGGCACGCACGCGGTCGCCCACGCGCAGGTTTTCCTTCGGGATCAGCTGGTCGCGGCGCAGGAGCGCTTCGACACGGCCCGATTCGACGATGAAGTTGCCCTTGTCGAGGCGCTTCACCGAGCCGGTCATGATGTGTTCGCCGCGTTCGAGGAAGTCGTTCAGGATCTGCTCGCGCTCGGCGTCACGCACCTTTTGCAGGATCACCTGCTTGGCGGCCTGCGCACCGATACGGCCGAATTCGATCGACGGCACCGGCTCCTCGATGTACTCGTCGAGCTGGATAGTCGGCTGTTGCTCGCGCGCCTCGAACAGCAGGATTTCCTGATCCGGCTCCTGCAAACCAGCTTCGTCCGGTACCACCTTCCAGCGGCGAAACGTTTCGTGCTCGCCGCTTTCACGGTCGATGTGGACGCGGATATCCGCATCTTCTTCGAAGAGTTTCTTGGAGGCCGAAGCGAGAGCCGCTTCGAGCGCGGCAAATACCACGTCCTTATCGACATTCTTCTCGCGTGCCAGCGCATCCACCAGCATCAACACTTCGCGACTCATTGTTTGCGGCTCCTAAAGTCAACTTTCGGAACAAGGCGCGCCTTGTCCATGTCCGCGAGCGTGAAATCGAGCATCGCGGCGCCTTCTTTTCCTTCAAATTCCAGACCGATCGTCTCGCCCTGCGGAGCATGCAAGATACCCCGGTACGATTTCCGACCGTCCAATGGCTTTTTCAGTGTGATAACCGCTTCGCTGCCCGCGAAGCGTTCAAAATCCGCCAGTTTTTTCAGCGGGCGGTCGAGACCGGGCGACGACACTTCGAGCCGCTCGTAATCGATATTTTCGACCGTCAGAACGTGCTGGAGCTGACGCGTGACTTTCTCGCAGTCTTCGATCGCGATGCCGGCCGGCTGGTCGATATAGATACACAACATGCCGCGCCCGGTGCGCTCGAGATCGACGAGCTCGTAGCCGAGTCCCACGACCGTGGTTTCAATCAGTTCCGTCAGTTGCACAGTGCCCTCTTAGATGTTCGCGCAGCGAGCCTCGCCTCTTCTGCAAACAACCAATGCGGGCCGCGCGCCTAGCCGGCGCACGTTAGTGCGAACCCGAGATGCCGAACCACGAAGAACTGAGCGGCAAAAAAAAATGGGCTGAACGCCCATCATCTTATTGCCGGTGGTCGCACCTGAGCCGCACATGAAATCGTACGCCCAGCGACTTCGCGATTGTAGCCATTTTTCGGCCCAAACGCAATCCGCAGAACGCCGGGCGTCGCGTATTTCCACTTGATTTCATGGGAATCTTTCGACTATGTGGCGACGAATCCGGGCTTTTGCGAGGTCGCCCGAGCGGTCCGGAAAGGGACCTGGAAGGGCTGCGCCAACTTTTTTCGTCGAAGCGCTCGCTTTATGTCCTGGCCGTCGTATCGCACGGCGTTTGAAGCCTCAGGAAACCGCCGGAATGCGCCGAACACCCGGCCGCAAAAATCGCTGAAAACGATAAACGGCCAGCCCCGCAAACGCCCGGGATTGATGCCTCGCGATTGCTGGACGAGCCGTCTGAAGCATCCGGCAGCCATGCGGCCAAGCGACCTTCACGAAAGGGTGGCCCCTCAACGGCCATCCCTCAAGCGCCGCTTTGCGCCCCGCTTACCGGCCGCGTGAGCGTCCGCGCGGCGCGCCGCCGCCACGATTTGCGCCGCCCGGACCCGCGTTGCCACCAGCACGGTTCGCGTTACCGCCCCGATTGCCGCCTGGCGCGCGATTGCCGCCGCCACTGCCCGGCGCCTGGCCGGCACGCTTGCCACCGGTACGCGCACGATTGCCGTTGGGCGATGGCGCGCGATTGCCGTCAACGTCCCGGCCGCGCTGGCCACCGGCGCCCCGATTGGCCGCGCCGGCACCGAAACCCGCGCCCGCGCCAAAGCCACCGGCCGCCGCGCCACGGCGACCCTGTCCACGGGGCTGCTGTTCGAAGCGGCTGTGCGACATCAACACCGGCTCGCGGTTGATGAAGCCCATCGACGTCTGCATCGGATCCGGCTGACGACGCTCCGGCGCCGCATTACGACTGCCGCGCTCCTCGGTCGGCGCCTTCAGGCCGACCGATGCCATCAGCGCGCGCACCTGATTGTCCTCGAGCTCTTCCCAGCGGCCGCGTTTCAGGCCCTTGGGCAGCGAAATCGAGCCGTGGCGCGTGCGAATCAGCCGGCTGACCATCAGGCCGGCCGCCTCGAACATGCGGCGCACTTCGCGATTCCGCCCCTCGGCGAGCGCGACGTGGTACCAGTGATTGGTGCCTTCGCCACCGCCGTCGCGGATGCGCAGGAAATTCGCCGGGCCGTCCTCGAGTTCGACGCCGTGCAGCAGCTTCTGACGCATGCCCTCGGCGAGTTCGCCGACGACGCGCACCGCGTACTCACGCTCGACGCTATAGCGCGGATGCATGAAGCGGTTCGCGAGATCGCCCGACGTGGTCAGCATCAGCAGACCCTCTGTGTTGAAGTCGAGACGGCCGACCGCGACCCACTTGGCGGTCTTCATCGGCGGCAGCTTGTCGAACACCGACGGACGGCCTTCCGGGTCCGCGTGGCTGACGATTTCGCCGGTCGGTTTGTGGTACAGAAGCACGCGCGGCGGCTTGCTGGCGAGCTTGCGCTTGACCGGCTTGCCGTTGATGCGGACCTGGTCGGTCGGCATGATGCGCTGGCCGATGTGCGCCGGCTCGCCGTTCACCGACACGCGGCCGGCGATGATCAGCTCCTCCATATCGCGGCGCGAGCCCATGCCCGCTTCGGCGAGCACCTTGTGCAGCTTCGGCGCGTCGTCGTCGGGCGAGAGCACGCGTTTCGGGCCTGCGGGCTTGCCGCGGCGCAGCATCGGCGCGCGCACGCCACCAGTCGCGCTGTTGTCGGCATCGAACGCCGGCGACGTCACGTACGAGAACAGATCATCCTGAGCCGAATCCGTGGCCGCAGCCGCATCGGCGCCGCGACGGTTGTGGCGCTGGCCCTCGCGTTGCCCCTCTCGCTGGCCTTCGCGCGGCTGACGTTCACGCTGGCCTTCGCGCGACGCGCCCTCGCGCTTCGCTCCGCCGGCGTTGCGTCGACCGCCCTGCTTGGCGCCCGCATCCTTGCGCGGCGTGCGCACCGGCGCGACGACCTCGCCATCCGGCGGCGCCTCGGAGACTACCGGCGCGCCCTCTGCGGGCGCGCCCTCAACTGCCTTCGTCTTCGCGCCGGCGCGCCGTCGCGCGATCAGGCTGCGCGGCCCGCGACGCAGACCGCGGCGCGGACGCTCTTCGCCGTCTGCTTCCGCGCCGTGAGCCGGGCGCTCGCCTTCGCCTGCCGACGCTTGCGTGGTGCGTTCGTCGGTCCGCGCCGACGGCACGGCGCGCTCGGATTCGGACGAATCGGTGTCGTGGGTATGTGTCAAAACAACCTCAAAATGTCAGGTCGCGCGCGCCCATTGCGGGCGCGGCAAAAAAAAGTTCGGTTACGTCAGGCGCTGCGCGACTCGGTTTCGTCGTCGGTCAGAAAGCCTGCGTCCTGCGCGGCATCGCGGCGATCCTCGGGATCGTCGTGCGCCGCCTCGATCGGGTTCGGCCCGGTGGCGTGCTCCGTATTGCGAACTACGCCCGAGTCTTGCGCGGGTGTTTCCGGATCGGTCTGGGCGACCGGATCGTGATGCTGTGCCAAGCCGGTAACGCCGGTCCGCGCTGCCGGTTCGGGCTCTTGTTGCGTGTCGTACGGCGCGCCCGACGCATTTGTCGTGCCGGCCTGCCCGGCCGCTTCGGCATGGGCCTCCGGCTCGGACGTCGACCCGGCTACGGTCTCGTGCCGCTGCGCTTCGAATCCCGACGCGGCGTACTGCGCCGCGTCGGCTTGCGCCGCTTCCAGCGAAGCCGGCTCGCCAGCCTCACTCGCCGAGTTCTGCTCTGCCGGCTGCACGCTTTGCGCATCGCCCTCAGCAAACTCGATCGCGTGCTGACCCAGCAGATCCGCGTTCAGTTGCGCAGACGGATCGGCAAGCGGCGGCAGCTCGTCGAGCGCGGTCAGGCCGAGGTCGTCGAGGAACTGGCGCGTGGTCGCATACAGCGCAGGACGTCCCGGCACGTCGCGATGACCGATCACCTCGATCCAGCCGCGGTCCTCGAGTTGCTTGACGACCTGCGTATTCACCGTCACACCGCGAATTTCTTCGATATCGCCCCGTGTCACCGGTTGCCGATAGGCAATGATCGCGAGCGTTTCGAGCACCGCGCGCGAATACTTCGGCGGTTTTTCCGGATGCAACCGATCCAGATACGAACGCATCGCGGGCTTGCTTTGAAACCGCCAGCCCGACGCCAGCCCGACCAGCTCCACACCGCGCCCAGACCAGTCCCGCTTCAGGTCTTCGAGCAAAGTCCGAACAGTGTCTGCCGACACGCCGTCGGCAAAGAGCTTGCGCAAATCGCCGAGCTTTAACGGCTCCTGCGCGCAGATCAAGGCAGTCTCGAGGACGATCTTCGCCTCTTGGGTATTCATGCAGCTAGGTCAGACCCTGTGGTCAAAGAACCGGATCAAACAGACGATGTGGAACTGAAGACGCGCTCGCCCGATTCTGATCGGTCATATTGATGGGAGCACGCACCGGGGGGCGGCGAACAGACTTATCGAGCCAGACCCAGCCGGACGGAGCAGCGATATTCCTGAAAGGAATCGCGTGACTGAGCGCCATATTACGCAAAAACAACCGGGGCGTAAAGCTGCTATCCCCCGTGCATCTACTGCCGCGGCGCCGACCGGTGCGCCCGCGAGCGCCCCGGCTAAGCCGCCAGAAAGAAAATCTCATGATGGGTGACTATTTGCCGCTCGCGGCTCGCAAGACGAGGCGCGGCGCAGTGAGCGCGCCAGGTCGGGGATCAGGCGCCGGCGTGGTCCGCCAGAAACTGCGTCAAGCGCTCGACGCCCGCATCGAGCCGCGCCGTATCGCACGCATAGCACCAGCGCACGAACCCCTCACCCTGCGGCCCGAACGCGCTGCCCGGCGCCACGCCGAGCCCGACTTCGCGCACCATCGCCTTGCACAAATCGAGGCTGCGCGTCGAGCCCGGCATCGAAAAGAACAGATACATCGCGCCCAGCGGCGCCTTCACATCGACGCCCGGCACCGCCGACAGCGCGCGCACCAGATGATCGCGCGACGTCCTCAAGTTGCGCACCAGCTCCTGCGTAAAGCCCTCGCCCTGCTCGAGCGCCGCGATGCCCGCCTGCTGCACGAACGCCGGCGCGCACGAGGTGTTGTACTCGACCAGCTTCGCCAGGTCGTCCATCAATGCGGTCGGCGCGACGATCCAGCCGAGCCGCCATCCGGTCATCAGCCAGGCTTTCGAAAACGAATTCACGCAGATCACGCGTTCGTCGCGCGCCGCGAGGTCGAGAAACGACGGCGCGGTCCGCGCGCCTGCCGCCTCGGCGGCGCCGTCGCCGGGATAGTAGAGCCGCTCGTAGACTTCGTCCGCGACGATCCAGATCCCGTGACGCCGGCAGTGTTCCAGCACGGTGCGCTGGTCGTCGCGATTCATCACCCAGCCGGTCGGATTGTTCGGCGAGTTGATCATCAGCATCTTCGTGTCGGGTGTCAGCGCAGCCAGCAATTGCCCGACGTCGAGCTGCCAGCCGTGTTCGCCGTATCCGAGCGCGACGGTTTCGACGTGCGCGCCGAGAATCTTCGGAATCTCGACCAGATTCGGCCACAGCGGCGTAACCGCGACCACCCGATCGCCGGCGCCGACCACCAGCTGCGCGGCGAGCATCAGCGCGTTGACGCCTGCGCTCGTCACCGCGACATGCTCGGGCGACGTCGCACCGTGCAACGCGCTGACGTAGCCGGCGAGTGCCGCGCGCAACGGCGCGATGCCCAGGTTGTGCGTGTAGAAAGTAGCGCCGGCGGCAAGCGCGGCGCTCGCGGCGTCGCGGATGAACGCGGGTGTCACGCGGTCGGACTCGCCGAACCAGAACGGCAGCACGTCGTCGACGCCGAAACCGGCGTTCGCGACTTCACGGATTTGCGATGGACGCAGCGCGCGCACGGCGTCGCGCGCATTCGGGATGGAGGGCACGGACAGGTCCAATTCGCTCATCGAGGCTTCCGGGGATGAAGGACAAGAGGCTCGGGGCGCAACCGCGAAGGCGGGCGCAATGAAGTCGGTAGTTTAGCGCGACGGGTAGCCGGGCAGCGGCGAAGCGGGCTGCAGGTGCGAGGCCGGCCTTGCAGTGCGCCAACCCGGCGGACAGACATGCCGCGCGCCGATTGCGCCAGTTAATTCAGCTCCTCTGCCCGCCCCGGCAATTGCCGGATCAGATTCCATACCGCCTCGGCCGCGGGCGACAGCGACCGGTCGCGCCGCCGCACCAGCTCGACGAGCCGCTCGGCGCGCGGCACCAGAGGACGCGCAACCAGCGACGCCCCCGCCGGCAACGGCAGCGCGAGCCACGGCAGCACGCTGATCCCGACACCCGCCTCGACCAGCCCGAACACGGTCGCCGAATGACCGAGTTCCTGCACCACGGTGGCGCTCACGCCCTGCGCCTGCATCGCGGCGTCGATGAGCGGGCGGCTGCCCGACGCGTAATCGAGCATCACGAGTTGCTCGCCGTCGAGGTCCTTCCACGTGACCTGCTTGCGCGCGGCGAGAGGATGATCATCGCGCGACACGACGCAGAACGAGTCGGTCATCAGCGTTTCGCTGAGCAGATCGTCGTCGGAGAACGGGCCGATGATCACGCCGAAGTCCACCTCGCCTGATTTCACCTTGCGCACCACGTCGCTCTGCACGTCGTCGCGCAGACCGAGCGTCACATAAGGAAACTGCTGCCCGCAAGACGCGACGACGCGCGGCATCAGGCGGCACGCGACGGTCGGGCTCGCCGCGACCACCACGCGTCCCCTGCGCTGCTCGCCAATCTCCCGGATCTCGCGCAACGCATCGTCGAGGTCCGACAGCAGCCGCGAAACGCTCGACACGAGGTTGCCGCCGACATCGGTCAGTTGCACCTCGCGCGTCGTGCGATCGATGAGCTTCAGGCCGATCTCGCTTTCGAGCTCGCGCACGCAGCGGCTGACCGCCGACTGCGTGAGGCCGATTTCGTCACCGGCCCGGCTGAAGCTCTGCAGGCGCGCCACTTCGATGAAAACCCTGAGCTGTCGCAGCGTCACATTCATTTACTCACCTCATCAATAGGGCATTTTGATGCGCATTGTATGGCCAAATCCACGCGGCATAACACCTTCCGCAGCGCTCGCTGCAACGCAGCAAAAAGGCGCGCACGCACGCTGGTCGGGCCTCCCTGCACAAGATTGGTGATTGTCCCGATTTCGGAGAAGGGTTTTTTGGATTCTTATACGCCCCTGGTTGGCGCCCGCGCGGGCCCGCCGCCACGGGGCTTTCGGGCGATTGGAATCAAATTGGCACACTTCGTGCGACGAGAGACGCACAGGGTCGGCGCCATGGTTTCCGACTACCAAGGTAATCCGTGGCAAGCCCGTCCCCTTTGGCACTCGCCTATCGAGTGCATGAAGAGTGCGCGGCGCGGGGCAGCGCACCGGGGTTAGCTTCGCTGAGGTGAAACATGATGCTGTTCGACGATTTGAGAGATAACGAGTGGGCGCTGGTCGAGGCTTTGTTCTGTGCCGAGCCGGCGCGCAGCGAACGGCGCGGTCGACCGCGCGTGGAAGCGCGGTCGGTGGTCAACGCCGTGCTTTGGGTGCTCTCGACGGGCGAAGGCTGGTCCAAGCTGCCGGGCCGCTACCCGTCGCCGCCGACCTGCCGCCGGCGCTTCGACGAGTGGCAGGCCGATGGCACGCTCGCTGAAATCGTGAAGCGGCTTGGCACGAGCGGCCGCGAGATTTCGCTGCGCGGCCGGATCGGCGCAACGGCCGCGAAACCGCCGGCACCGCCGAGCCGCGACCGTCTGCGCGGCGCGTTCTGGACCAATCCGGAATCGTGGCGCGCGCCGGTCAAGATGGCCTGACGCGAAACTACGTTGTCACCGGGCACCTGCGGGCGCCCGGTTTTTTATCCAGCCGACTTTTCTTCGGTTGCGTGCGCGCCCACGACCCGCTCCCCTTTGGCGCTCTTCGCGAGACGCTTCTTCCCCCTGCTTTCGCGCGCCCGTCTGTTTCGGCGGTCCTTGCGCATGACCGCTACAGCGTTCAACCCGCGCTGCCTCAGACTCCCAACCCGACAGATAGCTCCGGGTGAAACATCCATTTACTATTAATTACAGCGTGCTTTCGCACCCCGGCATACCTTAATACCTATGCAAACAGGCTTTGAGTCGACGGACTTGAGGTCGAGGGGGATTTCGGAATGAAACCAATGTCACTGCTGTTGTGCGGCATTGTGATTTCATCGATGGCCGCGCCGGCATTCGCTCAACAACGCCCGCAGGGGTGGAACTGGCGCCCGGACCGTCCGGCGACGCTGGAAGCGTGGCAGCAAAGCGAGGCGCGCAACCGCGACTTCACGCCGCCGGCGCCGCGTGGCGACTTGCGCGGCGACATCGCCAGCAACGTGCGGGCACGGCCTGATGCGCCGCGCGAAGATCAGCGACGGCGTTGATGTCCCGGGGCCACCCGAACAGCGCGACGTGCGAGGCTGTGCACGGTCTCTTGCATTGCGCATACAGGATCGGGGAACCACCGGGCGCGTCGCCAGTCTGACTCAACGCCATTAGCACAGCGTGGCAGTAGTAATTCCGGTATGCCCGTATCTTCGCGATACGGGCTTTTTTTTCGCCCGCGAGACGTTAATAGTGTGGAAGATGCGCAAGAGCAACAGCCGGCGCGAACCGCGCTGCCGCTTCGTCGACGGAAAAGGCGAGATTCGCCTCCGGACGCGCACGGCGACCGGTCGGCGGAAGGGGACGCCCGCCAAGGGGTTGACGAGCCCGGGCGGACAGTGATTCGGAAAAGCGATGAACTCTGAGCTAAGACCTGACCTCGGCCGTCGCGGCGGACCGCGGTTCGGCCGCGCCGAGAACATAATCGTTCATGCGTTGCGCTGTCCACGTAAGCAGACGCTCGTCGTGCTCGAGCCGCGCAAATTCCGCTCTGCCACGTTCGGTGAGCACCGCAATGTCGACGGGGGCGTGAAAGCCCGGCGCCGGCGCGACCGTTCGCTGCCGAACGGTGTCCATCAGCCCCAGCGTGCGAAGATATTGGAAGACACCCGGCCTTCTGGCCCAAGGAACCTGACGATATTGCGCTCGCCGCAGCGCTTCAAGTACCGCTTCGTTGGAATACGTGGTCATCTCACTTCTTTCTTAAAGTGCAGCTATGACACATTCATGCCCACGCGTCACTGCGCCACCGGCGACGCACGTAGCACCCGCCCCTGGTCAGAAGCTCGCCGCCTGTTTGGCGGCGGATTTCCGCCAGATGCTGCCTGGTCTCGTTTTCGGAACCCCCGTCAGAACGGCATGTTAGCGTTCTCTCCACGAACCGGCGATGCGACCGCCGAGGCGCGATGGCAAGCCCGTAGATTTGTCCCGAAAGACATACGTTACCCCATTTAAATTGATTCTATTCACTTTATTAGCGCTTTTTTTTGCAGCAATCGTGCTTTGGAAACGCGCGCGCCGACCGCTCATCGTCTGCATGATCGCGCTGTTCTGGCTGCTCGCAACCGGCTGGCTGACCGCGCCCCTGCTCGATCTGGCGCAGCCGCAACGACAGAGCGCCACGACCGCCACCTTCGCGCCGCGCACCGCGATCATCCTGCTCGGCGGCGGCACGGTCTACAACCACGACCACGTGCTGGTGCCCCCGCGCGACGTGCTCTCGCGCATCGAGGTCAGCGCGCGGAACTACGCGGCATGCAAGCGCACGGCCAACACATGCCAGGTCATCGTCAGCGGCGGCAATCCGCAGCGGCATAGCGCAACCGAAGCCGACACCTACCTGCCCTATCTGCTGCGACAGCAAGTGCCGCGCTCGGACATCGTGCTCGAGAACCGCAGCCGCACTACCTACGAAAACGCGCGCAACGTCTCAGCCATTGTCGGCCAGTCACATTACGACAAGTTGATACTCGTCACGTCCGCGTACCACATGCCGCGTGCGCTGCTCGACTTTCAGTGCTTCGGCGTCGAGCCGCAGCCGCAGATTTCGAGCGCGCGGTACGTACGGCTCGGCATGTTGCCGCACCTCGATAACCTCAAGGCCGCGGAAATCGCGCTGCATGAGTTGGCCGGCCTTGCGCAATTTCATCTGTATCGCGCGATCGGCTGGTACTGACGAACGACGACGGCCATTCGCCCTCGTGTGTTGAGCACATCGCGAGTTATTCAACGATGTGAACCGTTTTCCGGGTCCAGCCGAATGCATCCGGACACCCCGGCGCAGCGAGGCTGCGCGCATCGTATAAGCTGTTCGGATGGCAGTCGGAGTGCGCGAATTACAAGATGTAACAATTGTTTAGCGCAGTTACAAAGCAATCGGCTGGATCAGAGTTAGCTCGATAGAATGCATTGTCTTTCCCACTGGACAGGCAATTCTCGGGTCCACCACCACTCTACGGAGGTAACGATGAAGAAAGTGTCCCTGGCGATCCTGGTTTCCCTCTGTGCCGCAGCCGGTGCGGCTTACGCGCAGGACAGCGGCATCATGACGAGCACCGATCCGGCTAAGGCGGCAGACGTCGAGCAGCGTGCGCAAGAATTGCAAAACCGCGAGCAGTCGATGGGAACCGCACCCGCCGCGCCGGCCAAGCATCACAAGATGGCTCCGCATCATCCCAAGAAGGGTGCGGAATCTTCGGGTACCTGAGCGACTTCGAGGATCTCGCCTCGCGGCCGCGCCGTGAAGGTGAAAAAGCCGAAGCTGGCAGCGCCGGTTTCGGCTTTTTTATTTCTGTGATTCGATCGATGCTGACGCGGCTGTCCGCACGCGCATCGGCGTGACGAGGCCGCCGGCGCGCCGCTTTCGGTATGCTAAAGTCGCGCACCCACCGGCAAGCCGCCGGCATCCCCTAACCCGTGCGCACCTTGGTGCGGAGGACAGCATGAGCAACATCCAGCTTGATATCGAATGGACCGAAGCAGCATCCCGCAAGATTGAAAAACTGATGCCGCGTGGCGGTCAGGAAGCGTACCTCGCGCTGCCGCCCGTCGAATGCCTGCCGATGGAAGGCGACGTGCTGTTTCTCGGCCCGGCTGGCAAACAGCAGCCGTTCATCGTCGCGGAGCGCCAGTATCACCATGACGGCGACGCCGACTGGACCATCATCCTGATTCTCGATGTCCCGCAAGCGACCCACTGATCGTTGACGGCGCGCGAGGCGCGGGCCGCGGCACCTGCTCACCGCGTCCGCGCGCCCCTGACGCCCGCGCCGGAACTCAGGCGATCTTCGACACGACGCGAATCTCCGCGTGCTCGATCCAATCCGCGGCCGCCTTCTTATAAGCCTGGATATGCGCGGATTTCGCATGCGCCGCGAGCGCGTCCTGGCTTTCCCAACGTTCGACGAACACGAACCGGCGCGGCTCCTGCACGTCGCGGTGCAGGTCGTACTGCAGCACGCCCTCTTCATTGCGCGTCGGCCCGACGATGCCTTCGAGCGCCTCGCGCAACTGCTCCTCATGCCCCGGCTTCGCCACCGAAATTGCGACCACCGCGATTTCCGCCATGCCTGATCTCCTTTTTGCGAAAAGCAGCAGCATAACCCGTCGATCGCTGAACCCGCCGCCAGGTGCGCCGGCCAGCATGGCGACGCACGAATCTCGCCCCTGCCCGCCATGCCGCAGCAACGTCATATCGGACCGAAACCCGCAGAGCCAGGCCGTGCCGAGCCCCGGGGCGAACGACCACGCCAGCGCCCCGCGCCGGCACTAACCTGTGAGCACCTTCGACGCCTGGAGTTTGGCGGGCGACCACTGAGCGCCCTGCTACCCTCGGCGTGGTACTGGAACTGATTGCGATTGATAATCGGTTTCGCGCGTGGCAAGCGCGCGAAACGCTCCGGCGAACTCCTCGCAATGCATTGCCGCACGGCCGCAGGCGGCCGGTTTGCGGACAATTTTCGCGGCCGTAAGTTTGTGACGGCCCGCACATTGTTGTGCGCTGCAAACTGCTAGACTCGTTTTGACCAATTCGCCGGAGTCAAGCGTAGCTGGTACCACCCTCCGTGCTCGCCAGACGTATTCGTCTCGTCCGGTCGACGCTTCGAGTGTGCGAGCGCTGCGCAACGAATGGGTTTGCATGCCCCTTCCCCCCTTGCCGCAAGAATCCCATGCAAGCTCTCATGCCCGCTTCTATGCCATCCGTCAGCGAATTGACCGTAAGCGGCGTGCTCCCGCACCTGGTTCGCGGCGAGTCGGGGTGGACCGCGACCTGGCGCGCGTTGACATTGCACAGCGTGTTCCAGCCGGTGCTGTCGGTCACGCATCAGTGCGTGGTCGGCTATGAGGGCCTGTTGCGCGCATTCGATCCGGTCGGCCTGCCCGTCTCGCCCGAGGTGCTGTTCTCCGGTACGCGCTCCGCGGCTGAAGCGCGCGAGCTAGACCGCATTGCGCGTTGCCTGCATGTCGCGAATTTCATGGAGCAAGGCATCAGCACCGGGTGGCTGTTTCTCAACACTCGCCCGCAGGTGTTCGAAACCGGCTGGCCGCAGCGCACGTTCATCGACGAGTTGTCCGCACATTTCGGGCTGCCGCAGGAGCGCATCGTCATCGAAGTGCTCGAGCAGCCCGCCGACGATGAATCCGCCGTCGCCAGCATGCTCGCCTCCTCGCAACCGCGCGACTTCCTGATCGCGATCGACGACTTCGGCACCGGCTTTTCGAACTTCGACCGCGTGTGGCGCTTCCGCCCGGACATCGTCAAGCTTGACCGTTCGCTGGTCGCGCGCGCCGGCAGGCGCGAGGGCGACGAATCGATGATCAGCCATCTGATCGCGATGCTGCATCAGTCGGGCACGCTGGTGCTCGCCGAAGGCGTCGAGACCGATGAAGAGCTGATGATCCTCATGCAGGCCGATGTCGATTTCGTTCAGGGCTTCTTGCTCGGTCAGCCGAAGAGCAGCGTGCAGGCTGCCTGTACGAAGGTGCCGGCGCTTGTCGCGTCAATCTGGGGCAAGTTCGCCGAGTACGAGCGCGCGCACGCCGGCCACCAGCCGCTCGGTTTCGAGGGCTTCGCGGAAGCGGTGCTCGCCGCCGCCGACACCTACAAGGCAACCGGCGACCTCGAACAGGCTGGGCAAAAGATCTGGCATCTGCGCGAAGCCCGCCGCGTGTTTCTCACCGACGGCCACGGCGAGCAGACCCAGCCTTCGGTGACGGCGGCATCGGTGCCCCCTCCGCCGAAGCGGCTCGCGCCGCTCTATACGGAGACGCGCGCCAACTGGTCGCGTCGCGCGTATTTCCGGCACGCGCTCGCGGCGCCGGGCCGCGTCGCGATGATGGGACCGCACTACTCGCTCGCCGATGTTCAGGACTGCTACACCGCGGCGATCGCGTTCGAGCGCGACGGCACTCACGTGCTGTGCGTCGATTTCGTGCCTGAGGCATCGTCCCCGGATGCGCGCAACGGTCGACGCGACGCCAGGCGTTAACGGCTAATCGCCCGCTGCGCGTGACGCGCGTGGCCCGCGCCGCTACTCGTGCACGCGGCCGCGCCCCGACTTGAGCTCGCCACGTTTCGACTTGCTGTCTAGCCGCCTCAGGTTCGCCGCGCGTGTCGGGCGTGTCGCGACCCGCGGCTTGCGCGTCACGCTGACGCTTTCGATCAGCTCATCGAGCCGCGCGAGCGCCGCCGCACGGTTCATCTCCTGGGTCCGATGCTCCTGCGCCTTGATGATCACGACGCCGTCGCGCGTGAGCCGGTGGTCGGATAGCGCGAGCAGACGCATCTTCAGCACTTCCGGCAGCGACGAAGCGCGGACGTCGAAACGCAGATGGATCGCACTCGACACCTTGTTGACGTTCTGACCACCCGCCCCCTGCGCGCGCACGGCGGTCAATTCGATTTCGTTCGGCGGGATCGAGTAGCGGGATGTCATCGGTGGCAGGGAAGGAAGATGCGTCAGTGTACAAGCGCTCGGCACGCGATGCCCGATGCGTCCGGTGCCGTGCCCGGCGTCACCGGCTCGCGGACACTACGAAAAAAAACCATTTGCGTCGGCGCGGCTGGTTCCTCGATACTGCTTCTTTCGCTTACGGCGTAAATTCGTATGAAAATCCGTCCGGGCTTCGTGCTCGAACTGGCCGTCAACTTTCTGCTGCCGTGGCTTGCCTACCGGCTCGCGTTGCCGCGCGTCGGCGAGACCGGTGCGCTGATCGCATCCGCCGTGCCGCCGCTCGTGTGGAGCGCGATCGAACTGGCGCGCTTTCGGCGCGTCGATGCGCTCAGCGTGATGGTCGTCGCGGGCATCGTGCTGTCGGTCGCGGCAATGGCGCTCGGGGGCAGTCCGCGCATGCTGCTGTTGCGCGAGTCGCTCGTGTCCGGCGCGGTCGGCGTCGTGTTCCTGCTGTCGCTGCCGATGCGTCGTCCGCTGATCTTCTACCTCGCACGCGCGACGGTCGCGCGCGAAATGGAAGGCGGCGCCGCGCACTTCGAGGCGCTGTGGCGCGAACGCCCCGGCCTCGCCACCGCGATGCGCACGATGACGCTCGTGTGGGGCCTCGGCCTGACCGCCGAAACCGCGCTGCGCGCGTGGATGGCGCTGACGTGGCCGATCGAACGCTTCCTCGTCGTGTCGCCCTTTATCGGCTACGGCATTTACGCGGGCCTCGCGTTGTGGACGCTGTGGTACCGCAAGACGATGCGCGGCCGCGTCGAGGCTATCGAGCGGACGAGCGGGATGGCCGGTTAAGCGCCGCGCGCGCGATCCGGCTCGATAAGCCCACCACCCCGGCTGTTCCGACTGTTGTCCCGCGATCAACGCGATGCATCCGCAATCCGTGCTGCCAGCCCCGAATCACGCTGCGTCGGCGTCGCGATTGCCTGCGCGAGCACGGCCCGCGCGCCGATCACCTCGACACATACGCGCGCGCGAGTGATCGCCGTGTACACGAGCTCACGCGAGAGCACCCGGCTAAACGCCGACGGCAGCACCAGCACCGCGTGCTCGAATTCCGAACCTTGCGACTTGTGGACCGTCAGCGCGAACGCGGTGTCGTGCGGCGGCAGCGCGGCCGGCGACACCGCGCGCACACCGCCGTCGCCGGTACGGAAGTACACGCGCAGCGCGCCACCCGCGCCCGGCAGCGCAATGCCGATGTCGCCGTTGAACAGACCCAGCGCGTAATCGTTGCGCGTGACCATCACCGGACGTCCGGCAAACCACTGCGCGCCGACCGCGAGCGTGACGCCCGCGGTGCGCCGCACCTGAGCCGCCATCGCCGCATTGACCTGATCGACGCCGCGAGATCCGAGCCGCGTTGCGCACAGGATGCGGAAGCGGTTGAGCGCGTCGAAGAGCGGCAATGGATCGGGCGTATCGGTGGCGAGCGCCGCGGCAAGTGCGTCGGCATACGGCGCGAAGCCGGCGGCGAGTCGCGCGATGGTGCGCTCGGCCAGAGCCGTGTGCGTGTCCTCGTGCAGCGCCGCGGCGCAGACGTCGGTCGGGTCAATCCGCAATACGTCGAGCGCCGCGCTCGGCGAGCCGTTGCGAATCGCGACCGACAAACGACCGATCGGCGACTCGAGGCCGAAACGATAGTTGCGCTCGAGCCAGACGACGCAGTCGGCGAGCGGGTTGCGTTCGGTCGCCGATTCGAATGTGTCCGGCGACGCGCTTGGCAAAGCCCGCGCGAGCCGCGCCTCGTCGATGCCGAGCGCCTGCGCGACCCGCCGCAATCCGCTCGGGCTCAGCACCGGCCGCGCGCTGAGTTCGGCGAACACCGCGCCCGCCTCGACCGCGGCGAGCTGATCCTTGTCGCCTAGCATCACGAGTCGCGTCTGCGGCGCGATCGCGTCGAGCAGATGCGTGGCCATCGCGACGTCGATCATCGACGCCTCGTCGATCACGACGACGTCGTAAGGCAACGGATTCTCGCGATGATGCCGAAAGCGCCCGCCCGGCCCCGACCCCAGCAAGCGATGCAGCGTGTACGAAGTCTGCGGCAAACGCGCGGCGAGCTCGGGCGGCAGGTCACCCGCGCGCGCGAGCAACGCTTCCTGCATCCGCTGCGCCGCCTTGCCGGTGGGCGCTGCGAGCGCGATGCGCAGATCGGCGCGCGCATCGAGCAGACACGCGAGCACGCCGACCACGGTCGTGGTCTTGCCGGTCCCCGGCCCGCCGCTGACGATCGTCAGCCGCCCCGACAGCGCCATCACGGCCGCGACGCGTTGCCAGTCGACGTCGTCGTCTTTCGGCGGGCCGAAGTAGCGCAGCAGGCGCTCACGCAATGCGGCGGGGTCGGTATCGACGTCGGCCTTCGCGATGTGCGCTTCGCCCGTCGCATGCGCGACCAATGCTTGCGCCAGACGCCGCTCGTAGTCGTAGTAGCGCGCGAGATAAAGCCGCCCCTCGCCGTCGATCACGAGCGGCCGCAACGCCGCCGCGCCCGCTGCGCCGTCGCTTGCCATGCCGCTCGCGAGCAGCGCCGCGCGCACCTCGGCGCTCGACGCGTCGAAGCGGCGCGCGAGCGTCGCAAGCGGCACGCACACGTGGCCTTCGGCCGTCGCGCGGCTCGCGGCGAACGCGCCGCGAGCGGCCCACTTCACCACCTCGGTCGATGCGCCACCGCGCCGCGCAAGCATGCCGATACGGCGCGCGAACCCTTCGGCGAGCGCAATGCTGAAATCGGCCGGGGCGGGCAGATTGACGCCGATGTCTTCGAGCCCGAGCGGCGCGGCCGGGCGCGCATCGAGCGTGCCGGGCGTGCTCATGCGCCGCCTCCGATCATCGCCGCGTCGAGCAGCGCCACGAGTTCGAACGGCGCGCGTCGCCTATGCACGCCGGCTGAACCGTCGGCGTCACGCCAATCGGGTCGCACGCCGCGCACGAACAGATAGAGATAGCCGCCGATGTGCGTGTCGTACGCATAGTCGCGCACGCGCGTCTTCAGGTAGCGATGCAGCGCGACCGTATAGAGCAGCGCCTGCAGGTGATACGCGTGACTCGCCATCGCCGCTTCGAGCGGCTCGGCCGCGTAGTCGGCGGCGGTGTCGCCGAGATGGTTCGATTTCCAGTCGACGATCCAGAAGCGTCCGTCGTGCTCGACGATCATGTCGATAAATCCTTTGACGTACCCGCGCAGCGCGCCGGGCTCCAGCGCGACGTCGGGATAACCGTATTCGATCAGCAGCTCACGCAGCGCCGGAAAATCGAGCGACGGCGCCGCGAACAGAAACTCGAGTTCGTTCAGGCGCCGACGCGGATCGAGCCGCGCGAGCGTCATCCCCGGCACGAGTTCGGTCGAAACGACGTCGGCGATCAGCCGATGCATCATCGCGGGCAAACGCGCGGCGAGCTCGGGCTCGGCTGGCGCCGGACGCTCGCGCAGCGCGCCGCGGATCGCATCGGGCCACGTGCGAGCGTCGGTGAAATCAGCAAGCTCGAACATGCGATGCAGGCACTCGCCGGCCGCGGCGCCGCGTGGGAACGCGAGGATGTCGTCGTCGGCATGCGCCGGGGCGTTCGCCACGGCGACCGGTGCAAGCACCGGCGCGGACTCGGGCGCATCCGCGATTTCATCGTGATCGGGCCGCACGTCTTCCTGCGGCGCGTGACCATGCGCCTCCCCGCTCCTGCCGCCTGCCGCGATCAAGCCGCTGAAACTCGCCATACGCCACTGATCGCGCAACGGCCGCCGATTCGTGCGCGCGTACAGATTCGCACCCTGATCCTGCAGACTTTCGAGCGGCACGCGGCGCGTCACTTCGGGCAGCGCCTGCAGCGTGACCGGTCCGCCCGCGAGCGCGTGCCAGCTTGCCGCCAGGGCGGCTTCGTCGGGCGGCTCGGCGAGCCACGCGTCGAACGTGTGGCCGCTGCCGCCCACGAGCCAGTTCAGCACGCTGCGGCGCGACTCCTTCGTCGAGCGCGAGGACAGGTACGTGCCCGCGACGAGGTAGCAGCGATACACCGCCCGCGTGAGCGCCACATAGACGAGCCGCGCACGTTCCGCCGCCTGCTCGCGCACCGCGTAACGCGACGCGCGCTCGGCTTCCTCTTCGTCGCAACCGTAGTGCAGCACCGCCTCGCCGCTGTCGTCGTGATACTCGCGCGCATCGGGCAAGCCCGATGACGGCGGCTCGCGCAAACCACCATCGTTCAGAAACGGACAGAACACGACCGCATATTCGAGCCCCTTCGACTTATGGACCGTGACGATCTGCACGAGATTGCGATCCGACTCGAGCCGTAGCTGTGCCTCTTCGCCGCCGCCCTGCTCGCGCTGCGCGGCGAGCCAACGCAAGGTCGGCGCGATGCCGGGCTGGGTGGCCGCGCGCGCCTGCACGAGCTCGGAGAGATGGTTCACGTTGGTCAGCCGGCGCTCGCCCTCCGCTCCCGCGACGAGCCGCTGCGCGACGCGCAGCTCGCGCATCAGCGTGCGCCACATCACCGCGAAGCCGCGTTCGTGCCACAGCATCCGGTAGCGCGAAAAACGTTCGACCCAGCCCATCGCGTCCGCAGGGTCGAGCGCTTGCGTCGACTCGTCGACGGCTGCTGGCGCATCGGCGACCTGCGTGAGACGCCACAGCGCGGCGGCGTCGAGCCCGAGCCAGTCGGTGGCGAGCGCGGCGCGCAGACGCCGTAGATCGCCGGGCGTGTCGATGGCGGCCAGCACGCGCTCGATCTGCTCCGCATCCAGCGTCGCGAACACCGACGCCTGCGCCAGCTCCACGCTGCCGACGCCCCACGCCGCGAGCACGCGTTTGACGAGGCTGCCCTGCTTGTGGGTCTGCACGAGCACGGCGATATCGCCGGGTGCGAGCGGTTTGTCGCCGATCATCACCACGCCTTCACGCGCACCGCGCAACAGCCGCACGATCTCGGCCGCGCAAGCTTCGCTCGCGGCGCGCTGCGCGTCGCGTTTGCTTAGCGCGGCCTCGCCTTGCGGCAACGTCCAGATGCGGAAATCGCCGCCGCTCGCGTCGGGATCGGCAAACGGCGCGCGGCGGCGCTCGCCCGCGCGCACCGGCTGATAGTCGAGCCCGTCGAGCACGAACGCCTGCGGATTCGCTTCGAAGATCCGATTGCACGCGTCGACGATCGGCGCCGTCGAGCGCTGGTTGACCGCGAGCGTGTAGCACGCGGACGCCGACTCGCGCGCCGCGAGGTACGTGTGCAGATCCGCCGCGCGGAAACTGTAGATCGCCTGCTTCGGATCGCCGACCAGGAACAACGGTCCGGCCGGCGCGAAGATGCGGCTGAAGATCGCGAATTGCAGCGGATCGGTGTCCTGGAACTCGTCGATCAGCGCGGCCGGATAGCGGCTGCGCAACGCATCGGCGAGCCACGAATGCGCGGCGAGCGCGCGATACAGATTGGCGAGCAGATCGTCGAACGACACGACGCGGCGCGTGCGCTTGCGCGCCACCAACTCGGCCGGTGCGTAGTCGAGCCAGGTCCGCACGAGCGCGAGCCAGCGCGCGCGCTGCGCGGCTTCGGCGGCAACCACTGCCACAGCCAGCGCTTCGGCATGCTCGAAGAACGGATGAGCGGGCGGCTCGAACTTGACCTTGGTCGCCTTCTTCAACGCCGACGCCGTCAGCTTCAATGCGGCGCGCGGCGGTGGCGCATGGCAGTCGCCCTGCGCGAAGTAGTCGCTCCACGCGGCGATCGCGGCGCTCACGTGATCGGGCTTGTGCGTGGTCTTGCTCAGACGCTCCTGCGCCTCGGCGAGCAGCGCGATGATCGCGTCTCGTTCGGCTTGCCAGATCGCGCACGCGTCATCGAAGCCGGCCTGCGGATCGGCGCTTGCGCCGTCCGCCTCGACACTGCCCCAGCGCAATTGCGCAAGCGGCTTTTTCAGGCGCCGAGCCAACTGCTCGTCGAGCGATGCGGGGCTGGCGCGCCTGGCCACCAGCCACGCGGCGAACGCCGGATGCGCATGCGCGACCGGCTCGACCTGCTCGCGCCAGAAGTCGGCGGCGAGTTCGAAACGCAGTGATGCGTCGTCGGCTTCCATCTCGAACGCGAACGGCATCGCCGCCGCGAACGGCGCTTCCTGCAACGCGCGCTGACAGAACGCATGGATCGTGTGGATCGCGGCCTGATCGAACGTGCGCAGCGCGCGGCGCACCACCTTCAACGCAGCGTCGCGCTCGATGCCGTTCTCCGGCGCGAGCGTCGTCTCGAACAGCCGGCGGATGAACGGATCGCCGCCGTCGTCGTCCATCTCGATCGCGCGATGCAGCTCCGCGAGACGGCCGCGAATGCGTTCGTGGAGCTCCGCGGTCGCCGCCTTCGTGAACGTGACGACAAGAATCTGATCCGCGTTCAGGTTCTTTTCGAGCAGCAGCCGCACATACAGCGCGCAGATGTTCCACGTCTTGCCGGTGCCCGCCGATGCTTCGATCTGGTTCACGCCGTCGAGCGGACACGCGAACACGTCGAGCTCGTCGGCGACGAGACTGTGATGGCGCAGCGCGTCGCTCATGAGGCGCTCCGCAGGTGCTGGATCAACGGCTTGAAGACGATCGCAGCGAGGCTGCCGAACGGTTCGTCGAGCGTGAGCTGCGTGCCACGCAGCGCGATGCGCAATGCGGGGTCGTCGGATTCGCCGCGCACGCGGTCGTTGATCCACACGCCTTGCGCCGCCGATTCGCTCTCGCTGACCCTCGCCCATGCGCTCTTCGGGAAGAAGCGCAACGGCAGCCGGCGGCCGGCATTGAAAAGCGCCAGCAACGGCGCGAGCTCCTCGAGCGGAGCCGCGACCGGCGCGAGCTCGAAGCTCTCGCCGCTGCCGTGCCACACGGTGCGACGCGGACCATCCGGCCGCGCCGCGCAATAGACCAGATGCGCGAGCCACGCGGACAGATAGTCGCGCGCGCTAGCTTTGGCATATCGAAAGATCACTTGTCCTGTTCCGGTCAGCAGGTTCAACGTGCCGCGCAATTGCAACGGCGTTTCGGCGGACTCGCGCAGCAGCGCGTCGTAGTCGCCGAACAGGGTGACGGTGCTATCGGTGCCCTCGCCGCCCTGCGGCCAGCGCGGCGCGACATCGAGCACGAACGGCAGGCGCTCGACGCCGGTGGCCACTTCGCGCCGCACGCTCGACGCCAACTGCCGCAGCGCGGACAGCTCGCGCGCGCGCCATACCGCGCCGGTCGCGCCGCCGGGCAGCTCGGGGCTTGCCTCGGCGACGCGCTGCACGCGGCTGAACATCACGTCGTCTTCGGTGTCGGCGTCGAGCAGTACCGGCAGCAGGCGCTCGGCAAGCGCGTCGCGGCCCGCGTAGTCGAGATCGAACGGCTCGGTGTCGAGCAACTCGCCCTGCGCATCCGACAACGCGATACCGAGCCGGTCGCGCAGCAGCGCGCGCGCCGGATGACGCCAGAAGCGCACGAAGTCGTCGAACCCGACCTCGTGCGTGTCTTCCTGCGGCAGTGGTTGATCGAAGAACGGCGCGGCCGCGGGATGCTGTGGCTCGGCGAGCAGCGTGGCCAGCTCGGCGCGATCGGCGTCGTACGTGAACAGGTCGGGCTTCGCCGAAAAATAGTCCGACGCGAACGCCTGCAACGGATGCTCGACGATGAACGCACGCCGTGCGCTGTCGATCTCGGCCGGACTCGCGTCCTCACCCGCCGACACCCGCGCGAGATGATCGAGCAGTTCGTCGACGAGCGCAGCCGGCGGCAGCGGCGCGTTGTCGCGAATGCTGCGGCCCGTGTAAGCGATGAAGAGTTGCTCGCGTGCGGCGAGCAGCAGATCGAGGAACAGATTGCGCTCGTCGTCGCGGCGCTGACGGTCGCCCGCCTTGCCGAACGCGGCCATCAGGTCGAATTCGTCGGCGCGCGCGAGCGACGGCAGCACACCGTCGTCCATGCCCAGCAGACAGACGACGCGAAATGGCAAGCCGCGCAGACTCGTCAGCGAAGAAAACGTCACGCTGCCCCACGGCACACCGCCGCGCGCGGGGTCATCGAGCGCTTCTTTGAGCGCGGTGCGCACCACCGAAGCGGGCAGCAACACATCCTGCGCGCCGGCCTGCATCGCGGCGCTCATTGCGTCGAGCGCGTCGCGCACCGCCGCGAGCGAATCGGCGAAGTCGACCCCGCCGTCGAAGCACTGCGCGAGCGTTTCGAGCAGCAGTTGCGACCAGTCGGCCGGCGTGCGCTCGATCGCACAGTTCGCCGCGAAGCTGTCGATATCGTCGACGAAACGCGACAGGCGGCCGAGCAATTCGGCGTCCGAACCATCCGCGCCTTCGACCGGCAGCCACGCATCGACCGGCTCGCCGCCGGCCGGCATCGCATAGCCGAGGTAGAGGCGCGTCAGCGCATCGGCGAACGTATGACGCGCGACCGGCACGTGCTCGCCAACCGGTTCGAGCGGCGTGAGCCCGCGCCGCGCGCCGGCCGCCGCGAGCCATTCCTGCGCGGCTTCGAGCGAATTCGCATCGATCCCGTAACGCACCGCGACCGCATCGACGCGCAGCCATTCGATCAGATCCGGGGCGCCGACGCTGCGCTCGGGCAGCGCGAGCCAGTCGAGCAACAGACGCGCGACCGGATTCGCCTGCGACGGCGGCAAGCCGGTTATCCGGTACGGAATGCGGCGCGTATCACCGGCGGGCGTGGTGCCGAACACCGCGTCGATCAGCGGGCCGGCCGCAGCGAGATCGGACACGGCGACCAGCACGTCGGACGGTTGCAGATCGTCGAACTCGTCGAACCAGCCGAGCAGGCGATCGTGCAGCACTTCGAGCTGTCGCGACAGACTATGGCAGACGTGTACCTCGATGCCGCGCTCGAGCGGCGGCTCATCGGCATCGGCTTCGTCGCGCAGCTCGACGATGCCGTTCTGCACGGCGGCGAGCCAGCTCGGCTCGGGGTTTCCGGTGAAGTCACCGGTCTCGGCCGAGGCGGCGCTCTCGGTCAGCTCGTGCAGCATATGCAGCTGCGCCTGAGTCTGACGGCCCCATTCGGCCAGCAGCGGATGACCGACTTCCTGATAGTCGAGCTGCCCCGCCGCGTCGAGCGCCTGCACGCGCCCTTCGCTGACCACGTCGAACCAGAACTCGCGGCATGGGTTCATCACGTACAGACGCACGTCGATCCAGCGCGACAACGCTCGCAGCAACGCGATATGCAGCGGCGGCATGGTCGGCAGCGCGAACACGCTGACCGCCTCGGGCCATTGCGCGTTCGAAATTGCTTCGAGATCGAGCGCGCCGATTTCATCGAGGAACCTATACGCGGGCGGCAGTGCGGCCGCGGACGTTTGCGCATGACCGCTGGCTTGCGCGAGTTCCGCGAGCACCGCGCGCCACAGCGCCGCCTGCCAGCGCTCGTCCTCGCGCGCCGCGTCGCTTGCGCCGGCGAGACGCGGACCGGTGTCATCCGCCGCGCCACTCGCGAAGATCGAGCCGCCCTTCTGCCATTGCAGCAGCCATTCGGGGCGATAGGTCAGATAGTGATCGAGCACGGTCGCGACGCGCCGGGCGAGTTCGTAGCGCATCGACGCGTCGGCCGCGTCGAGATAGCTGCGCAGACGCGGCGATGCGTTCCACGGCAGCGCTTCGTCTGCGTCGCCCAGCAGCCGGTAACAGCGCCACACGAGCCGGTCAGGCGCGAACGGCGAATGCTTCGGCACCTCGATCACGCCGCCGATCTGCGCCCACAGCCATTGCGCGAGATAACAAAAGCTCACGTTCGCGCAGATGCCCTGGCGAGCGGCGATATCGAGCTCGAGTCGCCGGCGCACGGCCGCGCTCGGCACGATCACGGGCCGCGCGGTCCACGGGTCGGATGGCGCTTGCGCGAGGTCGTCGAGCAGCGCGCCGACCAGCGTTTCGTAGCGGTTCGAGTAGAAAAGCTGAAGCATGGATTCCCGATGACACGTGGCACGCGGATGGCCTGCGAGCTACGCGCGCGGGCCACGGCAGACATTGAAGCGACAGCATAACAAACCCACCCACCAGGGCATAACCTGGCCGAATGGGCGAGGTCAGAACGCGCGCAAAATCAGTTAGACTCGACGGCAGTTTCGCGCTGTCTTTCCAATTGCGGTTCCCTCGGTGAATGGATTCAGGTAGTCGATGCGCTATTCGGTCGAAATAAGAAAATTCCTTTATAGCCAGTATTTCTATGGCGGCCTGCGCATCGCGGTCGGTGTGTCGTTACCGGCCATCCTGTGCCTGATCGTGTTCCACGATCGTGAGCTCGGCTTCACGATCGCGACCGGCGCGCTCGGCGCCTGCGTCGTCGACATGCCGGGCCCGCTCAAGTACAAGCACAACGAGATGCTGGCCTGCACGGTGATCGGCTTTCTGTCCGCGCTCGCCACTGGCCTCGCCACCGTCAATCCGATCGCGCTGTGGTGCACGGTCGTGCCGCTCACGTTCGTGCTGTCGCTGATCGTCGTGTACGGCAACCGCTGGCCGCAGATCAGCTTCGCGACGCTGTTCATGATGGTCATGACGCTCGAGGAGCACTTCACGCCGATGCAGGCACTCGTGAACGCGTCGTGGATTCTGCTCGGCGGGCTCTGGTACACGTACTGGTCGACCTTCGTGAGCCGCTGGATGATGCATCGGATCGAGCAGCAGGCACTCGCCGAAAGCGTGTTCGCGTGCGCCGACTATCTGCTCGCGCGCGCCGCATTCTACGATCTCGACAACGATCTCGACGAGTGCTACCGCAATCTCGTCGACAAGCAGATCTCCGCGGTCGAGCGCCAGGACGCGGCCCGCGACATCGTGCTGCGCAATCTGCCCAAGTTCAAGCGCGGCAAGCTCGAACCACACCGCGCGATGCTGTACAACCTGTTCATCAATACCGTCGATCTGCACGAGTTGTTCGTCGGCGCGCAAACCGATTACACGCTCGTGCGCAGCACGTTCGGCGGCTCCGATCTGCTGGTGTTCTACCGCGACCTGATCCGCAAGGCGGCCGAAGATCTCGAGGAGATCGGCCTCGCGGTGCTGCAGAATCAGGCGCCGCGCAAACGCGTGAACGTGAAGGCGGAATTGCGCGCGATCGAGTATGAAATCGAGCTGATGCGCAAGCAGGAACTGCCGACGCAGAACCCGGAGGCGTATTCGGCGGTGTCGTCAAATTTTCGCCGCATCTGGAGCGCCACGCGGCTAATCGACAGGATGCGCCGAAGCCTCACGACCGAGCCGAGCCCGACCGAAACCGAACTGCGCATTGACCAGGCGCTGACCCGCTTCGTGTCGAGCCGGCGCGTGCCGTTCGGGCAGATCTTCTCGAATCTGACGATGGCCTCGCCGAGCTTTCGCCACGCGTTGCGCGTGACGATCGCGGTCGCCGTCGGCTTCTGGCTCGGCCGCCTGTTGCCGCTCACGAACGCATACTGGATCGTGATGACCACCGTGATCATCCTGAAGCCAGGCTACTCGCTGACCAAGCAGCGCAACGGGCAGCGGATCATCGGCACGCTGATCGGCTGCGCGGCGAGCATCGCGCTGATCATCTTCGTGAAGGAGCCGCACATCCTGATGGTCGTGATGTTCGCGTCGATGGTGATGAGCTACAGCCTGCTGCTGTTCAACTACGCGGCGAGTGTCGTGTTCACGTCGTCGTATGTGCTGCTGCTGTTCCATCTGCTCGCGCCGGGCAGCCTGCGCATCATCGGCGAGCGCGCGATCGACACTGTGGTCGGCTGCGCGATCGCCATCGCGGCGAGCCACCTGTTCCCGTACTGGGAGTACCGCTTGATGGGCAAGCTCGTGAACAACATGATCAGCGCGACGCGGCAGTACCTCGAGGCGAGCTGGTGGTGGAGCGGCAAGCCGGCCGCGGCGGTGGTCGCGACCGTGACCGAAGCGGGCGCGCGCGCGCCGGCGGCGGCGATGGCGGATCCGGCGATCGGCTTTGGCGGCCCGGCACTCGCTGTCGCTGGAGCCAAAGCTGAAGGGGGTAGCGGCGTCGGCACGCTCGGCGCCGGGCGGACCACCGCGGCGGCGACCGCTCTCGACCGCGATTACCGCTATCGGCTCGCGCGCAAGAATGTCCACGTCGCGTTCGCGAATCTTGGCCAGGCGTTCCAGCGGATGATGCTCGAACCGAAGTCCGCTCAGAAGTTCGTGCCGGAGTTGAACGGTCTGCTGGTGCGCGGCCACGTGCTCGCGTCGCAGATCACCGCAGCCGCGCCGCTGTTGCGCACCTCCGCGCAACAGCAGCAACAGGTGGAAGACGTTTCGCTACAGCCGCTGCAGCGCGCTTTGAGCCTCGTGCGCGACAACCTGAGCGCCGCCGAAGCCGGCACCGCGTTGCCCGCCGAGCAAAGCGAGCAGATCAAACTGATGAATCGCGAACTCGATGCGATGGTCGTCAAAACGGAGAATTCGCCGGACTATACGGCCGATGCGGTGCACGACACGAAGCTACTCGCGCATCAATGCAAGCAGATGCTCGCGGCGTCCGCGCAGATTCGCAAGGACGCGAGCATGATCCGGCTGCCGGAGGAGTGAAGAAGGAAACGCGCTGCCGTTATTGCGCGGCGCCGCTCGCCGGCTTGATCGCATTGGTCGCCACGGCAGCTTCCGAGGTCGCTGAAGGCGCCTGCGCGTCCTGGCTGTCGAACTCGTGCTTTTCACGGATCGCGTTGTAGAACAGCGTGGCGATCACCAGCAGGATCGCCACCACGAAAAAGACGGCGATGCCAAAGGTCGGGTTCTTCTTGCGCGGCGGTCTGGTCATGAAGCGGCTCGGTTCGCGAAGCGGTCGCGGATGGGTCGGAAAGGCGGCATTCTACGCCCATCCAATCTCCGCGACGATCAGGTCACCGCCGAAGAGCGCACCGGCAATGCCGTCGAATACTTGATCTGCTCCATCGCAAAGCTCGAACTCACGTCGTATAGCGGCACGGCCGTGATCAACTGCTTGTAGATGCGGTCGTAGTCGTCGATATCGGAGACCACCACGCGCAGCAGATAGTCGGTCTCGCCGCTCATCCGGTAGACCTCGACCACTTCCGGAATATCGCGCACCGCCTGCGTGAACGCGCTGGCCCACGCCTCCGTGTGCTGATTGGTGCGCACCGCCACGAACACCGTCGTCCCGACGCCTAGCTTGCGCGCATCGCACAGCGCCACCTGCGCGCGAATCACGCCCGCCTCCTTCAGGCGCTGCAGCCGCTTCCAGCAAGGCGTTTGCGACAGATTCACGCGCTGCGCGAGTTCGGCGATCGGCATCGTAGCGTCAGCCTGCAACAGTTCGAGCAGCTTCCGATCGATGATATCCATGCCCATACCACCACCCCCTATAGGAATTTATTCTACTTTTCTGACGGTCGAGGGAATTATATGGAAACTCTTTCTCCGGTCAAACGGGTATAAATAACGACACCGAAATCAGCCGACAAGCAGCGGACACGCTGCATCAAAACCATGATCGACGAGCTTCGCGCCACCGCTTTCGAGCGTCTTCCCGACTACCTGATGTCGATCCCGGACCCGGCTCGACCTGAAGCCGCCGCGTCGCCGACGCACACACCCGGCGACATCGGACGCACGCCGCTCGAGCGCCTGTGCGATACGCTCGACGCGATGTTCGAAGCCTGCTCGACATTCCCGGAACCATCGCATTCGACGTTCTTCGCGCGCACCATGCGGCTCGCGCTCGCCGAGGCGGCCGCCGACCCGGCGCTGCTCGCGCCGGCGCAACGCGAAGGTTCGGCCGACACCTATCGCCGCCATCTGCTGTTCGCCGATCCACGCGGCCGTTACGCGATTGCCGCGCTGGTCTGGCAGCCGGGCCAGGCGAGCCCCGTGCACGCGCATCACACGTGGTGCGGTTACACGGTGGTCGACGGCAAGCTGAGCGAAACGATTTTCGAATGGGACGACGCGCAGCAATGCGCGAGCGCCCTGCGCGTAGAGGCACGAAATCGTGGCGCGGTGTCGTTCGTGCGCAGCGGCCGCGGTGCGATTCATCGGCTCGGCAACTGCAGCAATGCGCCGGCCCTGTCGTTGCATATCTATGGTGTCGAAGGCGCGCGGATCGGCACGCATGTGAACGACATCGTGCGCGGGGCGGACGCGGCGGAGCTGGTTTGACAGTTCGATGTCACGTCGTGAAGTGATCGCGCGACTACGCCATCGCGCAAACACACTCCCGACTCAACGCTTCCCGCCCCCGTCACCCGCCGTCGGAATCTGCGGTGCCACCGGCTCGCTCTGTCCGGTGGCCGGCGGCGCCGGACGCGGTTCGTGCGACACGTCACGCGCGGGCGCAAACGGCACCTGCGCCGATGCGCGCGCCGCCGGGCCAACGCCACGCGCTTCATACCCGGCTTCGCGCGGATACTCGTGTACTACCTCGCGGGCTCTCTCGCGCGCGGCTTCATGCGCCCTTTCATGGGCTTTTTCGTGTCCCCGCTCGGGTGCCGCGCCCTGAGCTTTGTCGTGCGCGCCGAACCCGGTCATCTCATCGTCGCGCAATGGCTCGCCCTCACTATCCTTCGACGACGTGTAGAGCCGCATCTGCGCGACCGGAATCTCGATCCCCGCCTCGTCCATCTTGCGCTTGAGCCGCAGGTTGAAAGCGCGCGCGACACTCCATTGCTGCAGCGGGCGCGTCTTGATCTGCCCTTTGACGACCATCCAGTTCGGATCGAAGCGGTCGAGGCCCCACACCTCGATCGGCCCCAGCATCTCGCGCCGGTAACGGAAATCGGCCATCAGCTCGGCGCCGACTTCGCGGATCAGCTGCGTGATCTCGTCGACATCGGTCGAGAACGACATGCGCACCTCGAACACCGCATACGCGAAATCGCGCGACAGGTTCTTCACGATCTTGATCTGCGAGAACGGAATCGCGTGGATCGCGCCCTGCCCGTCGCGCAGCCGCACGGTGCGGATCGACAGGTGCTCGACCGTGCCCGCGTGCCCGCCATCGACGTCGATCCAGTCGCCGACCGAAATCGTGTCCTCGATGATGATGAACAGGCCCGTGATCAGGTCCGTCACCAGCGACTGCGCGCCGAAACCGATCGCCAGACCAATCACGCCCGCGCCCGCGAGCAGAGGCGTCACGTTGATGCCGAGGTTGGCGGCGGTGACGATGCCGCCGATCGTCATGATCGTGACCAGCAACACGTTGCGCACCAGCGGCAGCATGGTGCGCGCGCGCGTGCTCGGGCTGCGCCCCTTGTTGCGCGGGCCGCCCGGATTGAGCGACTCGGTGATCGCGGTGTCGACCAGAATCCACAGCAGCCACGCGATGAACAGGGTCGCGACGATCGCCGACATCGCATGCGCGATGCCGCGCGCCGCGACGTTTTTCTCGATCACAGCGGCCAGCGACACGTCCCACAGACGCGCCGCGAATTCGAAGAAAAACAGCCAGATGAACAGCGTCAGCAGCGTGCCGCAAAAGCGCAGCAGCCGCGTCAGGTACGGCGAGCGGCGCCGCGCGCGGGCGCTGCGCGGCCGCGTCATGCGCAGCACGATCGCCGACAGGAAAAACGCCAGCACCAGCAGCAGCGCCGTGACGACCGAGATCTGCAGCACGTCTTCACTGGAGCCGGAGCCGCCTAGCGTCGCGACCACCGACGCGGCCGCGAGCACCAGCACCGGCAGGTGCCACAGCGAGCTGAGCACGTCGAACGCATCGGTCGCGGCCTTGTGGTCGTTGCGCTGCTCGTACGGCCGGTTGCGGATCAGGTGCGCGACCGGCCGGCGGAACGCGAGCGCGAAATAGCCGGCGAGCACGGCGGCCGTCATGTTGGCCCCGGTCGAAATCAGCGCGGCGAGATTCGTGCCGAGCTGATGCGCGACGTCGTAATTGACGGCCGCGTCGCCGAGCGCGCCGCACACGCCGATCACGAACAGCACGCGGCGCGCGTGATCGATCAGCAGACGCACCGCGACGCGCCGATGGCCCGAGCCGAACAGCGAAAACATGATCAGACAGATCGCGGAAAATACCGCGCCCGCGACGATCGCATATGCGACCACGAGACCGAGCGTGCGGCCTAGCGCATCGGGCATCGCGCGTACGAACAGCAGCGCCGCGATGAACGCGATGATCCATGGACCCACGCGGCGCAGCGCGAAGATCACCAGCTCGAGCGTGGTGGGGTTGGGCCGCAGCACCAGCTCGATCCCGAAGCGCCGGTACAGCCGGTGCTGCAGATAGATCAGCGCGCCGGCGCAGGCGCCCCAGCCGGCCAGCATCGCCACCATCGACAACAGGATCCTGCCGGGGCCCTCGCGTCCGTGGCCCGCGACGATCGTGTATAGCTCGTTGCCGGCCGCGGTCACGCGCCCGCTCCAGTAGCGCAACGGCGTGCGGCCTTGATTCACGTCGGATTCGAACGACGCGATACCCGACGCGATCGCGCCGAGCAGGCCCGGGCTCGGTTGCGCGGGCGCGGCTGGGCCGACAGTTTGCGCGGCGCTTTGCGACACGTCGCGCAGCTTTTTCAACTGGGTGACGAGCGCGGTGCGCTGATGGTCGTTCTCGAGCGTGGCGATCACGCTGTCGAGCGAGCGCGCGAGCTCCGCCTGGCTCGCTGGCGACGGCGCCGACGCCGCCTCGGCCGCCGAGGCACCCGATGCCGCGGACGCGGGCGTCGTGTTCACCGTCGCGCTGTTGATCAGGCTCTGCAACGCCGGGATCACCGGCGTGCCGCCGCCGACCGCGGGGCCCGCAGCTTGCGCGGTGCGCGGCAGCGCGCCGATGCACAGGATCAGCGCGGCGCACAGCAGCGCCGCAAACCAACCGCTCGCGCTCGCGCGCGGGCGGGCGTCGCCGCTGGAAGGGGTGCGAGCGGTGGGGCTGGAGGAGAGATGGAAGGCGGTGCGACTCGCCGGCTGCTGTCCGCCGCCGGACGGCGCAGCCCCGGACTCGCGCCGCGACGGGCATGACTGCATGGCAATCCGGAAGAAAACGGGAGACGCCAGTGTAGCCGCAGTTTTGCCCGGCGCGCCCGAACATGCGTAACCGAATGTTAGTACGCTTGCGCGGCCGGCGAATCCGGTACGCCAGACGTCAGTACGCGACCGTCGCGATCTGGCGGATGAAGCGGCCCTGCTCCAGCTCGTCGACGAACGCGATCGCGTAGTCTTCGGCCGAAACGCGGCTATTGCCGTCCGCGTCCGCGATCAGCGTGTTCGCGCCCGTGCGGAACTTGCCGGTGCGCTGGCCCGGCGCGATCAGCGCGGCCGGCGCGAAGAACGTCCAGTCGAGATCGGCGACGCCACGGTAGTAGTCGAACGCGTCGCGATGTGCAAGCGCGATGCCCTTGTAGGCGTCCGGAAAACCGTCGGTATCGACCAGTTGCTTGCCCGGCGCGACTTCGAGTGAACCCGCGCCGCCTACCACGACCACGCGTTTCAGCCCCGCCGCACGCGCACCTTCGACGAGCGCGCGCGTGGCTTTCGTCAGCGTCGCGAGATCGCCTTGCGGCGGTGCATAGGCGCTCGCGACCACATCCTGACCGCGCAGCGCCTCGGCAACACTCGCGGCGTCGAGCAAATCGGCCTTCGACGCCTGCAGATTCGCGACGCCGGCCGGCACGCGCGCCGGATCGCGCACGAGCGCCGTCACCTGATGCCCGCGACGCGCCGCTTCCGCTGCGATCCGCGAACCGACCATACCGGTCGCGCCAAACAAAGCGATCTTCAGTTGCTTGCTCATTTCGACACACTCCTCAGGTTGTCTTATATGTAATCATCACAGTTACATATAACGGGAAAAAAAGCGGGGCGCTCACCCCGTTCATTGATCTGGTACGCACGCGACGAAACGCTCAAGCACGGCGCTTGCGCTCGCGCTGCTTCTCCGAGCGCACGACATCAGCCGTCGCGTCGGCGAGCGTGCGCCCGACAAGCGTCGCTTCCATGGCCTGCTGCGCTTCGTCGATGATTCCGCGCAGCACGCCCTGGATGTTGCGCCCCACCATGCACGCGGGATTCGGCTCCTCGCGATGCAACGCGAACAACTGCGCGTCTTCCACCGCGCGATAGATGTCGAGGAGCGTGATCTGCTCGGGCCGCCGCGCGAGCAATGCGCCTCCACCGGCACCCATCTGCGACGTGGTGAGCCCGGCGTCGGAGAGCATGGCCAGAAGCCGGCGGATCAGCGCGGGATTCGTATTCACGCTGCCCGCAATCATCTCCGACGACAACGGCACGCCGCCCTGTAATGACAGCAGCGCGAGCACATGCACGGCAAAGGCAAACCGGCTACTCGTGTTCACAGCGAATCCGTCCCGCAACGACAATGTGTAACCATAGTAATTACATTTATTCGGGACGTCAATCCGCAAACCACGAACGGAACCCCGCGCAGGTCATTTGTCCATCTGCTTTTGCGCGTCGGGGGAATCGGGCGACACGGTCGATGAAGCCGACGTGCCCGCATTCTGCGCCGACCACGCCTGCAGCTTGCGCCCCGCCGTTTCGAGGCCCTGGCCCGTAATCGACGCGGCCTTGCCGAGCTGCGCGCTGGCCGCGCTCGCCGCGTTCTGCAGATTGGCCTGCGCGCTCGACGCGAGTGCAGACGGGTCGATCCTGATCGACGGCGCGGAGGCCGACTCGAGGTTCTGCTGTGCGGTATCCCTGGTCGCGTCGACCTGCTGGCCGACGTAGCTCGCGGCCTGATCGAGCTTCTGACCGGCAACCTGCGCGGCGTCGTTGAGCTTGCCCGCAACCTGGCCGGCCGACGCGTCGTTCTTCTGGCACGCGGCCAGCGCGCCGAACACGAGGACCACGACCGCCGCGCGGCGCAATAACGATGAGGAAAGGGATGAAATCATGATCAGGAAGGAGCCGCGCCGGGCGGCTCGCGCATGCGAAGAGGCGCCCATGATACCGCCGTTGCGGCGCGCGCCTGCTCAGAGCGCGACGGGTCTTGATCGGTTGCAGAGCGGGCCTACCGCGTGCTGATTCCTCGCACGGCATCGATCGAAGGCGCGGGCGACCCACTGCCTGCGCCCAGACCGGAACCCACCACGCCTTGCGCGCTCCCGCGCGCGCCGAGCGCGGCCTGTGCAGCGCTCGCCTCGGCGAGCGCAGGCGCGCCAGCCGCCGCCGGCTCCGAGCCCGCCGCGCCCGCCTCCGGCAACGACAGATAGAACGTCGTGCTTACCCCTTCCTTCGATTCCGCCCACACGCGGCCGCCGTGCCGCTCGACCATCCGCCGCACGAGCGCGAGGCCGATACCCTCGCCGGCCGCCGCATTGCCGTGCAGGCGCTGGAACGCGGTGAACAGGCGCGGCAGCGCGATGGCCGGAATGCCCAGGCCGTTGTCGCGCACGTAGAAGATCCTCAGCGAATGCACGCCCGGCGGCGCGGGCGTCGTGCCGATTTCGATGCGACCTTCGCGCGCCGGGTCCAGATAATTGAGCGCATTGCCGACGAGGTTCGCGAAGATCTGTTCGAGCGCGGTCGGGTCGCCCCATACCGCGGGCAGTTCGCCGACCGTCACGCGCGCGCGCCGCGCGCGAATCGAGCCCTGCATCGCATCGACGACGCGCTGCACGATGTCGCGCACATCGACCTTCTGACGCCGGTACTCGACACGCCCGACGCGCGACAGCCGCAGCAGCGCGTCGATGATGTGCGAAGCGCGCAGCACAGCGGTCTGCAGATAATGCAGCGCCTCGCCGATGTCCTCGTCGACGATCCGCTCGATACGCTCGCGCGTGCTCATCGCAAGCGACGAGTTGCGCACCGCGTCGCGCAACTCGTCGCACGCGCGAATCAGCTCTTTCGAAAAGCCCTGCAGGTTCACGAGCGGCGCGCGCAGGTCGTGCGACACGCTATAGATGAACATTTCGTTTTCCTGCGTTTGCTGACGCAGCGTTTCGTTGATCCGCGCGAGCTCGGCGGTGCGGCGCTCGAGGTCCGCGTGAAAGCGCGCCTCGATGCGCTCGGCTTCGAGCAGACGGCGGCTCGTCTCGTGCAAGGTCAGGTCGAGCCGCGCGATTTCATCGTGGCCCGCGCCGATCGGCGCGAGCGGCTCGTTGCCGGCGAGCCGCCCCGCGTTGTCGGACAGGAGCGCGAGACGGCCGCGCACGCCGCGCGTGAACATCCAGATAGCGAGCGCGACGAACAGCAGCGAGCCCAACGCGGCCGCGACGATCAGCGTCTGCTGCCGCGCGCGCGCGGCGGCGACCGTATTCGAACGCGCCGTGTCGAGGCGGCGCTCCTCGGTCTGGAACGCGGTGACCTCCAAACGGAAACGATCGAGCACGTCGGCCTGGGCGAGATCGCGGAAGCGCACGACAATCTCGTCGCGCCGCCCGGCGTGCAGCATGTCCTGGATCCGGTCCGACCACTGGCGGTACGCCTGCACCGCCTGGCGCACCTGGACCACGCGCTCGACTTGCGCGGGGTTGTCGGCGACGAGTTCTGCCAGTTCATCGATGCGCCGGTCGACATCCACCCACACGGCGACCGGCGTCGTGAAGCGGGTGTCGTTGGCGAGCACCGCCCCGCGCAGCGCAACCGATTCGGACAGCACCGGGTCGAGAATCCCGGTGGTCTGGCGCAGCACCTCCTCGCTATCCATCGCCCAGCGTTCGGCCAATGTCGCGTCGGCCTGTGCCTTCACGAGGCCGGAGAGCAGCGCGAGTTCGAAGACGGCCGGGATCGCGATCAGCAACAGGCCTTTAGTGGTCAGTCTCATGCGTGCGCATCTGGAGGAGTTGGCCGACGGATCAAGCGCGGGGTCGGCACATTATGTCGGCGTTTGTGCGCGAAGACAAAGAGGGGCACAAACCGGTCCATGCAGCGTCATGCGTTCGCCGGCCTCGCGCCAGAAATGGGCACCGGCGCGACCGGCAAGCATCTCAATGCGACAGGATTCCGAATAACACTGTAATTGAAATCGAATATTTCGCCCTTGTCTGGGTCATGCGGACCAAGAACATCGATTTATGCACTTTTCTTGTGCTTTGCCTCTCTTCGACGGTGCATGGCGCGATGGCGCCGCGCATCGCTCCAGCCGCTCGAAATCCCATCCCGGTGCCAGATTGCACCGCATCGACGCGACCCGCACAACTTTGGCCCGCTTCTTGCTCCCATATCGCACTTTTTTGGCGAAAGCGGGACATATCAATGGAAAGTCTGAAATACGGGGCCGACACGGAGTTTCTTCTGATCGGCGCCGCCATGGTGCTGGCGATGCACGCGGGGTTCGCATTCCTTGAGCTCGGCACCGTGCGCAAGAAGAATCAGGTCAATGCGCTGGTCAAGATTCTGGTGGACTTCGCGGTCTCGACGATCGCGTATTTCTTCATCGGCTACACGATCGCGTACGGCGTGCAGTTTTTCGGCAACGCCGCGTCGCTCGCCGAGCACAACGGCTATGGCCTCGTGCGCTTCTTCTTCCTGCTGACGTTCGCCGCCGCGATCCCCGCGATCGTGTCGGGCGGCATCGCCGAGCGCTCGAAATTCAATCCGCAGCTGTTCGCGACGTTCGTGCTGGTCGGGTTCGTCTATCCGTTCTTCGAAGGCATCGCGTGGAATCAGCGCTTCGGCATCCAGGACTGGCTCACGCATGCTTTCGGCGCGCCGTTCCATGATTTCGCGGGCTCGGTGGTCGTCCACGCGTTCGGAGGCTGGGTCGCGCTGCCGGCCGTGCTGCTGCTTGGCGCGCGCAACGGCCGCTATCACCGCGACGGCGGCGTCGCCGCGCACCCGCCATCGAATATTCCGTTTCTCGCGCTCGGCGCATGGGTGCTCACGGTCGGCTGGTTCGGCTTCAACGTGATGAGCGCGCAGACGCTCGACAAGATCAGCGGCCTCGTCGCGGTCAACTCGCTGATGGCGATGGTCGGCGGCACGCTGACCGCGTGGCTCGCGGGCCGCAACGACCCGGGCTTCACGTACAACGGTCCGCTCGCGGGACTCGTGGCCGTGTGCGCGGGCTCGGATCTGATGCATCCGATCGGCGCGCTGGTCACGGGCGGCATCGCCGGCGTGCTGTTCGTCTACATGTTCACCTGTGTGCAGAACCGCTGGCGCATCGACGACGTGCTCGGCGTGTGGCCGCTGCACGGCCTGTGCGGCGCATGGGGCGGCATCGCGGCCGGCATCTTCTGCATGCACGCGCTCGGTGGGCTGGGCGGCGTGTCGTTCGGCTCGCAGGTCATTGGCACGCTCGGCGGCATCGTCGTGGCGGGGCTCGGTGGCACGATCGTGTACGGCGTGATCCGCATGACGGTCGGTCTGCGGCTCGACCAGGAAGAGGAGTACAACGGCGCCGATCTGTCGATTCACAAGATTTCGGCGACCGCGGAGTAAGAAGCGGCGACCTGCGAGGAAAACGGGAGAGGCGCGGATCACGCGCCTGTCCCCAAATGTGCGCGCCGATGTTAGACTCCGCCGCTGGAGATGGCATTCTCCAATAACCGCCCTCGGGGCTGATGATGCCTGCTACGCCCGGTTATGCGGACGCGGCATCAACTCGCCCGCATCAACCGGTTTGTCGACATTCCGGTTTCGATCCTCTTCCATGTATTGGTCTTTTCTCGCGGTCGCGATTGGCGGCGCACTCGGCTCGCTGTTCCGCTGGTTCCTCGGCTTTCGCCTGAACGCAATCTTTAGCGACCTGCCGCTCGGCACGCTCGCCGCCAACGTGATCGCGGGCTACATCATCGGCGTGGCGGTCGCGGGCTTCGCGCGCGTGCCCCAGCTCGCGCCGGAATGGCGGCTGTTCGTCATCACCGGTTTGATGGGCGGCCTCTCGACGTTCTCGACGTTCTCCGCGGAGGTCGTGCAGCGCCTACAGGACGGCCGGTTCGGCTGGGCGGCCGGCGAAGTGGCAATTCACGTGAGCGCGTCGCTGATCATGACGATTCTCGGCATCGCGACGGTTTCATTGCTGGCGCGCTGAAAAAACGTCCACGAAATTATTTTAAGAAAGCCGTCGCCACAAATCCGCAAGCAAAGTCGTTGAGTTTTTATTGCGGCGATAATAAAAAAAAGGCGTCACGTTGCCGTGACGCCTTAAAAGTTCTAGCCATTCCGAGGGCCGTGCTAGAACCTGAGAGACGGTACTCAAAAGCCGCGCCGCCCATTGAATGAGCGATCGGTCCTGGATTCTGGGAATTTCCGCTCGCGTGCACCAAAATGCAGCCTGCGGAAGCGACTTTCGAAATGAGGTTCCATTTTTTATGGTTATGCTGATTAAGTCAAGCAAAACATGGGTTAGCGGCCGTCAATCGGAAAATTATTCCGATACAATGAGTTCTCTAAAACATATATAAAAATTCGTGCCCCGGTTTGGAGATGTCCGCGCCTGCGACAAGCAACCGTCAACAGGTTGCCGAACGAACAATTTGAAATACAGTTCCAAAAAACCGCATGAACCGATCCACGCCTAACCCGACCGAAACCGCCAAGGTCCAATCCAGCAAGGACAAGGACGGCCCGAGCGACGAAGTCACCGCGCTCGCGCGCGGCCTGACCGTGCTGCGCGCCGTCGCCGCCGCACACGCACCCCTCAGCAATCGCGATCTGACCGAGTTGACCGGCATCCCGAAGCCCACCGTGTCGCGCATCACCGCAACGCTCGTAGGCACCGGTTTTCTGGTGCGGCTGCCCGACAGCGAGCGCTTCGTGTTGACCTCGTCCGTGCTCGAACTGAGCAACGGCTTTCTGCGCAATTTCGACATTCGCTCCCGCGCCCGCCCCTTCCTGATCGAACTCGCTGAACGCACTGCGTTGTCGGTGCATCTCGCGGTACGTGACCGCTACGACATGGTCGTGATCGACACGATCCGGCCGCGTTCCGCGGTGCTCGTGTCGCGGCTCGAAGTCGGCTCGCGCATGAGCTTGACGCGCACCGCCGTCGGCCGGGCGTACCTCGCGTCGCTCGCGCAGCCCGAGCGCGACCGGCTGCTCGCCGGCCTGCAGACGGCCGAAGGCGACGATTGGGGCTATCTCGGCAGCCGTCTCGAAAGCGCGATCCAGGACACGCTCGAGCGCGGCTTCGCGATCGCCACCGGCGAGTGGTACGACGGCCTGAACGCGATCGCGCTGGGCTTCGTCGGGCCGTCGGGCGAGCGCTACGCCGTCAATTGCGGCGGCTCGGCCGACCAATGTCCGCGCGACTGGCTGATCTCGCGCGCAGCGCCCGCGCTACTCGAATGCATCGACAAGATCGTGCTGGAGATCGGCGGCACGCCGGGGCGCCGACTCGACGAATAAGATCTCGCCCGCAACGGGGGCCAAACGGGCGCCCCGTGCTGGCGCCCTGCTCTCGCCCGGCAATCCGCTGACATCCTGTAACCTTCGTAATCAAACGAAAAAATACGCGGGTGGACTGTTACGGACGCAGCAACGTACGATCACGCATCCCGTCGCGGGAACGCGTGCGCGGCGAGTCGTGAGCGCCGTCGAAAACGGCCCAGCCCATCTGTGATGATTCCGCATTGCGTTAACATCTCTGTCCCGCGCCTCGGGTAGCATCGCCCTGAACTTTCGCGGCGCTCGCTGCCACAACCGCCTGACATGCCGCCCATGTGCCGCGGCGCCGCACTTCGAATCGCGGCGTCTACATGAACGGCACACATCACCAAGCCAGCCACCTGACCGAACCGATGGACGAACAACAAAAGCACCCGGAAACCCAACGCCCCGTCGCGTCTCAACCGTCCGCGAGCGGCACGCAATCGAGCGCGCCCGGCACGGTGAAACGCCACCGTGGCCGCACCATTGCGCTGATCGTCGCGGTGCTGGTCGTGCTCGGCGTCGTGCTGTGGCGCTGGCATCCCTGGGGCGGCCCGGGCGCCGGTGCGAGCGCGCCCGGTGCCGCGAGCGGTGCGCGCGCTGGCCGCTTCGGCCGCGGCGGTCCGAACGCGATGCTTGACATGCCGCAGCCGGTGCACGTCGCCACCGCGACGCAGGGCGAGATGCCGGTCGTGCTGACCGCGCTCGGCACGGTCACGCCGCTCGCCACCGTCACCGTGCTGCCGCAGCTGAGCGGCGTGCTGCAGGACGTCTATTTCAAGGAAGGCCAGATGGTCAGGAAGGGCGACGTGCTGGCCCAGATCGACCCGCGCCCGTATGAGATTTCGCTGCGCAACGCCGAGGGCACGCTGGTGCGCGACGAGGCACTGCTCGCCACCGCGCGTCTCGATCTGAAGCGCTATCAGACGCTGCTCGCCCAGGACTCGATCGCGAGTCAGCAGGTTGACACGCAGGCGTCGCTGGTGCGGCAATACGAAGGCACGGTGAAGGCCGACCAGGCGAACGTCGACAGCTTCAAGCTCGACCTCATCTACGCGCGCATCACCGCGCCGGTGTCGGGACGCGTCGGTCTGCGTCAGGTCGATCCGGGCAACTACGTGACCTCGGGCCTCACCAACGGCATCGTCGTGATTACGCAGCTCGATCCGATCAGCGTGGTCTTCACGACGTCCGAAGACAACCTGCAGCAGATCATCCAGCACACGCGCAACGGCGAGCAGCTCTCGGCGACCGCGTACGACCGCAGCAACACCCATCCGCTCGAAGTCGGGTCGCTGAAGACGATGGACAATCAGATCGACACGACCACCGGCACGATCAGGCTGCGCGCGATCTTCGAAAACAAGGACAACGGGCTGTTCCCGAACCAGTTCGTCAACACGCGCCTGCTCGTCGATACGATCAAGGACGCGGTCATCGTGCCGACCTCAGCGGTGCTCAACGGCTCGATGGGTGCGTTCGTGTACGTCGTGAAGCCCGACAACACGGTCACCGTGCGCCCGGTCAAGACCGGCCCGGTCGACGGCGAGCGCACCAGCATCCAGTCGGGCCTCGCGGTCGGCGAGCGCGTCGTGACCGACGGTTCGGACCGTCTGCGCGAAGGCGCGAAGATCACGATTCCGGCCGAGCGGCCCCGTGGCGCATCCGACGCGCAGGGCGCCAGCGCCCCGGCGGCCGCCTCGGGCGCACACGCACGTCACGGCCGGCACGCTTCGCAAGCGTCGCAATAAAGTAAAGGCTCGGCACTTACCGCATGAATCCATCCCGCGCTTTTATTCTGCGTCCCGTCGGCACCGCGCTGCTGATGGCGGCGATCATGCTGGTCGGCCTCGTCGCGCTGCGCTTTCTGCCGCTGTCCGCGCTGCCCGAGGTCGACTATCCGACGATCCAGGTGCAGACCTTCTATCCGGGCGCGAGCCCGGAGGTGATGACGTCGTCCGTGACGGCTCCGCTCGAGCGGCAGTTCGGGCAGATGCCGTCGCTGAACCAGATGTCGTCGCAAAGCTCGGCGGGCTCGTCGATCATCACGCTGCAATTCAGCCTCGACCTGCCGCTCGATATCGCCGAGCAGGAAGTCCAGGCGGCGATCAACGCGGCGGGCAACCTGCTGCCGTCCGACCTGCCCGCGCCGCCGATCTACGCGAAGGTCAACCCGGCCGACGCGCCGATCATGACGCTCGCGATCACGTCGAAGACGCTGCCGCTCACGCAGGTGCAGGACCTCGCCGATACGCGGCTCGCGCAGAAGATTTCGCAGGTCGCGGGCGTGGGTCTCGTGAGCCTGTCGGGCGGCCAGCGCCCGGCGATCCGCATTCAGGCGAACCCGCGCGCGCTCGCCGCGTACGGCCTGAATCTCGACGACCTGCGCACCACGATCTCGAACCTCAACGTCAACACGCCGAAAGGCAATTTCGACGGCCCGACGCGCAACTACACGATCAACTCGAACGACCAGTTGACCGACGCCGACGAGTACAAGAGCGCCGTCGTCGCATACAAGAACGGCCGCCCGGTGATGCTGACTGACGTCGCGAGCATCGTGCCGGGACCGGAAAACACGAAGCTTGGCGCGTGGGTCGACAACACGCCCGCGATCATCCTGAACGTGCAGCGCCAGCCGGGCGCGAACGTGATCCAGGTGGTCGACAGCATCAAGGCGCTGCTGCCGCAGCTTCAGCAGTCGCTGCCCGCCGCGCTCGACGTGCAGGTCGTCACCGACCGCACCACCACGATCCGCGCGTCGGTGCGCGACGTGCAGTTCGAACTGGCGATGTCGGTCGTGCTGGTCGTGCTCGTGATGTACCTGTTCCTCGCCAACGTCTACGCGACGATCATCCCGAGCCTGTCGGTGCCGCTATCGCTGATCGGCACGCTTGCCGTGATGTACCTGTGCGGTTTCTCGCTCGATAACCTGTCGCTGATGGCGCTGACCATCGCCACCGGCTTCGTCGTCGACGACGCGATCGTGATGATCGAGAACATCGCGCGCTACGTCGAGGAAGGCGACACGGCGCTCGAAGCCGCGTTGAAGGGCTCGAAGCAGATCGGCTTCACGATCATTTCGCTGACGGTCTCGCTGATCGCGGTGCTGATCCCGCTGCTGTTCATGGGCGACGTGGTCGGCCGCCTGTTCCACGAATTCGCGATCACGCTCGCGGTCACGATCGTCATTTCGGCGGTCGTGTCGCTGACGCTCGTGCCGATGATGTGCGCGAAGCTTCTGCGCCACACGCCGCCGCCTGAAAGCCACCGCTTCGAGGCGAAGGCACACCAATTCATCGACTGGGTGATCGCACGCTACGCGGTCGCGCTCACGTGGGTGCTGAACCGCCAGCGCTCCACGCTGGTGGTCGCGGTGCTCACGCTGGTGCTGACCGGCCTGCTCTACGTGTTCGTGCCGAAGGGCTTCTTCCCGGTGCAGGACACCGGCGTGATCCAGGCGATCACGCAGATGCCGCAGTCCGTGTCGTTCGCGGCGATGGCCGAGCGTCAGCAGGCGCTCGCCCAGCAGATCCTGAAGAACCCGGACGTCGAAAGCCTGACCTCGTTCATCGGCGTGGACGGCAGCAACATCACGCTGAACAGCGGCCGCATGCTGATCAACCTGAAGCCGCGCGACGACCGCAGCAACACCGCGAGCGACGTGATCCGCCAGTTGCAGAAGGACGTCGCGCACATTCCGGGCGCGTCGCTGTACATGCAGCCGGTGCAGGACCTGACGATCGATTCGACCGTGAGCCCGACGCAGTACCAGTTCATGCTGACCGATCCGAACATCAGCGAATTCACGACATGGGTGCCGAAGCTGGTCGACCGGCTCAAGCAGTCGCCAGAACTTGCGGACGTGGCCACCGATCTGCAGGACAACGGCCGCTCGGTGTTCATCGAGATCGACCGCGCGACCGCCGCGCGCTTCGGCATCACGCCGGCCACCATCGACAGCGCGCTGTACGACGCGTTCGGCCAGCGCATCATTTCGACGATCTTCACGCAGTCGAACCAGTACCGCGTCATTCTCGAAGCGCAGCCGACGATGCAGCGCTACACCGAGTCGCTGAACTCGATCTACCTGCCCTCTTCCACGTCGTCGGGCGGCCAGGTGCCGCTGTCGTCGATCGCGAAGTTCATCGAGCGGCCCGCGCCGCTGCTCGTCACGCACCTGAGCCAGTTCCCGGCCACCACGGTGTCGTTCAACCTCGCGCCGGGTTCGTCGCTCGGCGCGGCCGTACAGGCGATCCAGCAGGCCGAGAAGGACGTCGGTCTGCCCGCGTCGTTCCAGACGCGCTTCCAGGGCGCGGCGCTCGCATTCCAGGCGTCGCTCGCGAACGAGCTGTTCCTGATCCTCGCGGCGATCGTCACGATGTACATCGTGCTCGGCGTGCTGTATGAGAGCTTCATCCATCCGATCACGATTCTGTCGACGCTGCCGTCGGCCGGCGTCGGCGCGCTGCTCGCGCTGCTGATCACCGGCCACGATCTCGACATCATCGGCATCATCGGCATCGTGCTGCTGATCGGTATCGTGAAGAAGAACGCGATCATGATGATCGACTTCGCGCTCTACGCTGAACGCGAGGAAGGCAAGCCGCCGCGCGAGGCGATCTACCAGGCGTGTCTGCTGCGCTTCAGGCCGATCCTGATGACCACGCTCGCCGCGCTGCTCGGGGCGCTGCCGCTGATGCTCGGCACCGGCGCGGGCTCGGAGCTGCGCCGTCCGCTCGGTATCGCGATCGCCGGCGGTCTGATCGTGAGCCAGTTGCTGACGCTGTTCACGACGCCGGTGATTTACCTCGCGTTCGATTCGCTCGGCCGCCGGCTGCGCGAGCGCTTTCACCGCGGCGATTCGTCCGGTAGCGCCACGCCGCCCGCCGCCGATGCAGGGAACTAGGCGATGAACCTGTCGCGTCCGTTTATTTCCCGCCCGGTCGCCACGACGCTGCTGGCGATCGGCATCGCGCTGTCAGGTATCTTCGCGTTCACGAAGCTGCCGGTCGCGCCGCTGCCGCAGGTCGACTTCCCGACCATCTCGGTTCAGGCGACGCTGCCGGGCGGCAGCCCGGAGACCGTCGCGACGAGCGTCGCGAGCCCGCTGGAACGGCATCTGGGCTCGATTGCCGACGTGACCGAGATGACGTCGCAAAGCTCGGTCGGCTCGACGCGCATTACGCTGCAGTTCGGCCTGAACCGCGACATCGACGGCGCCGCGCGCGACGTGCAGGCGGCGATCAACGCGGCGCGCGCCGACCTGCCCTCGAGCCTGCGCAGCAACCCGACCTACCACAAGGTCAACCCGGCCGACGCGCCGATCCTGATTCTCGCGCTGACTTCGAGCACGCTCACGGCCGGCCAGCTCTACGATTCGGCCGCCACGGTGCTGCAGCAATCGCTGTCGCAGGTGCAGGGGGTCGGCGAAGTGGACGTGAGCGGGTCGGCGAATCCGGCCGTGCGCGTCGAACTGCTGCCGCATGCGCTGTCGCATTACGGCATCGGCCTCGAGGACGTGCGCGCGGCGCTCGCCTCGGCCAACGCGAACAGTCCGAAAGGTTCGATCGAGTTCGGCGAGAATCGCGTGCAGCTGTACACGAACGACCAGGCGAGCAAGGCGTCACAGTACAAGGATCTCGTGATCGCCTATCGCAACGGCGCGCCGGTGAAACTCTCCGACATGGGCGAGGTCGTCGATTCGGTAGAAGACCTGCGCAACCTCGGCCTCTTCAACGGCAAGCACTCGGTGCTCGTGATCCTGTACCGGCAGCCGGGCGCGAACATCATCGAAACCGTCGACCGAGTGAAGGCGATGCTGCCGCAACTGCACGCGTCGCTGCCCGCCGACGTCGATATCGAGCCGACCTCGGACCGCTCCACGACCATTCGCGCGTCGCTGAAGGACACCGAGCGCACGCTCGTGATCGCGGTCGCGCTGGTCGTGATGGTCGTGTTCCTGTTCCTGCGCAACTGGCGCGCTACATTGATTCCGAGCGTGGCCGTACCGCTCTCGATCATCGGCACGTTCGGCGCGATGTACCTGATGGGGTTCTCGATCGACAATCTGTCGCTGATGGCGCTGACCATCGCGACCGGCTTCGTCGTCGACGACGCGATCGTCGTGCTCGAAAACATCTCGCGGCACATCGAAGACGGCGTGCCTCGCATGAAGGCTGCGTTCCTCGGCGCGCGCGAGGTCGGCTTCACGGTGATGTCGATCAGCATCTCGCTCGTCGCCGTGTTCCTGCCGATCCTGCTGATGGGCGGCATCGTCGGGCGGCTGTTCCGTGAGTTCGCGCTGACGCTGTCGCTCGCGATCGCGGTGTCGTTGGTCGTATCGCTGACCCTTACACCGATGATGTGCTCGCGCCTGTTGCGCGAGCCGCACGAAAAGGTCGAGGAAGGCCGCTTCGGCCGCTGGCTCGAACGCGGCTTCGCATCGATGCAGCACGGCTACGAGCGCACGCTCGGCTGGGCGCTGCGTCATCCGCTGTTGATCCTCATCGTTCTGTTTCTGACCATCGCGCTGAACGTCGCGCTCTATGTGATCGTGCCGAAGGGCTTCTTCCCGCAGCAGGACACCGGGCGCCTGATCGGCGGCATCCAGGCCGACCAGTCCACGTCGTTCCAGGCGATGAAGGGCAAGTTCTCCGAGATGATGGCGATCGTCGGCAAGAACCCGGCAGTCGACAGCGTGGTCGGCTTCACGGGCGGCCGGCAGACCAACTCGGGCTTCATGTTCGTGTCGCTGAAGCCGAAGAGCGAGCGCAAGCTGTCCGCCGACCAGGTGATCCAGCAGCTGCGTGCGCCGCTCGGCGACGTGGCCGGCGCGCGCACCTTCCTGCAGGCGGTGCAGGATATCCGCGTCGGCGGCCGGCAATCGAACGCGCAGTATCAGTTCACGCTGCTCGCCGATTCGACGCCCGATCTGTACAAGTGGGGGCCGAAGCTCACCGAGGCGCTGCAGGCCCGCAAGGAGCTCGCGGACGTGAACTCCGACCAGCAGCAAGGCGGCCTCGAAGCGATGGTGACGATCGACCGCGCAACCGCATCCCGCCTCGGCATCAAGCCCGCACAGATCGACAACACGCTGTACGACGCGTTCGGCCAGCGCCAGGTGTCGACTATCTACAACCCGCAGAATCAGTATCACGTCGTAATGGAAGTCGCGCCGCAATACTGGCAGAGCCCGGAGATGCTCAAGCAGATTTTCGTCAGCACCTCGGGGGGCAGCGCGAGCGGCGCGCAAACCACCAATGCGCCGGCCGGCACCGTGACGGCCAAAGCGGCGAGCGGCGGCACCGCGGCTACCACCACATCGAGCGCGGCCGCCATCGCGGCCGACTCCGCGCGCAATCAGGCGATCAACTCGATCGCGGCGAGCGGCAAGGCGAGCGCGTCGTCGGGTGCGGCGGTGTCGATCGCGAAGGAAACGATGGTGCCGCTGTCGGCGATCGCGAGCTTCGGGCCGGGCACCACGCCGCTGTCGGTCAATCATCAGAGCCAGTTCGTCGCGTCGACGATCTCGTTCAATCTGCCGCCGGGCGTGTCGCTGTCCACCGCCACCCGGGCGATCTACGACACGATGGCCGAGATCGGCATGCCGGCGACGATCCACGGCAGCTTCCAGGGCACCGCACAGGCGTTCCAGCAATCGATGTCGGATCAGCCGATCCTGATCCTCGCCGCGCTCGCGGCGGTGTATATCGTGCTCGGCATCCTGTACGAGAGCTACATCCACCCGCTGACTATCCTCTCGACGCTGCCGTCCGCCGGGGTCGGCGCGCTGCTCGCGCTGCTGCTGTTCAAGACCGAATTCAGCATCATCGCTCTGATCGGCGTGATTCTTCTGATCGGCATCGTCAAGAAGAACGCGATCTTGATGGTGGACTTCGCGATCGAGGCGTCGCGCCAGGGGATGTCGTCGCGCGACGCGATCCACCAGGCCTGTCTGCTGCGCTTCCGCCCGATCATGATGACCACGTTCGCCGCGCTGCTTGGCGCGCTGCCGCTCGCGTTCGGCAGCGGCGAAGGCGCGGAGATGCGCGCGCCGCTCGGTATTTCGATCGTCGGCGGCCTGATCGTCAGCCAGATGCTGACGCTCTATACGACGCCGGTCGTCTATCTGTATATGGATCGCATCCGCGTGCGCTGGGAAGCGAGAAAGGCACGCCGCGCCGGTGGCGCGGCGCCGACGTCGTCATGATGGAAGCAAGGTGGCGCTCAAAGCTTCTGCTCGATGGCCAGCGAGAAAATCCGCTGCCATCGGCGCGCCGCTCGCTCGTTCGACATCGGCACGAGCCACTCGCCGTGCCGTGCGTCCTTGACCTTTAGCGCGAGCCGCGACTGTGCGGCGCGGCCCTGTGCTTCGGCGCCGAGCAGATCCGCGAAGACATACGCGCCCTGCTCATCGCCGACGCGAATCTCGCAGAGCCGCTTGGCCGCCGCGAGGCGCACCGAACCCCAACTGCCCTTCAGCTCGTGCGTCCAGTCGCCGTCGCGCACGTTCGGCGCGACTTCGCGACGCCGCTGCCGCCAGTACGCGAGCGCACCGGCGACCAGCAACGCAGCCAGCACGGCCACGCTCTCCGCCACCGCCAGCCCGAAAGCGGCCTGCAGCCCATCAAAGGCGCGCACCGCACCGAACCCCAGCGCGATCAGCGCAATCAACGCAACGAGAATCGGCATCGCAATCTCATCCGATAAGAGGTTCTAGTCTGGCGCGAGCGAGACGCGATGCCGCGCGCGCGGCCCCTCACTGCCCCTTATGCACGGCCGCCCATTCCTTGAGCGCGTTCAGCGTGTTCTCGACATGCTTGTCCGGCGACAGGCTCGTGTACTCGTAGATGATCTTGCCGTCGGGCGAGATCACGTACGACACGCGATTCGCCATGCCGGCCTTCAGCGGCATGCCCGCGTCGTACGCGCTGATCACCTTCGCGTCGGCATCGGCCGCGACCGGGAATTTGCTGCGGCATTCGCTGACCGAAAACTTCGTCAGCGTATCGATGTTGTCGTGCGACACGCCGATCACCGACGCGCCGTACTTCTTGTACTGGTCGACCGCATCGGCGAACTCGTGCGCCTCGATCGTGCAGCCCTTCGTGAACGCGGCCGGATAGAAGTACAGCACGACCGGCCCCTTCTTCAGTTCGTCAGCCAGCGAATACGTGTAGGTCTTGCCGCCGAGCGAGACCTCGGCGGTAAACGTCGGCGCCGTGTCGCCGGGCTTCAGTGTTGCCGAAGCAAGCGGCGAATGCAGCGCGAATCCGAACGCCATCACGGCGGTCAGTGCCGCCGCTATGTGTTTTGTCTTCATCTGCTTCTCCATGCGTGAGCGCACGCGTTTGATCCGGTCCATCAAAGACAGCTTCGACCGGCTTCACAACGGCCGTCGCTGAACCGTCTATTGGACCACGGATGCGCACGCAACGTCAGCGCGCCGCGCGGACCACAAGCGAATCGAAAGCATGCGGCGCGCGAGTTCCGTGCATCAACCGACGGGCTCGGCCACATGCGCGCCGAACCAGGCCGCCGCCGACAGGTTCAGCTCCGACAGCACGTCGGGCGTCAGCACCGGGAAACCCGCCGCCGCCGCGACCGGCGCGGCGTCGCCGCCCTCGCCCGCGACCTCTGCGATCAGCAGCAGCGCGCCCAGTTCGCCCTTGCGCGCGACGATCGCCTCGCGGATCTGCGGCGCGAGGCCGAGCTTTTCGAGCACCGCGTCGGGCGTGCTGTCGAGCACGATGTGCACCAGCGAAAAGATGCCGGTCATAAACGCGGCGTCGGCGAATTCGCCGTCGGCCGGCCGCAGCCAGTTCGCGGCGAGCTCCATGAAGCGCGAGCGCGTCGCGGCCAGTTGCACGAGCGGATCGGCGCGCCACGGCAGGTCGCCGGTGTCCGCGTAGAGAAGCAGTTGCGCCCAGCGCGCGATCTGCCGCGTGCCGGTCGCGATGATCGCCTCGCGCAGCGACGCGATGTTGCGCCCAAGACCGAACGCGCTCGAATTGACGAGCCGCAGCAGTTGCACGACCACGCTCGGATTCAACTTCAGCTCCGCCTCGAGCTCGACGATGCCGGCGTCGCGCGACAGCAGCGCGAGCAGCCGCAACAGGCCCGGGCGCAGCGAGCGGTTGCGCGGCGTGGCCAAGACCTGCGGCTGCGCGAAGAAGTAGCCCTGGAACAGATCGAAGCCGAGCTCGTGGGCGAGCGCGAAGTCCTCACGCGTCTCGATCTTCTCGGCGAGCAGCGTCTTGCCGTGGCCGCGCACCATCGCCGCGAGCTTCGCGACCGTGCGGGGCGGCGTCTGCAGGAAGTCGACCTTGACGATGTCGGCGTAGGGCAGCATCGCGTTCAGCTCGTCGGACAGCTCGTGCACGTCGTCGAGCGCGATTTGGAAGCCGGCGCGGCGCAGTTCGCCGAGACGGCGCGCGAGCGACGCGTCATAGCGCACGGTTTCGAGGATTTCGAGCACGAAGCGCTCGGGCGGCATCAGATGGACGATGTCGCTAAAGAGCAGCGCGCGATCGATATTGACGAAGCCGCGATGCTGGCCGAGCACGGCCGGCACGCCGATTCCGCCGATCGTGCGCGCGACCACCTGCGCGGTGGCCTGCGCGTCGTCGTTGATTTCGGCGTAGTTGTACCTGCCCGCGCGAAACAGCAGCTCATACGCATGGAGCGCGCCGTCGCGATCGAGAATCGGCTGGCGGCCGACGTAGACGTACTGCGCAGCAACGTCCGGCTGCGCGTGCCAGGGGGAGCCGGCCAACTGGCCGGCGAAAGCATCACGCACCTCGACGTCCCGCAAGGCGGGGCGAAGGGGTCTGGCGGACCTGGCGACGGGGCGTTCGAATATGGATCATCGTTGCAAGGTTTGGAAAGGCTAGGCTGCGCGACGTCATGACCGTCGCGAAACTATGGACATTCGCCGGATTAACGGCCTCGAAGCGCCGTCACTTTAACCGATACGCCCCGGCCACGACACTCGGCTTCTCCTTACCAGATGTTTTTCTCATCTGGCCGCTAAAGATTTTCCTGCACGGGTCGTTATCTCGTTCTGATGGGGCGGCCTGCTACCTGCCGGCCGCCCCGGCCAACGGACAAGCAGCCCCGCCCGCGGACGAACCCAGGTTGCCAGCGACAGACATGGAAGCGAACACGATCACCGCGCCCCGCCGGGGCTCCTTGCGCACGGTCTTCGACCGGATGCGGGCGTTCGGCCGTCGCGACGACGACAACCGGCCGAGCAGCGCGAACCGCCCGCCCCCACTGGAACAGGTGGTCGGCGCCGTCGACCTGCTCGCCCACGTCGACGATGCGTTGCACTTCATCTACGTGTCCGACGCGAGCCTGCGCTTCATCGGCTATCACCGCGAGTACCTGAAGACCGCGACGCTGCACGATCTGGTCGCGCCCGCCGACGTGCCGCGCCTCGACGCGCTACTCAAGCAGGCAGCGGCCTCGGGCAACGTCGAGAAAGCGACGCTCGGGCTCGTCAAGTCGCTGACCTATCCGATTACGGTCGAGCTGCGCGTCGTGCGCAGCAGCCACGACGGCGTCGACGGCTACGCGGTCGCCGGCTTCGACGTGTCGTCGTGGCGCGCTACCGAAGAGCGCCTGACCCAGGCGTTGCATCTGGACCGGCTGACCAGCCTGCCGAACCAGGCGGCTCTGCTGCACGCCCTGCTCGACGAGCAGCAGAAGGCCGACGCGCATGGCACGCCGGTCGCGCTGCTGCTGCTCGATCTCGACGACTACCAGCGAGTGAACCGCGCGCTCGGCTACGACGCCGGCGACGAAATGCTGCGCGACACGTCGCGGCGCCTGCTGAACATGACGAGCCCGAACGAAACGATCGCACGCGTCGCAAGCGACGAGTTCGCGATCCTCGTGAAGCCGGCCGCGAGCCGCACCGATGCGGCGGCCGCCGCCGAAGCGCTGGCGCGGCGTCTGTTGACCGCGATCCAGCAGCCGTACGTGTTCAAGGGTCAGCAGGTGCACCTGTCGGCGAGCATCGGCATCGCGCTGTACCCGGACGTACGCCATGCGAACGACACCGCCGGGCAGGACGCGCACCTGTTGCGCTGGGCCGACCACGCGCTGTCGCAGGCGAAGGCCGCGGGCGGCAACACGTTCGCGTTCTACGTGCCCGACGACAACCCGGCCGACGCCGAGCGCCTGAAGCTCGAGGCTGACCTCTACGACGGCGTGCGCAACGGCGAATTCTCGCTACACTTCCAGCCGATCACGAGCAGCCGCACGCGGGGCGTGGTCGGTGTCGAGGCCCTGATCCGCTGGGCGCATCCGGTGCACGGCCTCGTGCCGCCGTCGATGTTCATTCCGCTCGCCGAGTCGATCGGGCTCATCAACTTCCTCGGCAACTGGGTGCTGAAGATCGCGTGCATGCAGCTGATCCAGTGGGACGCGAAGGGCATCCCCCTGCAGTACGTGGCCGTCAACGTATCGCCGCAACAGTTCCGCGATCCGCGCTTCAAGGATTCGGTGCGCGAGGCGATCGAGCTGACCGGCATCGATCCGCGCCGCGTCGTCTTCGAGATCACCGAGAGTCTGCTGATGCACGACCCGGCGCACGCGAAGGCGTTGCTCGAAGACCTGACCGCGATGGGCATCCGCTTCGCCGTCGACGACTTCGGCACCGGCTATTCGAGCCTTGCGTACCTGCAGCGTTTTCCCCTGGCGAAGCTGAAGATCGACCGGAGTTTCGTCGAGAATCTGCTAACCTCGCGAAACGATCAGGCAATCGTTAGCGCTGTCGTCGGCCTTGCGCAGACGCTCGATCTCGAACTGGTTGCCGAGGGCGTCGAAACGGAAGCGCAACGCGCGCTGCTCACCGAGATGGGCTGCGATCACATTCAGGGCTGGCTCGTCTGCAAGGCGCTGCCGTCCGAAGAACTCGCGCAGCGTTTCGAAATGCGCGAGCTTGAGTTGCACAGCGCGTAACGGGCGATGCAGACGCGACGCCCACGCAGCGGAACAAGCCGGCTCACGACCGGCACGGCATTCACTGGAACACGTATGGCTTTTGCGGGACTCACATGGTAAAGGCGGCAGTGCTCGACCGGCTCTGGACGCGAATGAGCGAGCGCGGCGATTTTCCGATGCTGTCGCAATCGCTGCGCAGCACCATGGCGGCGGTCAACAACGACGACCTGGACTTCACCGGCCTCGTGCAGGTGGTACTGTCGGATTTCGCGCTCACGCAGAAGGTGCTGCGGCTCGCGAACTCGGCGATGTACATGGCGTTCGGCGGCAACATCACGACCGTGTCGCGCGCGTTGATGGTGCTTGGCATGGACGCGGTCGGCCATCTGGTCGTCGGTCTGAAGATCGTCGATCACTTTCATCACAGCGCGCCGCGCCGCATCGACGCGAAACTCGAGCTGAACCGCACGCTGCTGTCGGGCTGCGTCGCCCGCAAGCTGACCGAGCGCGGCGACCTGCGCGCCGGCGAGGAAGCGGTGGTCTGCACGCTGATGCGGCAGATCGGCAAGCTGCTCGTCGTGTTCTATCTCGACGCCGAATGGGACCAGATTCGCCGCCATATCGAAGGCGGTGCGCTCGAAACCGACGCGTGCGTGCTCGTGCTCGGCGTCACGTTCGATGAAATCGGCGCCGAAGCCGCAGTGCGCTGGCGCCTGCCCGACACGATCCGCTCGGGCATGGGCGAGTTCGATCCGCAGGACGTGACGCAACCGCGCCAGGTACAGTGGCTGCGCGCGATCACCAATTACTCGACCGCGGTCGCGGACGTGCTCACGCAGCAGAACATGCCCGACTGGGAACGCGAGGCACGCATCGGCGAGCTTGCGCAGCAGTACAGCGGCGCGTTGAACACGGACCCCGACGTGCTGCTGCAGATGAGCGTCGCGCTGGCGCGCGAGGAAGGCGGCGACGGCGTGATGGCGGAAATCTCCGAGCTGCGCGCGAATGCCGATGCGATCGCGCGCGAAGCGCTCACGCCCGAAGCACGCATCGCGGTCGGCGTGAATGACCTGCGCGACCTGCCCGAGGGCAGCCCGCTCGCACCGGCGCTCGCGATGGCCGCGGAGACCGTGCTCGCGGGCCTCGGCTTCGCGCGCGTCGTGGTGTTCATCAAGCACAGCAACGGCACCTTCAGGGCGCGTCTCGGCCTCGGGCCGAAGATCGACGCGGCGCTGCCGCGGCTCACGTTCAACACCGCGTTCGAGCCCGACGTGTTTCATCTCGCGATCGCGAACTCGGTGGGCATCTTTATAGAGAATGCGCGCGATCCGAAGATGGTCGCGCGGCTGCCCGAGTGGTTCCGCCGCGCGTTCGACGACGCGCGTGCGTTCGTGCTGTTGCCGGTCCTCGACGAAACCGATCAGACCGTCGCGCTCATGTACGGCGACTGGTCGCATACGCAGGAGGCGCGCCGCATCTCACAGAAGGAGATGAGCGTGCTCAACGAAATGGCGCAGGAGTTAGGACGTTTTTTCGGCCAGGGGCAGATGCGGGAAATGGAGACGACGTGAAGACCTGGCGTGATCGTTGATCACCCTGCTTCACCCCCGTCCTTTCCGTGTTTGCCCGAAAACGATTGCGTTGATAACGCGCGGGACATCGAGCTTCAGGTTCGCGACGTTCCCGAACCGCTCAGTCCTCGATCCGCTCCAGCCCTTGCGCGCTGCGATCCGCGACACCGGCCCATGCGCCGGCCGCGAGGCCCATCCGCGCGACCTCTTCCACGGTCAATGGCGCAACACGCTCGCAGAGTGTCGCGATGCGCTCCCATGCGCCGCATTCGAGCGCTTCGACCGCGCTCAGCAGCACACCCAGCGTGCCCTCGCGATGCACGATCGCGGCCTGGATCGGTCGCGACAGCGTCAGGATGTTCAGCGTTTTTTCGAGCGAGCCGCCGAACACCGCATCGACGAACGAAAACACACCGGTCAGAAATGCCGCGTCGGCTTCATCGCGGCCCGCCTCGGGCATGCGCTCGATCGCAAGCTCCATGAAGCGCGCGCGCGCGGCCGCGAGTTGCAGCAGCGGATCGTCCTCGATCGCGACCTTGCGGCCGTCGGCGTAGAGCAGCAGTTGCGTCCAGCGCGCGATGCGGTCGGTGCCGGTCGCGTTGATCGCGTCGCGCAACGTCGTCACCTTGTGACCGACCGCGAGGCCGCTCGAATTCGCGAGCTTCATCAGATGCATGACGAGCAGCGGGTTCAGCTTCAGCTCGGCTTCGAGCTGCGCGACCGTCGGGTCGCCCGCGAGCAGTTGCAACAGATTGAGAAGCGCGTGGCGCGGCGCGCTGACACGGCGCGTCGCCGAGCTTTGGGCACGCGCGAAGTAATACCCCTGGAAGCGGTCGAAGCCGAGCTCATGCGCCGTTTCAAAGTCGGCCTGCGCATCGACACCCGATGCGAGCAGTAGCTTGCCCGCCGATTTCAGCACGCTCGCGAGCTTCGGCAGCAGCGCGCGCGGCGCGCGCGTGACGTCGACCTTGACGACTTCGGCGTACGGCAGCAGCTTCGCGAATGTCTCGTCGGGCTGCGTGACGTCGTCGAGCGCGAAGCGGTAGCGGCGGCCATGCAGATACACGATACGCGCGATCAACGCGTCGTCGACTTCGAGCGATGAAGGCAGTTCGAGCATGAAGCGCTCGGCTGGCAGTCTCAGGATCGCATCGTCGAGCAGCAGATCGCGGCTCACATCGACGTAGGCCGGATGGCCTGTCAGCGCGCCGAGCACGTCGCCCCGCACGAGGCCGCGAACGATCGCGCGCACGACGCGTTCCGCCGGCGTTGGCGCGCGGCCTGGCAAGGTATCGGCTTGCGATGCCGTGTGGTCCGCGTCGGCGAGCGGCAGCTCAGGCGCACGCACCTTGATCTCGTAGCCGCACAGCATGCCGTCCCGATTCAGAATGGGCTGCCGCGCAAAGCTGGCGACGAGCGACGCGTCGTCGGTCGTGCCGCTGTGGCTCAGAGTCTCGATTGCGATGGTGGTCATTCCAGTCCCCTGCTCAGCGCCGCTGGCGCCTGGCCGCTATGTTCTGTTTTTCGCTGCACGTCGGCGCATTTCCGTGACGGTGAAAGGTCCGTCGCGTGCGCAATGTGCCTCGCGATTTTATCGCAGCGCCATCAGGCGCGAGCAGCTTACGGGGCAATATCTTGAAATAATTGTCGAGCGTTGGCGACAGGCGCACAAAGCAGAACGGCCGCATAAGCGGCCGTTCTGTCAGTCGATCACCGTTTTACTTCAGGACGACTTTCACGTCGAAGTACTTCGCGGCGAGGCGGTCGATCGTGCCATCCGCCTTCAGCTCCTTCAACGCGCCGTTCAGTGCATCCTTGAGCGCCTTGTCGTTCTTGCGCACGCCGTAGCCGACACCCGCGCCGAGCAGCTTCTCATCGCTGACGGCCGGACCGGCGAACTCGAAGCCCGCGCCCTGCGGCTTCTTCAGAAAGCCCTTCGATGCCGCTTCGGCATCCTGGAACGACGCATCGAGACGGCCCGACGTGAGGTCCGCGTAGACCTGGTCCTGCGTCTGATACGAGACGACGTCGACACCAGCCGGCGCCCAGCGCGCCTTCGCATACGTCTCCTGGATCGTGCCCTGCAGCACGCCGACGTGCTTGCCCTTCAGCGACGCGGCCGTCGGCTGCAGACCGCTGCCCTTCTTCGCGATCATCTGATTCGGGATCGTGTAGATCGGATCGGTGAAGTCGATCGCCTGGCGACGCTGGTCGGTGATCGTCATGTCCGAGTTGATCGCGCTGAACTTGCGCGCTTCGAGCGCCGGGATCAGGCCGTCGAACGAGTTTTCGACCCACACGCATTTTGCCTTCAGCTTCGCGCACACGGCATTGCCGACGTCGATGTCGAAGCCCTGCAGTTCGCCAGCCGGCGACTTCGATTCGAACGGCGCATACGACGCCTCGACGCCGAAGCGCACTTCCTTGATCTCAGCCGCCGACGCGGTGCCTGCCGTCAGCGCTGCCGTCGCGAACAGCGCGAGCGCGGCCATGTTGGGCCAATTCATCTTCATTACGGGTGTTCCTCTGCGGTGTTGACTAAAACGGAGCCGGATCGGCACGCACAGGCGGCTTACGCCCGTCGCGCTTCGGACTCGCGCGGCCGGCGTAATCGGTAGGTGCGACAGCCGCGGCGCCCGCGATTGTACACGCAGCCTGTCTAGACAAGATTGGACAGCGTTTCGGCCGTGGTATCGACGACAAGGAGACCCGCTCGCAGGCCGGGCTTGACCGTCGGGTTCGGAAACACGATGCGCTCTTCATCGCGCCGCACGGTGTACTGATAGTCGCCGTCGCGCGCGAGCAAGGTGCCCCTGGCGAGCGGCGTGAAGTTCGGCACGTCGGATGCGAGCAGCAACTCGAATGCGTCGCTTTGCTTGGTGAGCTGATCGACGACCGTGAAGACGCGCGGCAGAGTGGCTTCACCGTCGGCTGGCGCGTTGATTCGCGAGCCCACCCGCGTGCCGGCCAGCAGCGCGCGCACCGCGAGATCCGCGCCCTCGAAGCGCGTCAGGTCGTTCTCACCGAACGGCCGCACCTTGCCGAGTTCGAGCGTGCACGCATCGGCGCCGCAGGCTTGCGCGGTGAAGTGGGAATACGTGTTGCCCTTCGTCGTGTGCAGCAGCACCGCGCTGATGCGCGCGTCGCCGAGCCATTCGAACATCGCGCGCGAAAAGGGTTTGCCGGTATGCGGCAGCAGCGCGAAGCGCTCGAACACCGACGCGCGGATCGCCGTATGCATGTCAATATGCCAGCGCGCACCGGGCGCCTCGGACGAGTGCGCGAAAAAGCGCGTGGCGGCCCGTTCGAGCGCGGCCGCGCGCGGCGCCTCGTGACTGTGCGGCAGTTGCAGATGACGACCGCTGAACAGCCGGTTCAGATCGTCGTCACGATAGCGGCCGCCGTCGCGCATCGCATCGATGTTGCCGAAAATCACGAGCAGCCGGCACGCGAGCGCGGCGCGGCCCTGCGCGATATCGGCAACGATGCGCGACAACAGTTCGATCGGTGCGGTTTCGTCGCCATGCACGCCAGCCGAGACGAGCACGCTGCGGGGGTTCGCGTGCTCGTGCGCGGGCTCGATGACCAGCACACCGTCGTCCTGCCAGGTCCAGCGCACGCCATTCGCGCACGTGCCTTGCGCTTCATGCGCGGCAGGCTGCGAACCCGCCAGAGTGAAGGCGAGAAAATCGTCGAGCATCGCGCTCGGGGCCGGCATCGCGTGCTCAGCGCTGGAAGTCATACAGCGAGCCCAGAGCGAGGATTTGCGTCAGCTCATCGAGCGCGGTACGCGATTCGACCAGCAGCTGCGGATCGCTCAGGTCAGTCGGCGCGAGACGATCGCGGTAGTGTTTTTCGATCCATGCATCAAGACGGCCGAACAGTGCATCGTTGATCCACACACCCGACGCGACCGCCGCTCGCTCGGCATCATCGAGCACGACGCGCAGACGCAGGCATGCGGGGCCCCCGCCGTTCTTCATGCTCTCGCGCAGATCGAACACGAGCACCTCGTCGATCGGACCGCTGTGCGAAGTCAGCTCATCCAGATACGCGGCCACGCGCGGATTTTCGCGGCACTCCTGCGGCACCACCAGCACCTGCTTGCCGTCCGGGCGCGTCAGCAGCTGGCTGTTGAACAGATACGACGACACCGCATCGGCGACGCTGACCTGCGCGTCGGGCACTTCGATCACGTTGAAGTCCGAGTGCAGGCTCGCGAGCTTCGAGCGCAGCTCGTCGTACACCGCGCTCTGCTCGACGAACGCGAGCTGATGGCAGAACAGCGTGTTGCGATTGCCGACCGCGATCACGTCGTTATGGAACACGCCCGCGTCGATCACTTCCGGATTCTGCTGCGCGTACACGGTCGCCGCTTCCTGCAAGCCATGACGATGCGCGACCGCGCGGCTCGCCTCGAACGTCTGGCGCGCCGGATAGCGCTTCGGTTCCGGCCCGCGACGATACTCGCTGCGGCCATACACGAAGAATTCGACACCGCGCGCCTTGTATTGCGCACAAAAGCGCGTGTGATTCGCCGCGCCCTCGTCGCCGAGCGCGGGCGTGCCGGGCAGCGCTTCGTGCACGACGAAGCGGTCGGTGTCGCTGAACATCGCGCGCAGCGTGCGGCGCGTCGACTCATGCTCGATCGCGCGATGCAGCTTGCTGCACAGATTGGCTGGCGTGAAATGCACGCGGCCGTCGTGCGTATCCGCGGACGGGCTCACGGTCGCCGCGTTTGCAGTCCACATCGCCGAGGCCGAACTCGCGGCCGCGAGCAACTCGGGCGCATTCTTCGCGACACGCGCGATCACCGAAGCGTCGTCGCCGGAAAAACCGAGCTCGCGCAACAGGCGCATCGACGGACGTTCCTGCGGCGGCAGCACGCCCTGATGAAACCCGAGGTCGGCAAGCTGCTTCATCTTGCGCAGACCCTGGCGCGCGGCGGCCTTCGGATTCGCGACCGACTTCTCGTTGTTCTGCGACGCGACGTTGCCGAACGACAGGCCCGCGTAGTTGTGAGTCGGGCCGACCAGGCCGTCGAAATTGGCTTCAGTGGCTTGCAGCATCGTCGATCCTCAGAATTGAAGGCCCGGCGAGACGCTCGCGGGCATGTTCAGTTGCGCGCTTTCGACGGAGGCCATCGGGTACGCACAGTAGTCGGCCGCATAGTACGCGCTCGGCCGATGATTGCCCGAGCGGCCCGGGCCGCCGAACGGCGCGCCCGAGGAAGCGCCATTGGTCGGCCGGTTCCAGTTGACGATGCCCGCGCGAATGGTGCGCTGGAAATGCGTCCAAAGCGCTTCGTCGTCGGCCAGCAGTCCCGCCGAGAGACCGAACTCCGTATCGTTCGCCTGTTCGAGCGCGTCGTCGAAGCTGCGGTAGCGGATGATCTGCGCGAGCGGGCCGAAGTGCTCCTCGTCGGGCAAGTCCTTCACGTCGGTCACATCGAGAATCGCGGGCGTGACGAAGCCGAGCTGCGGATCGCGCTGCTCCATCTTCAGCAGCGCCTTCGCGCCGCTCGCGAGCAGACGCTCCTGCGCGCTCATCAGACGCGAGGCCGCGCGCGCCGACACCACGGCGCCCATGAACGGCTGCGGATCGGCGTTGTATTCGCCGACGCCGATGCGCGCGGTCACTTCCGTCAGGCGCGCGAGGAAACGCTCGCCGAACGCATCGTCGGGCACGAAGATGCGACGCGCGCACGTGCAACGCTGCCCCGCCGACAGAAACGCCGATTGAATGGTGTGGTGCACGGCGGCGTCGAGGTCCGCGACCGGGGCGATCACGAGCGGATTGTTGCCGCCCATCTCGAGCGCGAGCACGATCTCCGGCCGGCCACCGAACTGTTTGTGCAGCAATGTTCCGGTGTCCGAACTGCCGGTGAAAAACAAACCGTCGATCTGCCGGTGATTCGCGAGGGCGATGCCGGTGTCCTTCTCGCCCTGCACGAGATTCAGCACGCCGGCGGGCAGCCCCGCATCGCGCCAGATCTGCACCGTGAGCGCCGCCACGCCAGGCGCGAGTTCGGACGGCTTGAACACGACCGCGTTACCGGCGATCAGCGCGGGCACGATATGTCCGTTCGGCAGATGACCCGGGAAGTTGTACGGCCCGAACACCGCGACCACGCCATGCGGACGGTGCCGCAGCACCGCGGTGCCGTCGGCCATCGCCGAGCGCTTTTCGCCGGTGCGTTCGTTGTAGGACTGGATCGAGATTTCAACCTTTGCGGCCATCGACGTCGCTTCGGTGCGCGCTTCCCACAGCGGCTTGCCGGTCTCGCGGCCGATCGCTTCGGCGAGCGCTTCCTTGCGCTCGGTCACGAGCGCGGCGAAGCGACGCGCCACCGCGCAGCGCTCGTCGAGCGTCAGCGCCGACCATGTGGCGAATGCGCGGCGCGCGCTACGTACCGCGCGATCGACGTCGTCCGCCGACGCGCTGTTGCCTTGCCACACCACCGCGCCCGTGCCGGGATTGTGCGATGCGAATTCGGGTCCTGTACCGGCGGCCCATTCGCCGTCGATGAAAAGCTCGCTCATGATCATCCTTGTTTGTGTTTCAACGGCAGCACCCGCAGCGGATCGCCGGCTTTCACGTTGAGCCCGGCAGCCTCGGCGGCGCTCAGGCGGAACACGCCTTCCTGCGGCACGCCCGCCACGACACCGACACGAAAATCGCCGAGCGACGTGTTCGATACCATCGACTTCGGTCCATCCTGCGGCGCGGCTTCGGTCTCGCCAATCTCGACCGCCGCCAGCACGCTCTCACGCACCGTGCGGAGGTCGGCGATATGGCATTCAAGCACCGGACCCGCGTCGAAAATATCGACGTGATTCTCGTAGCGCAGCCCTTCGGCTTCGAGCATGCGACGCGCCGGGATCGTGTCGTTATGGGTGAGGCCGACGCAGCGCTGCGCCTCTTCCGGCAACAGCTCGAGGTAGACCGGATAGCGCGGCATCAGCTCGGCGAGAAACGCCTTGCGGCCGTGCGAGCTCAGATAGTCGGCCGCGTTGAAATCGATCTGATAAAAATGCGAGCCGACCGCGCGCCAGAACGGCGAGGTGCCCTGCTCGTCGAAATGGCCGCGCAGCTCCGCGCACAAACGCTGCGGAAAACGCTCGCGAAACTGGGCGAGAAACATGAACCGCGAACGCGACAGCAACCCGCCGACGCCGCTCGTGCGATAACGCGGGCTCAGGAACAGCGAGCACACTTCCGCATAACCGGTGAGGTCGTGCGAGATGTTCAGCGCGTGCATGCGCGTCCAGATGCCGAGATCCTGGCTCGCGTGCACGACCGTGCTCACGCGATAGTTGTAGAACGGCTGCTGCAGACCCACCGCCGTTTCGATACCGCAGACCCCGGCCACGTCGCCGGTCGCGGTGTCTTCCATCACGAAGAAATAGCCCGCCTCATGCGGCTCGGCCTTGTCTTCCATCGTGCGGCGCGCGCGTTCGACCCGCGCCGCGAGCGCATCGCGATCCGGCTTGAAGGTAGTCAGGCCCGGCCCGGTTTCCTGTGCGAGCCGCATCAGCGCATCCACATCGCTTCGTTGTACGACGCGAACGACGATCATTGCGCTTCTCCCGATTGTTTATCCTGCGGCTGATGCAGCGGCACGCAGCGCACCGCATCGCCTTCCCGTACGCCGAGCGCGGCGCGCGCCGCCTGCGACAACACGGCGCCTGACTCCTTGCCGGGCGCGAGATCGCCGAGCACGCAACGGAATTCGCGGCCGGCGCCGTTGTGCGCGATCAGGTAGGTTTCGCCGTGCGTCGCAGGCGCCTCGCGCACGACGCGCGTTTCGTTGTGCTTCACACTGACACTGCGATCCACCTGCGCGGTCAGTACCGGACCCGCGTCGAAGATGTCGACGTAGCGATCGGTCTCGAAGCCTTCCTCGATATGAATCTCGTACGCGAGCAGCGCGTTCGCGTCCGGCTCGCCGAGCACGCGCTGCGCCGCTTCGGGCAACAGCGGCACATACACGGGATACGTCGGCATCACTTCGGCGATGAACGTGCGGCTGCGGCCACCCGATTCGATTTCGATGTCGGCGAAATTGCGCCCGAAGAACTTGCGCCCCACCGCTTCCCAGAACGGCGACACGCCGTTTTCGTCGGTGACGCCGAGCAGCAGCGAGAACACCTCGGGCGTGAAGCGCTTGCGATTCGCGGCGATGTACATCATGCGTGCGCGCGACATCAATTGCGCGGCCGCGTCGCCGCGCAGCGACGGGTCGATGTAGTAGCCCGCGAGCCGGCTCTTGCCGGTCAGCTCGTGCGACATCGTCAGCGCGTGAATCTTGCGATTCACGTGCAGCTCGCGCGACGCATGAATCAGCGCGTCGTTGCGAAACACGTAGAACGGGTCCGCGTAACCGGCCGCCGCGACGATGCTCGCGGTGCCCATCAGCTTGCCGCTCGCCGAGTCTTCGAGCACGAACAGATAGAACTCCTCGCCCGGAAAATCGACTTCCGCGCGAAACGAGTCTTCCGACAACGCGACACGCGCTTCGAGCGCGCGCCGGTCGTGCGGCAGGGAATGCAGCACCGGTTGTGCGGTGCGCGCCATATGCTCGAGCGCATCGAGATCGGCGAGGCGGCCTGGACGTACGAAGAGCATCATCGTTCCTGTTGAATGTGACGCATGATCCGCTGCATCAGCGTGAGCGTGCGGGTCTGCCTGAACATCAATGCGACGCCGCCTGCGCTTTTGCGCCGACGAGTTCGCCGAACGCCTTCTCGAGACGCGCGAAGCCTTCGGCCATGTCGTCGAGCGGAATGATCAGCGACGGCACGAAGCGCAGCACGTCCGGACCCGCCATCAGCATGATCACGCCGTGCTGGCCGGCCGCGGTGACGAAGTCCTTCGCGCGGCCCCTGAAGCTGTCGCTCAGTTCGGCGCCGATCAGGAGGCCCTTGCCGCGCACTTCGGTGAAGAGCCCGAAGCGCTCGTTCAGTTTCGCGAGGTGGCCCTTCAGCGTTTCGCTGCGCGAGCGCACGCCTTCGAGTACCTTCGGGTCGCTGACGAGTTCGACCACTTTTTCGGCGATCGCCGAGCCGAGCGGATTGCCGCCGTACGTCGTGCCGTGCACGCCGACCTTGAAGTGCGCGGCGAATTCGTTGGTGGTCAGCATCGCGCCGATCGGGAAGCCGTTGCCGAGCGCCTTCGCGGTGGTCAGGATGTCCGGTGTCACGCCGGTGTCCTGGTACGCATAGAAATAGCCGCTGCGGCCCACGCCGGTTTGCACTTCGTCGAAAATCAGCAGCGCGTTGTGCTGGTCGCACGCTTCGCGCAGCGCTTTCAGGAACGCCGGATCGGCCGGGATCACGCCGCCCTCGCCCTGGATCGGCTCGACGATCACCGCGCAGGTCTGTGCGCCGATCGCCTTCTTCGCCGCCTCGATGTCGTTGTACGGCAGATGCGTGATGCCGGCCGGCACCGGGCCGAAGCCTTCGGAGTACTTCGGCTGGCCACCGACGCTGACCGTAAACAGCGTGCGGCCGTGGAACGACTGCGTGAACGAAATGATTTCGGCCTTCTGCTCACCATAACGGTCGACCGCGACGCGGCGCGCGAGTTTCAGCGCGGCCTCGTTCGCTTCGGCGCCCGAGTTGGCGAAGAACGCGCGGTCGGCGAAAGTGAGGTTTTCGAGGCGCCTCGCGAGGCGCAACACCGGCTCGTTCGTGTAGCCATTACCGATGTGCCACAGCTTGCTGCCCTGCTCATGCAGCACCTTCAGCAGTTCCGGATGCCCGTGACCGAGTGCGGTGACGGCGATGCCGCCGGCGAAGTCGATATAGTCGCGGCCTTGCGTGTCCCACACGCGCGAGCCGAGACCGCGATCCGGTACGAAGGGGGCGGGAGCAAACACCGGCACCATGACTTCGTCGAAGGTCTGGCGTGTCACAGTCAGGTCGTTCATGGCAAATCCTCTTACGGGTGACAGGTAATACAGCTAGTGTAGGAAACCGCGCGCGGCAAGTCTTGCGCATACGCGACGCTTTCTATGAGGTTCCGGGTTTTGTGTCGCGCAAGTGTCGCGTGCGTGTCAGGTTTGCTTTCAGGTAGCTTCCGGTGGGCGCCCGCGCTTCGCGTCATTCCACTTCGGGCCGCTCGATCAGCGCGGCCGGCCGCGGTTCGCTCGCGCCGCCGTGCGCGCCGGTCTGCCGGTCGATCCAGTTGCGGCGATCCTCGCGCGGCGTGACGCCGAAGCGCTCGCGATACGCATTCGAAAAGTGCGCCGCCGACGAAAACCCGCACGCGAGGCTGATCTGCACGACCGATTTGCTGGTGCGCTGCAATTGCGTGCGGGCCTTCGACAGCCGCAGCCCCAGATAGTATTTGGACGGCATCGAGCCGAGATACTGGCGAAACAGGCGCTCCAGTTGCCGCCGCGAGACGCCGACGAGGCCGGCGATTTCATCGGTGGTCAGCGGGTCCTCGATGTTCGCTTCCATCAGCAGCAACGCGTCGTTCAGGCGCGGATGACGCTCGCCCGGCGCGGTCACGAACGGAATGCGCTGACGCTCCTCGCCCGCGCGCAGTACGCCGACGCCGAGCGTATCGGCGATACGCTCGGCGAGTTCGGGCCCGTGCTCGCGGCCGATCATCGCGAGCATGAAATCGACGGTCGCCTGACCGCCCGCGCAGGTCGCGCGATCGCGATCGATTTCGAAGATCTGCTGCGTGACGATCGAGCGTTCGAATTGTTCGGAGAACTGCTGATACGTTTCCCAGTTCACGCTCACGCGATAGCCGGACAGCTGCCCCGCCATCGCGAGCCACCACACGCCGTGATGAATGCCCGTGACGAGCGGCGTGCGCTGGCCGACCCGCGCGAGGCTCGCGAGAAACAGCCGGTAGTCGGCGAACTGCTGGAACCGCTCGCTGACGATGATCAGCCAGTCGCACGCGATCGCGTCGCCGAACGCGGCATCGGCCGGCCATTGCGCGCCGCCCGACAGAGGCACCGCGCGGCCGTCCCACGAACACACCTGCACGCGATACAGCGCCCGGCCGTCGATTTCATTGGCGAGATTGAGCGCGTCGACGATCGGCCCGACGCCCGACATCGACACGGGCGGCAAGGCGACGATCGCGACCTGCGTCGTGCGAGCCGGGCTGGACGTGCGGGCCATCGGTTGCGGAGGATGTGAAGGAAGAGCTAACGAGCGAGCGGGCCGCGCGTTACTTCAGGCTGCCGGACAGGAACTGCTTCAGGCGCTCGCTGCGCGGCGCGCTGAGCACCTCGGCGGGATTGCCCTCTTCCTCGGTGCGGCCCTGATGCAGGAACATCACATGGTTCGACACGTTGCGCGCGAAACCCATTTCGTGCGTGACGACGATCATTGTGCGGCCTTCCTCGGCAAGCTTCTGCATCACTTTCAGCACTTCGCCGACGAGTTCCGGGTCGAGCGCGGACGTCGGTTCGTCGAACAGCATCACGTCCGGGTCCATCGCGAGTGCGCGCGCAATCGCGACGCGCTGCTGCTGGCCACCCGACAGATGCGACGGATACTGCTTCTCGAGACGCGGCGCGAGACCGACCTTCTCCAGATACTCGCGCGCGCGGTCCTCGGCTTCCTTGCGCTTCAGACCGAGCACATGAATCGGCGCTTCGATCACGTTCTCCAGCACGTTCATATGCGCCCATAGATTGAAGTGCTGGAACACCATCGCGAGCTTCGTGCGGATGCGCTGCAGTTGCTTGTGATCGGCGACTTCGAGATTGCCGGCGCGATCGGTTTTCGTCTTGACCGCTTCACCATCGACGATGATCTGTCCGGCGTTCGGCCGCTCGAGAAAATTGATGCAACGCAAGAAGGTGCTCTTGCCCGAGCCGCTCGCGCCGATGATGCTGATCACGTCGCCCTTGTTCGCGTTGAGCGACACGCCCTTGAGCACTTCGTTGTCGCCGTAGCGCTTGTGGATGTCCTGTACGGCGAGCTTGCAGGCTTCGGTTTGAGTGGTATGGAGCAAGATGCTCTCCCAGTGAAAAATGCGGATCAGTCTGGTGCGGACGCCGCCGTGCCGAAGCGCACGGCGCCCGATACGATATTTTCAACGCGCGCTCAATGCGTGCGCACCGCGAGATGGGCGAGCCAGCGGCGCTCGGCACGCCTGAACAGCGCGACCAGCGCGAACGACACCACGAGATAAAGCAGCGCCGCGAGCCCGAACGCGTTGAACGACTGGTAGGTCGCCGAGTTCGCGTCGCGCGCGACCTTCAGGATATCGGGCACAGTGGCCGTGAACGCGACCGTCGTCGCGTGCAGCATCAGGATCACTTCGTTACTGTACAACGGCAGCGCGCGGCGCAGCGCGGACGGTATCACAATGCGCCGGTACATCGTGAACCAGCTCATGCCGTAAGCGCGCGCCGCCTCGACTTCGCCGTGCGAGGTCGAGCGGATCGCGCCCGCGAAAATCTCGGTCGTGTACGCGCAGGTGTTCAGCGCGAATGCGAGGATCGCGCAGTGAAAACCGCTGCGAAAAAATGCGTCAAGCAGGCTGTGCGAGCGCACGAACGCGAGACTGTACACGCCGGTGTAGATCAACAGCAGTTGCACGTAGAGCGGCGTGCCGCGAAATACATAGGTGTACAAACGCACTGGCGTGGAGAGCCAGCGCTTGTTCGACACGCGCGCGACCGCGAGCGGCACCGCGCACACGAAGCCGATCGCAATCGACGCGACCAGCAGCCACAGCGTGACCGCGAGACCCGACAGGCGCTGCCCGTCCCAGAACAGGTACGCCTGCCAGAATTGATTGAGGATATCGATCATGACGCTCAGAGCTCCGCGTGTCGCACGCCGATCGAATAGCGGCGGTTCAGCCAGATCAGCGCGACGTTCGATACGGTGGTGATCGCCAGATAGATCAGCGCGGCGACGAGGATGAAGAAGAACATGTTGTAGGTGCTCTTGCCCGCGTCCTGCGCTGCCTTCACGACGTCGGCGAGACCGATGATCGAGACGAGCGCGGTGGCCTTCACGAGCACCTGCCAGTTGTTGCCGATGCCGGGCAGCGCGAAACGCATCATCTGCGGGAACAGGATGCGCGTGAACACGCGCACGCCGCTCATGCCGTATGCGCTGCCCGCTTCGAGCTGGCCGCGCGGCACCGCGAGAAACGCGCCACGGAAAGTTTCGGTGAAGTACGCGCCGTAGATGAAGCCGAGCGTCAGCACGCCGGCCACGAACGGATCGATGTCGAACTGCGGTAAATCGAGCGCGTCGGTAACATCGTTGACCGCCATCTGGATGCTGTAGAACAGCAACAGCATCAGCACCAGATCGGGCACCGAGCGGATCAGCGTCGTGTAGCCGGTCGCAATGGCCCGCAAGGGCCGGTTGAACGAGAGTTTCGCCGCCGCGCCCACGAGGCCGAGCAACACAGCGGCCGCCAGCGACAGAACGGACAGCTCGATCGTCTGGATCGTGCCGGCGAGCAGCACCGGACCAAAGCCGTATAGGAACACGCGTGTCTCCATCCAGGATTATTGAAATCGCGCGGATGGCGGCGGCTTCGTGGGCTGCGCGCTACTCCGGCATGGCGCGGAGTCTCGCAAGCGAAAATCAATTTCTCAAATGCCGGGCGGCTTGCTTGCTGCAGCGCACCATGACGCGCCGAAGCTCGTTGGAGCGCTCGTAGCGCTTGGTTTCACTAGGGTTATCGTTTTGTCAGGTGTGCCGGGCGCGCTCGGCCGTGCCGCGATTTCACAAGTTTCGGGTCGCTTTTTCGATAGGCTGCGGCGACCCGACAGCGCGTGCTCGCGCTCACGCTCACTCAAGCGCGAGCCGCGCGCGAATCGCCGGCAGCATATGCTCGACCGCCGCGCGCCCTTCCTCGATGGCCGGCGCCGCGCGGTGAAAATCGAAGATGCCCATGCCGCCGAGACGCGGCTGGATCAGGATATCGGCCGGCTCGCCGGCGAGCCGGCTGCGCGTGATGCGCACCTGCATGATGTCGATGCTTTGCGCGATCGAGCTCAACATCGACGGCACCTGCGCGCTCGGCTTCGGCGGCACGCGCACGTCGTCGGTGACGCTCGCTTCGGCTGGCGCGAGCCAGCGCGGCCACGGCTTGCCGTTGCGGCGCAGCGCGACGGGCGGCGGCGCGGTGGGATCGAGCGCGGGCGTTTCGACGACCGCGCCGCCGAAGTCGCGGCCGTTCAGGATGTCGTTGTTCAGATCGATCGCGATCACGCAGTCCGCGCGCATGCCGCGCGCGACCGACACCGGCACCGGGTTGCTGAGTCCGCCGTCGACTAGCCACACGCCGTTGTGCCACACCGGCGTGAAGATCCCGGGAATGGCAATCGACGCGCGCACCGAGTCGATCGTGCTGCCGTCCTGCAGCCAGATTTCGCGGCCCGTGTCGAGCTCGGTTGCGACCGCGGCGAATGGTATGTCCAGTTGCGCGATGGAGCGGCCATCGAATTTGTCGGCGAACAGCTGGATCACCTTGCGCCCGCCAAGCAGTCCGCCCGAGATGCGCAGATCGAGCAGCCGCACCACGGTCTGCCACGTGAGCTGCGACACCCACTCCTCCAGCCAGTCGAGATCGCCGTTCGCATAGACCGCGCCGACCAGCGCGCCGATCGACGTGCCGCACACCACGTCGGGCTTGATGCCCGCGTCCTGCAGCGCGCGAATCGCACCGATATGCGCCCAACCGCGCGCGGCGCCGCCTCCCAACACCAGCCCGATCCGGCTGTATCGACGTCGACGTATCATGCTTCCCCCGCTTTGTCGGTCCTCATTGTGGCCGGGATTTCCCTCCGGCTATCGCCCCCGTATCACGTCCGAGCGCGACGTGGTGTACACCCTCTGGTCCCGGTCGAAGTGAACGTTGAAGATGCCCTCTTCAGTCACGCCGCCTTCTCGCCACTTCCAGCTCCACACGGTCTCCGGCTTCAGCGGAAACACCGCGATCTGTCCGGGCTTGCCAAGCAGGCGCCGCACTTCGTCCTCGGTCATGCCGAGGCGGATCTTCGCGAAGTTGGCCGCGGTCAGCACCTGCGTGATCGCCTGCAGCTTGCCGTCGCGATCGATGTCGACCATGTACGTGTTCAGGCCTTGCGGGCCGCGCGGATATTCGAAGCGTTTCGAGCCGTCGGTGAAGGTGCGCGCAGTTTCGGGCTTACCCATCTGCGAGAGGATTTGCGCTTCGGTCGTGACGCCCGGCGTCATGTCCTTGAGCAGCAACGCGTCCGGTTTGATCGCGTTGAAAAAGTCCTTGAGTTTTTGCACGGCCTGATCGCTCTGCTGTTGGTCGCAGCCGGTCAGCGCGAAGCACGCTATCAGCAGCATGACACCCAGCGGTTTGAGGTTCACGTCGGTTCCTGTCCGGATGCGCGCGGGATCTGCCGCCCCAGTGCATTGCCGGTCTGTAGTGTTTGCTACAAGCATAACCGTGCGCGGAAAAAACCGCGAGCGACGCAGGCAATGCGAGTGCGGCTGCGCACGCAAGGTGTCGCGCGCAGCGCGAAAAAGTCGACTGGGAATGGGCACGCCAGAAGCAAAAAGGCGACGCTGTACACAGCGTCGCCAGCTCGGTCGATTGCGATCAACCGGAAGTGACGGCGGCCCACTGGCCGCCTTGCGCGAAGCACCGCGGACGACGCGCAGCGGTCCGCTCCAGACGAAGCGATGAGCAACCTTGGCTGCTCACCTTGCGCCATCGCCGAATGACAAACCGCTGCCGTTTATTGGCCGCCCTGGTCCCTCGATAAGCCTTCCTGATGTCATTAATCTAAACGTATTGGAGGCTTTCGACGAGAGCGCGTTTACACCGAATCGGCAGAGGATTCTCGCGGCCGCCGGCCATCCGGCCCGTCATATCACCCGAAAGCCGTGCGTGCCGTCGCGCGCGAGTTGCGCGACGAGCCCATGCTCCCACTCCAGATACGCGCTCATTTCTTCGCGTGCGTTGTCGGTACCTTCATACGGCCGTTGATAACGGTCGATGCGCGGCGACGCCATTCGCGTGCCGCCCGACTCCATCGGCAAGCCCGCGTCGATCCACGCAATCGTGCCGCCGCGCAACACCTGCACCGGCCGCCCGGTCGCCGCGGCGAGCTCCGGCGCGACGAAGCGCGCGAGCACGCTGGTGTCGCACGTGAGCACATAGCGCTTCGCGTCAGGTAGTGTGCGCAGCGCGTCAGCGAGCTGGCTGCGAATCACGAACCAGGCGCCCGGAATGTGCCGCTTCAGGTAGTTCGTGCTGCTCGTGAAGTCGAGCACCACGGTACCCGGCGACTGCAGCAGCGCGGCGAGCCCGGCCGGCTCGATCTCGTCGACGTCGGGTGGCGTGACCGCATTACGCACGGGCGGCGTCATGCCCTTCTCGGCGAAATCGGCCGCCGTGAGGCCATCGACCACGTACACCTCGACGTTCATCTGCGCGAGCCACGAGGCGGTCATGTTCGCGCGCACGCCGTCGTTGTCCGCGAGGATCACGCGCGCGCCGCGCACCGGCACGAACAGGTCGGTCTCCTGCACGAGCTGGCCACCCGGCGCACTGCGAAAACCAGGCACGTGGCCCGCCTCGTACTCCTCAGGCATGCGCACGTCGAAGCGATACACAGTGCGCACCGCTTCGTCGGCCCAGCGACGCGCTTCGTCGCGCGAGGTGCGGCGCACACGCGCACGATCGGCGACCGTGCGCGCGCCCTCGGCGGCGGCGAGTCGGGAGACGTCGTCGACCGCGCCTTCGACGCGCCGCGCGCCGCCATGCGCGAGCGGCTGACCGGCGAGCGTCCAGCCCATCGTGCCGTTGCGCAGCGCGGCGACCGGATTCGGCACACCCGCGTTGATCAGCGACTGCGCGCCGATGATGCTGCGCGTGCGTCCCGCACAATTGACGATGATGCGCGTAGCCGGATCCGGCGCGAGCTGCCGCGCGCGCAGCACCAGTTCCGCGCCCGGCACGCTGATACTGCCGGGGATGTTCATGGTCTGAAACTCGTCGAAGCGGCGCGCGTCGAGCACCACGACATCGGCGTCGCGATCGAGCAGCGCCTGCACCTGCTGCGCGGACAGCGATGGCGTATGACGCA